>JAQXLY010000017.1 GCA_029012365.1 Lachnospiraceae bacterium | reverse complement strand
AAAATAACCAAAAAACCATATTAAAAAAATATATTTAGCCACCACAAAAAAATCGGGGCCCCCCCACAAACCGGGGGCGGCCACCCTTCTGTCTGTTGTTCTCCTGACATAAAATGATTACTTCGTAAGAAGCAGCATAATCTCATTACTTCTCTCGATAAACTTTGTCATTTCTTCCGGTGCCAGCGGCTTATGGGAAAGCATAGCCAAATCGTAAAGCTGCTCGCAAATAACGGAAGCATTCTTGCTCTTCTTATGCTCGAAGACATACTTTACAAGCGGATGATTTGCGTTTAACACAAGAGTCTCACCCTCGCCGCCGAACATGGACGGGTCCATACCGGACATATTGTACATCCTCATCATATCCTGCATTCTGCGGCTGTCCTCGGAAAGCGTAATCATGGAGGCAACCTTTTCATTTTTCAGCTTTTCTACCTTTACGGTAAGCTTTTCCTTGTTCAGTGCCTTCTTTACCAGCTCCGTCACGGTATCGGTCATCTTCTTCCAGTCTTCCTCGTTCTCCGTTACCTCTTCCTTAAAGGTCTCCGTAAGGTCTGCATCGATACGCTGGAAACGAATTTCCTTGTTGTCATACTCAAGCTTTGAAATATACGGCTGGTCAATGTTATGGGTTAAGAAAATAGCATCAAGCCCTGCTTCCTTAAACATGTTGATGTACTGACTCTGCTGTCTCTCATCCGTTACATAGTAAACAACCTGTTTTTTCTCCTCTGCGGACTCCTCTGCATTCTCACCTTCCTCACCGGTTGCGGAAGTTCCGTCTGCGTTTTCTACAATCGGTGCCTCCTCCGGCTCTCCGGCAGCTTCCTTTGCGGCCTTGACATAGTCCTCTAAGGTCAGATACTTACCCTCTAAGTTCTTAAAGAGCATATAATCCTTCATCTTCTCACCGAACTTTTCATCCTTTAAGCAGCCGAACTTAATGAACGGGCTGATATCATCCCAGTATTTCTCATACGCCTCACGCTCTACCTTGCACATACCGGAAAGCTTATCTGCTACCTTCTTTGTAATATAATCAGAAATCTTCTTTACAAAGCCGTCATTCTGCAGTGCGCTTCTGGATACATTAAGCGGCAGGTCAGGGCAGTCAATCACGCCCTTTAACAAAAGCAGGAACTCCGGAATGACTTCCTTAATATTATCCGCAATAAATACCTGATTGCTGTAAAGCTTAATCACACCATCCAGGTTCTCATATTCCGTATTAATCTTCGGGAAGTACAAAATACCCTTTAAGTTAAACGGATAATCCATATTCAAATGAATCCAGAACAACGGCTCCTTGTAGTCATGGAATACATCACGATAGAATTTCTTATACTCCTCCTCGGTGCACTCGTTCGGATGCTTTGTCCAGAGCGGATTCGGGTCATTAATCGGCTGCGGCTTCTTTTCCTCTGTTTCGCCGCCGTCCTTTGCTTCTCCATCCTTTTCCTCAGAAGACTCAGACTTTTTTTCCTCTTTTGCCGGAGCATCTACGTTTTCAAAGAAAATCGGGGTCGGCATAAAGGAGCAGTATTTCTCGATTACTTCCTTTGCACGGTATTCATTGGAAAACTCGTAGCTATCCTCGTTTAAGTACAGCGTAATCTCCGTACCGCGCTCTGTGCGAGTCCCCTCCGACATTTCAAAATCCACGCCTTCCTCGGACTCCCAGTGAACCGACGGCTCATCCTTATAAGACTTCGTATCGATTGTCACCTTATGGGCAACCATGAATGCGGAATAGAATCCCAGACCGAAGTGACCGATAATACAGTCCTCGTTGGTCTTGTCCTTATACTTCTCAACAAAGGCCTGCGCACCGGAAAATGCAATCTGGTTAATGTACTGTTTTACCTCGTCTGCCGTCATACCGATACCGTTATCGATAATTTTAATGGTCTTTTCCTCCGGGCTTACCTGCACCGTCACCTTCCACTCATTATCCTCCGGAAGTGTCACTTCACCCATAACCTCAAGCTTCTTCATCTTCGTAATCGCATCACATCCGTTTGAAATCAATTCACGGTAAAAGATGTCGTGATCCGAATATAACCACTTTTTAATAATCGGAAATATATTTTCCGAATTAATTGACAGGCTGCCCTTTTCTTCCATAACATTACTCATAATACTGTCTCCTTTCCTGATACCGCCGTTTTCGTCAGGATAGCCCGTGTCTTTGTTTCCTGCACAGACTTTTGCTCCCCTCTCCCGACAAAATGTCAATCCGGCTTTTTGCGATATATCTACTATAATACCGTTTTATCCAAATGTCAAGAAAAATTTAGCACTCATCTTTAATGAGTGCTAACAGCAATTTTATTTTCTTTCAAAAAGCTCTGCAATTCCGTATCCCATGCGTATTCCAACGACTTATCCAATGTAAAGCCCACATGAGACACACCGCTTATTACCTGACAGCCGTTTGCCGAATATCGTATATTCAGATATAACACCGCTCCTGCCTCTTCTTTCTCTTTCCCGCACTCTCTCAAAATACGGCCAGTCCGTTCCTTTTCCGCCGCCAGCACAATCCGAAGCATACCGGGAAGTCGTTTCCCTTTGATTGCCTGAAAAAAAATCTCCTTTATCTCACCCCATTTGGCAAAATCCCTCCCTAAATTATCCTGTTCCTCGAAAAAATCTTTTTTCAGTCTTCCGTTTACGGAAAGCTCAAAAAAAGTTTCTACCTTTGCTTCCGTTACTTCCCATGCATCAAACAATTCTCCGCGAAGTAACACAGACATAAATGATTTTAAATCCTCAACCGTACCCGAAAACATATCTTTTCCTTTCTGCACTGAAATTTCTATCATAATTCCGGAAAACATTGCACAAACTAACTGCGTAACCGAACAACGCCGTGATTTTTCTGCGGCTGCGTTTTCGTATATATGTTTTTGAAAGGAGACATTCCATGCGTGCAAGCTTTGAAACCTATCGTAAGGTAGCAAAAGAATGTAGTGCTTATGAACCGATGAGTGAGACAAGAATTTCTAACAGCTGTTGCGACACGAGCGACATTTCCTGCACCAACTGTAAGCATTTTGATGAGGAAAAATACTGCGTTCTTGATTTATACGACGAAATCGTACAGAATCATAACTTCCAGTAGACTTTGTCCGTGCAGGCACATGCGTATGAAATGTAACGCACAAGCCTGCACGGAAATTTTACATAGTTCCCTTTCTTTTCAAAACTACAACAGAACGTGCCGGAACCTTACAGTAACACTCCGTCAATGACTCATCTGCTGTTACTGCCACCTGTTTTCCTTTATTTATATTAACAATCTCACTTTCTCCTGAGGTGCTTAGTGCAATTTCCCATGCGTTCTCCACCTTCCCGGCATGAAATTCGACCGGCAATGCAAACAAAAGCTCTTCCCAGTGCATATTAAACAACAGGTATAGGTCATCTTCTCTCTCAGTCGGACTGTATGCTCCGCTAAGAAGCACCGATACCGTGCGGCTGTACGGCGCAAAATCAGGCTGCCAGAGGGTTACACCGTGATACGAAATATCAGGCATCCCTACTCCCTTCCAGTCACTTCCGCGAAGCTTACGTCCGCCGCATAAAACTCCGTGTTCCTTCCGAAACGCAATTAACTCCTTTACAAAAGCAAGCTGCTCCCTTTTTTCCTTATTCAGCCGCCAGTTAAGCCATGAAATCTCATTATCCTGACAATATGCATTATTATTTCCTGACTTTGTATGACAAAGCTCGTCACCGGCAAACAAAAGCGGTACGGACTGTGCCAGAAATACCGTGCTGAGAGCGTTTTTCCGGAGTCTTTCCCGGAGCAGCCTTATTTTCTTCTTTGCCGTCTCGCCCTCAATGCCGCAATTCCAGCTATGATTATACGTCTCTCCGTCCCTGTTTTCTTCCCCGTTTTCCTCGTTATGCTTTCTGTCGTAAGCATATATATCATACAAAGAAAAACCGTTCTGGTCCGCGATATACCGTATCTGTGCGTACTCCGCCGTATCCGAACTCAGGTTGTTTACAAATTCGCCTACCACATTTTCATCGCCCTTTACAAAACGCCGCATAACATTACGAAACCCGTCATTGTACAGCGCCACACGGCGTTCTTCAAACCCGTTCCCCGTAGAGAAGCCGTTTCCGCGATACTCCGTTACCAAAAACTTCACCCCGGATAAATACGGGTCTTCCAATAGCAGCGGCAGTGCCCTGTCACCTCCGACTAAGCGGAACCCATCCGCTCCGTACACATAGGTCCAATAACGAAGGCAATCCGTTATCATACACTGCTTTACATCATCCCGGAAAAAGAACTCGAAAAAGACAGCAATCCCCGCCTTATGCAGCGCATCCGTCAGATGACGCAGCTCAGCCTCCGCATTTTCTTTCTCTGCCGCATAGGAAGTTTTCGGTGCAAAATAATAATTTTTATCGGTATAACCCCAATAATTGACTTTTTCAACTGTTTTTACTTCTTTTCCTTCTTTTTCATACGACTGCTGAACCTTCACAAACTCACTTCCGTAGCGCGCCTCGTATTCAGCCAGCTGTTTTGCGGAAAGACTTCCGCAACCGCTTGAAACCTCCATACACTCGTCAAACTCATACGCCGGCATCAGAAGCACCGCATTAATCCCAAGCTCCGATAAATACGGAATTTTTTCCTCAAGTCCCGCAAAGGTTCCTTTCTTTTTTACCCCGGAGCTTACATGCTTTGTAAAACCGCGCACATGCAATTTGTAAAATATCAGGGAAGAAAAAGCAGGACAAACAAACCCTGCCTCTCTCTCTTCCGGTGTCTGCGGCAGCTTCGGCCGCACCTGTGTTTCTATTTTTCCGAAGACAGCCTTTCCGCAGATACTCTTCGCATATGCGTCGGTAAAGCAGCAGCCATCCTCACGCTCAAACATATAGGTTTCAAACGGATTTAAATCCTTCCTCAAAACCTCTGCATAAAATACCGCACTGTTTCCGATACGCAGCATGGGAATCCTCTTCACCGGTTCGTCCTCTCCCTTTGCAAACAGCAAAAGAGTGCATTCCCCTGCACCCTCTGCTACCGTCCGAAAACATACTTTATCTGCCCGCGGCCATGCCCCGGACATACCCGAAAATATTCCCTGCCACATCCCGTCCGTGTATTCCAAAATACCCTCCGTTCCGGAACAACCTTACTCTTCCTCAGTCACAACCTCTTCTTCTACCTCCACCTGAAGAGCCTGACGCTTACGAGCCATTTCGTCGCTATCCAGATATTCATCGTAAGTAGATACTTTATCAATCATACTTCCATTCGGAAGAATCTCAATAATTCTGTTTGCAATGGTCTGAATAAACTGGTGGTCTTGGGACGTAAACAGAATTACACCCGGAAACTTAATCAGACCGTTATTGAGTGCCGTAATGGATTCCATATCCAGATGGTTGGTCGGCTCGTCCATTAAAAGGACATTCGCTGCCATAAGCATCATTTTTGAAAGCATAACACGCACACGCTCTCCACCGGAAAGTACATTTACCTTCTTGACACCTTCCTCACCGGCAAACAGCATACGTCCCATGAAACCGCGCACATAGGTTACATCCTTTTCCGGAGAATACGGCATCAGCCAGTCCACGATGGAAAGGTCGGAAGCAAAATCCTTCGTATTATCCTTCGGGAAATATGCCTGACTTGTCGTAATTCCCCACTTGAAGCTGCCGGAATCCGGCTCCAGCTCTCCTGTTAAAATCTTAAACAGGGTAGTAATCGCAAGAGTATTCGCGCCCACAAGCGCAATCTTATCTTCTCTTCCTACAATAAACGAAAGATTGTCAAGCACCTTTACACCGTCAATCGTCTTTGTCAGATTCGTTACGGTCAACACCTCATTCCCGATTTCGCGGCTCGGTCTGAAATCAATGTACGGATATTTTCTGGAGGAAGGACGAATTTCATCCAGTTCAATTTTTTCCAGAGCACGCTTACGGGAGGTTGCCTGTTTGGATTTGGATGCATTCGCAGAGAACCGCTGAATGAACTCCTGCAGCTCCTTAATCTTTTCCTCCTTCTTCTTGTTCGCTTCCTTCATCTGCTTAATCATAAGCTGGGAGGACTCGTACCAGAAGTCATAGTTCCCCGCATACAGCTGAATCTTTGCATAGTCGATATCGGCAATATGGGTACATACCTTATTTAAAAAGTAACGGTCATGAGAAACCACGATAACCGTATTGTCAAAATTAATCAAAAACTCCTCCAACCAGCGGATTGCCTCCAAATCCAAATGGTTGGTAGGCTCGTCCAGAAGAAGAATATCCGGATTACCGAACAAGGCCTGTGCAAGAAGCACCTTCACCTTTTCACTGCCCTTTAACTCGCTCATCATCTTATAGTGAAGGTCGGTCTCAATTCCGAGACCGTTTAAAAGTGTTGCCGCATCGGACTCTGCCTCCCAGCCGTTTAAGGTAGCAAACTCCGCCTCCAGCTCACTTGCCTTAATACCGTCCTCCTCGGTAAAATCTTCCTTTGCGTAAATAGCATCCTTTTCCTTCATAATATCGTACAAACGCTGATTTCCCATAATAACCGTATCCAGCACCGGATAGGCATCATATTTGAAGTGATCCTGCTGTAAAAAGGAAAGACGCTGTCCCGGAGTAATAATCACTTCTCCCTTGGACGGCTCCAGCTGTCCCGTCAAAATCTTTAAAAAGGTAGACTTGCCTGCACCGTTCGCACCAATCAGTCCGTAACAGTTTCCTTCGGTAAACTTGATATTTACGTCCTCAAACAGTGCTCTTTTTCCTAATCTTAATGTAACATTACTTGCCTGTATCATATCTCTAATCCTTTCTGATTCCTGCCTGCATAATTACTCTATCCTATATTGTACCGTATCTGTAAAAAAAAGCAAGCACATTTTCCCGAAACTTCGTAAAACACTAAAAACTTCCTTTTTTACTTGTATAACCCTCTTACATATGTTATACTTAACAATATTAGTTGTTTAGAGCATTCACGCTTTGCTTTATTACAACAAAGAAGCACGAAAGGGGAATTTTTTATGACCACAGAACAAATCTGTATTATGATTTCCATTATCCTTTATCTGGGAATCGTTATCGCCGTCGGACTCCGCTTTTCCAAAAGAAACAAGTCTGCCGACGATTTCTATTTAGGGGGACGTAAGCTCGGACCGCTCGTAACCGCAATGAGCGCCGAAGCCTCCGATATGAGCAGCTGGCTCTTAATGGGACTTCCGGGTGTTGCCTACTTTTTCGGTATTGCCGAAGCAGCATGGACCGCAATCGGACTTGCAATCGGTACATGGGTAAACTGGCTGATTGTTGCTAAGAAAATCCGCCGCTATACCCACAAAACCAACTCTATCACACTCCCGGAATTTTTTGCAAACCGTTACCGCGATAAGAGTAAGCTTCTTTTACTTATCTCTGCGGTTATCATTGTTGTTTTCTTTATTCCGTATACCGCATCCGGCTTCGTTGCCTGCGGTAAGCTGTTCTCTACACTTTTCGGAGTAGATTATCTTCCGGCAATGATTATCAGTTCTCTGGTTATCGTCGCATATACCGCACTCGGCGGCTTCCTCGCGGCGTCTACCACAGACTTTATCCAGAGCATCGTCATGTCCGTAGCACTTGTCATTGTACTCGGCTTCGGTATTTCCGTAGCCGGCGGCTTCCCGGCTGTCATTGAAAATGCAAGGGAATTAACCGGATACCTTTCTCTCACCGCCACACACAATGTACATACCGGTGAAGTAGGCTCCTATAACGCATTAACCATTGCCTCCACTCTTGCGTGGGGACTCGGTTACTTCGGTATGCCGCATATTCTGCTTCGTTTCATGGCAATCAATGACGATAAGAAGCTCAGACTTTCCCGTCGTGTGGCTACCGTCTGGGTTGTCATTTCCCTGACCGTAGCGGTACTTATCGGTATTATCAGCTACAGCATGAGCCTTAATAATGCGATTCCTATGTTTGAGAGCAAATCAGCCGCAGAAAGCATTATTGTTGCGATTTCCTCTGTTTTAAGCGAATACGGCATACTCTTTGCCTTTATCGCAGGTATTATCCTTGCAGGTATTCTGGCATCCACCATGTCCACCGCGGATTCCCAGCTGCTTGCCGCCTCCTCCTCAGTGTCTCATAACATTGTAACCGGTGTGTTCGGCAAAAAGAGTTCTCCAAAGACTTCTCTTCTGATTGCCCGCATTACCGTACTTGCAATCGCAGTCATCGGTATCTTCCTTGCAAGCAATCCGAACAGCTCGGTATTTGACATTGTATCCTTTGCATGGGCAGGCTTCGGTGCCACCTTCGGTCCGGTTGTCCTGTTTGCCCTGTTCTGGAAGCGTTCCAACCGCTACGGAGCCCTTGCCGGTATGATTTCCGGCGGTGTTATGGTATTTGTATGGAAGTACCTGATTGCTCCGATGGGAGGAGTCCTCGCCATCTACGAGCTGCTTCCGGCATTTATCATCGCCTGCATCGCAATCGTAGTTGTGAGCCTGCTTACACCGGCTCCGGAAAAAGAGATTCAGGATGAATTCGATGAAGTTGCGGCAATGAAGTAGTTTGCTTCTATATAAAGAAAATGATTTAATTTGAAAAACGGAGCTAACCGCACACATCCCGTGTACCGGTTAGCTCCGTATTATTCATAAATCATCTAGCCTTTTCTGCAATGCACTCACAATATCGTCCGGAATACATTTCCATTGACATTTTCACAATCTCATTGACTATATAACAAAATATGTGTATAATTTTGTTATGAACAGGAGGTACTAATTATGCCAACCATTAAATCAAGTGCAGAACTTAGAAACAATTACAATGAAATCTCCTCATTCTGCCATACGTATACTGAGCCGGTATTTATTACAAAAAACGGCAAAGGCGACCTTGCCGTTATGAGCATAGAAGCCTATGAAGAAATGACCGGTCGCTTCGAACTTTATGGTCTGATTAAAGAAGGACTGGATGATGTCTCCACCGGCAATACCCGTCCATTTTCCGAAGCAATTTCATCAATCAGAGAGAAACGTAAGCGATGAGCTACAATATTCGCATCACAGCAGCCGCTGAACGAGACTTGATTCGTGCCGCAGACCACATTGAATTCGTCTTGAAAAATCCTAAAGCAGCTGATGACCTAATTGACAAAGCAGAAAAACAGATCAACTCTCTTTCCGACTTTCCTGAAAAATTCCGGTTAGTAGATGATCCGTTTCTTGCTTCATGGGGTATCCGTTTTGTTATTGTAAATGGCTATCTTGCATTCTATACAATATCAGAAGAAAGCAACCTGGTTATTGTTGTCCGTTTTCTGTTCCAAAAGAGTAACTGGAACGCCATTCTTCGCCAGGGCTTTTCCTTAGTATAAAAAACTGCGCAGAACAGCCACCCTAGTCGTCTGTGATTTCGCAATCAAGTAACAAATCGGTTACACGGTCAAGAATCAGATCGATTCCCTTGATTGCCGTTACTTTGAACTTCTCACGAAGAAGCATGGAAAGCTCCGTTCGCTGCTCCGTTGTAAGTTTAAGAGAACGTACAAATGTAGTCAGCGCAAAATCTGCTGTTGCCTTGCTGATTCTGTCGTTCTGTGCCGTAAGACTGTCAATCAGAAGTGATATACTGGAAAAAGTATCTTTCCCGTATGACGTAAAGCTGATTTGCTGCAGCATGGAGAAAATCTCCACCTGAGAAAAATCAATGTCCAAATCACTTGTATATAAATCTCTCAAATAATCATTGCAGTAGCTGATAAACTGAAGTTCGATTGCTCTCCTGCTCACCAGAAAAAAGTCCTCGCATTTTACTGCACTAAGTTCAATCGGAAGCTCCTTAAGGCCACGTTGAAAAATTTCCCGGACGGTATAGCGTTCGGTTTCCGGACTGTGCCCTGTTATACAATCCGAAAAAATAGGAACCGTATCAATGTCACTTCTTTTTATCAGGCTGTTCGTTCTTGCCACACCGCGCTTATTATCCTCGTGGAATGACACAATAACTTCTTCAAACTGTGTTGTATCCGCTTTGATATATACCGACACCTTGTAAAGTGTATCAATAACGCAGAGATAGCTGTCCACCTTTTCCTGGTCTGTTCTGCGTTCCAGCATATATGGCTGTAAACGCGACAGATACATCCGTACAAACTCTAAAACCTCATACCCGCAATACTCGATGTAGGAAAATAAATGCTTATTAATCCCGCTTCGATGTGTATCTTCATCAATTCTCAAACGGTCCAGTTTTGCCAACTGACGAATCCTCTTACATGCCTTTATTGTCGACAAATCAATTCCAAGGCTTTCAGCCTCCTGTCTGGTCATAATTCGCAATACACCTCCCATACATCCATAGATAAACAAATCTTACTTCATTGATTCATATTATACGTGTTTCCTTTCATGCCGTCAAGCCGGATAAAACAGTACCGTCACCGTCGTCCCTTCTCCCGGTACGCTGCTAAGCTTTATCTGACCTCCCTGATGTCTGACCGCATGCTTTACAATAGAAAGGCCAAGACCGGTACCGCCCGTCTCTTTGGAATGACTCTTATCTACCCTGTAAAACCGTTCAAACACTCTCGCCTGATGCTCTTCCGGGATGCCGATACCGGTATCCGTAACCTTTAAGATGATACCGTCCTCTTTCTGTCCGGTCAACACCTCTACGCTTCCGCCTTCCTTATTGTAGCGGATTGCATTATCACACAGATTATAAATAATCTCATAAAGATAACGTCTGATACCACTCAGCTCTACGGATTCACCTGCATATGAAAGCGTCACATTTTTCTGTTCTGCCACAGGCTTTAATATTTCAAACACTTCCTTCACAACTTCGCCTAAATCTACAGGCTCCTTTACCGCTTCCACGTTTCCGTCAAGCTCGGACAAATGAATAATATCGTTTATTAATGTTACCAGACGTCCGGCTTCCCTGCGGATATTGTCCAAGAAACGAGGCATATCCTCATCTTTCACCAGTCCGTTTTCCATTAACTCCGCACTTCCCATAATGGACTGCAGCGGTGTCTTCAGCTCATGGGAAACATTTGCGGTAAACTCCTGTCTGCTCTTTTCCGCCAGTACATGCTCCGTAATATCAAATGCATAAATTACGATACCTAACATCTTCCCGTCGGAGGTAATGGGACTCACATCAAACTGATACTCCTTTCCGCCCTTTTGCATGCGGAAATCACTCTTTCTGCCATTTATAGCCTGCTCTATCGCACGGCACATTTCCGGTCTGCGTTCCACTGTAAAAAAGTCTGCACCGGTACATTTTACGGAAACGCCGAATAACCTCTTCGCTGCGGGATTCATACTGATAACAACACCCTGCTCATCAAGCAGAACAATCCCCTCGTTGATGGATGCTACAATCTGTTCAAATTCATCCGCCTTTTGTCTGAGCAGAATCATCTGCTCCGCAATCTGCTTGTGCTGCTTATTCACTTTTCCGAGAAGCGGAGACAGCTCCTCATACGCTTCATTTTCTAACGGCTTGTCCAGATTCAGCCGGCTTAACGGATTCACGATACGCTTTGCCATACGTCCGGCAAGTACCGCAGAAAATAAAACCGCAAGGAGAAATACCGTAATAATCGGTGCAAGCAGCCGGAATAAAAGCTGAAATACCGATGCCAGACCGGAGGAAATACGAAGTACCGTTCCGTCTGATAAACGTTTCGCATAATACAGCGTTTTTTCCATCAGGGTATCCGAATAACGGGAGCTTTCACCGGTTCCTGTCCTGAATGCTTCATATATCTCTTCCCTGTTCACATGATTATCCATTTCTTCCGCTGTCACCTGGGTATCAAATAAAACGCTGCCGTCCTCTGCTATCCATGTGAGTCGGAACTCATCTGTCAAAAGTCCTTTCAGATAGGCTTCCCCGCTTAATTCCACTCCCTGTACGGCAAGATTTGCCTCTGCCACCAGCCGTTCCCTCTGTACCTCGGAAAAATGATTATATATTACCCCCATAACCGCTACAAGACTTAACAGCAGCACCGTAGACGCTACCAGTAAAATCGAACGAAAGATTCGTTTTGTCATTTTTCTCCCTCCAGACGATATCCTACGCCAATCACTGTTTTAATCATACTGCCGTATTCTCCGAGCTTCTGGCGTAATGTTTTTATATGCATGTCAACCGTTCTTGTTTCTCCCATATAATCCACTCCCCATACTTTTGACAAAAGCTTTTCACGAGAAAAAACCATCCCCGGATTTTCTAAAAAAAGACGTAAAATCTCATATTCCTTTAATGTCAGGGCAACCCGTTCTCCGGCAACCGCCACTACATGCTCACTTTGATTCAGTGTAATTTCTCCGACAGACAAAAGCGTATGTTCCTTCTCCCCGCTGTCACACCTGCGGAGCACAGCCTTGATACGCGACACCATTTCCATTACTCCGAACGGCTTTACAAGATAATCATCCGCCCCAAGGTCCAGACTTTGGATTTTATCCATTTCGGTTCCCTTTGCCGTTGCCATAATCACCGGTATTTTTTTGGTTTCGGGATTCTCGCGCAGCTTCCTTAAGATTTCCACACCGTCCTCACCGGGCAGCATAATATCTAATACAATCAGCTCCGGCTTATTCTTTTTCAGTGCTTCCAACATACTTTTTCCGTCTGCAAACCCTTCTGCCTGAAACCCGGTCGATACTAATGTATATACCTCAATATCCCGGATTGTCGCATCATCATCTACACACCAAATCATAATTATTCGTCTCCTTCACGTACCCCGGTTACGGAAAACTCAGTCCACTCGGCAATATTTACCGCATGGTCTCCGATTCTTTCAAAATACTTTGCAATCATAAGTAAATCAAGAGCATATTCGCCGTCCGCCATATTTTCGGAAATCATCCGAATCAAAGTATTCTTTACTCTGACAAAGCAATCGTCCACTATATCATCCTGCTTTTCCACCGCTTTTGCAAGTACAACATCCTGTCTGACATAAGCATCAACACTTTCACTTACCATCTTAATGGCAGCATCCGCCATCCGCCTGATATCTTCACATTCCGCTCCGGTTCTTCCGTTTAGAAACGTGATAATCTCGGCAATATCCTCAGCCTGATCCCCGATACGTTCCATATCCGTAATCATTTTTAATGCAGCCGAAATCTGCCTTAAATCTCCGGCAACCGGCTGCTGTTGTAACAAAAGCTTCAGACAAATGGACTCGATTTCTCTCTCCATCTGATCAATCTGACGTGCGAAAGGCTGTACCTCACAAGCCTTGCTGCCATCACCCGCAAGCAGCGCGGTGCATGCAAGCTCTATTACCTTTTCACACAGTGCTCCCATTTCAATCATCTTTCTGTTAAGCATATGTAACTGCTCATGATAGCGTTCTCTCATCAGCCGAACCTCCCCGTAATATAGTCTTCTGTACGCTTATCCTTCGGAACAGAAAAAATGGTATCGGTATTCCCGTATTCCACCAGCTCTCCAAGAAGAAAAAATGCGGTATAATCAGAGATTCTTGCTGCCTGCTGCATATTGTGAGTTACTATAATTATAGTATACTTGTTTTTCAGCTCTGACGCAAGGTCTTCTATCTTAGATGTGGAAATCGGATCCAAAGCACTGGTTGGTTCATCCATCAAAAGAATCTGCGGTTTTACCGCTAATGCTCTTGCGATACAAAGACGCTGCTGCTGTCCGCCGGAAAGTCCCAGTGCGGATTTTTTTAAACGGTCCTTCACTTCGTCCCAGATTGCCGCATCGCGCAGGGATTCCTCCACAATCTCATCCAGCTTCACCCGGCTCTTTATACCATGAATTCTCGGCCCGTATGCAATATTGTCGTAAATACTCATAGGAAACGGATTCGGCTTCTGGAATACCATTCCGATTTCCCTCCGCAGCTCATTTACGTCCAGTCCCTTTTCAAAAATATCCGTATCCCCGTATGTAAGCTTTCCTTCGATTCTGACTCCGGAAATCAAATCATTCATACGATTCAGGGTCTTTAAAAAAGTCGATTTGCCACAGCCGGAAGGACCGATTAACGCTGTAATTGCATTTTTCTCTATTTCGATATTAATGTTCTTTAATGCCTGTGAATTTGTATACCACAAATTCAAATTCTTCACAGAAATAATACTACTCATGCATTTCTCCTTTTTTTGAAATACTTTCCTGTCAAATCCGCAATCATATTCATTGCAAATGTAAGTACCATTAAAATTGCGGCAATGGCAAAAGCTACTTCGAATTCTCCCTGCTCCTTCGCATATACGTATAACGCAACCGTCAGTGTCGCGCCGGAGCTTACTAACCCTTCAAAAATTCCGTTTAAAGCATGTGCAAATCCTGCGGTAAAGAGAAGTGCCGCAGATTCTCCGAGAATTCTTCCCACGGAAAGAATACAGCCTGTAATAATACCGTCTATGCACTCCGGAAGCACCACGGTACGAATCACTCTCCATTTCCCGGCTCCGAGTCCGAAGGCTCCTTCCCTGTAGCCCTGCGGTACTGTTTTTAAGCTTTCCTGTGTTGTCCTCATTACCGTAGGAAGATTCATGATTACGAGTGTACACGCCCCTGCTAACAAAGAGGTCTTCATATTAAAAAAACGGCAAAAAAGCAGCATTCCTACCAGCCCGTAAATAATCGACGGAATTCCGGATAACGTCTCCGCCGCATATTCTATGATTCCTACAACTCTCCGGTTTTTCGCGTATTCCGTCAAATAGACCGCCGCCCCGACACCGAGAGGAAGTACAATAAGCAAAGTAGCCAGAATAATATACACCGTGTTTAATATATCCGGCAAAATCCCGATTTTTCCCGAAAGATAGCTTGGCTTTGTTGAAATAAGCTCCCATGTGATGTAGGGAATCCCCTTGCACAAAACATAAATAATCATAAAGATTACCAACAGGCTCGTAACTGCCGCCGAAGCTATCATAAGAAAGCGCATTAACATTCCGTAAATTTTTCGCCCGGCTCCGCTCTTTTTATGTTCCATACTACCTCTCCTTCTGACGTTTTAATAAGAAATTCAACGTTGCATTGATTAACATAATAAAGACAAACAGCACAAGTGCGACAGAAAAGAGAGCCTGTCTTTGCAAACCGGAGGAATATGACATTTCACTTGCCACTGCCGTAGTCAGAAAGCGCACACTTTCAAACAGGGACGGCATATTAGGCACATTGCCGGATACCATCATCACCGCCATTGCTTCCCCGATTGCTCTTCCGACACCTAAAACAATCGCTGCCGCGATTCCGCTCTTTGCCGCCGGGACCGATACCTTAAAGCAGGTTTCAACCGGTGTCGCTCCGAGCGCCAGAGAGCCCTCCTCGTACTCCTTCGGAACCGCCGAAAGCGAAGTCAGAGATACCTTTATAATAGAGGGCAGCACCATTACCGCGAGTACAATAATTGCCGCAAGAAGACTTGCCCCATCCGGTACATGAAACAGCTTTCGTATTGCAGGTACAAGTACCAGCATTCCCACCAGTCCGTATACTACCGACGGAATTCCCGCAAGAAGACTGACAGCCGTCTCTACCACTCTTTTTACCCGCTCCGGTGCAAACTTTGAAAGATATACCGCTGTGAAAAAACCAACCGGTGTTCCGATTAAGATTGCACCTGCGGTTCCGTACACGCTGGTCAGGATAAACGGTAATATCCCGAATTTCGGCTCTGCTGCGGTCGATTCCCACTTTGCTCCGAGTAAAAACTCAAACAATCCTATTTCTCTTATTGCAGGAATACCGGAAATCACAAGATAAATCGTAATCAGAAGTACGGATGCCACTGTTATTAATCCAAGAATCAGAAATATACCATGTATTACATTTTCTACCGTATTCTTTTTTCTTTTCATTTTTTTCTCCATAGACAACATGCGGTGGTCTTCCCACCGCTATGTTTTTTAATGTTTACTCCGTCCTGTCGGTTTTCTAGTTTACCGGTACTGCACCTGCCGCGGTAATAATATCGTTTGCTTCTGCGGATAGTGCCCAGTCAAAGAATTTCTGTGCCGTTTTTGAAAGCTTCTTATCTGTCTTTGTTACAAGAACGAACGGTCTTTGAATTACATAGCTTCCGTCCTTGATTGTTTTTTCCGACGGTGTGACTCCTCCAATCTTTAAGGCCTTCACACTATCCTTTACCGATGCTAGGGATGCATATCCGATTGCATCCGGATTTTGTGCGACAGTGGTAATCACATCACCGGTAGAAGTAAGCTCCTGACGATATACACACTTTTCCTTTGTTCCCGTGATTGATTCAAAACCATCTCTGGTTCCGCTTCCTGCTTCTCTTCCGATTAAAACGATTTCCGCATCGTTTCCGCCAACCTCACTCCAGTTTTTAATCTCTCCGGTGTAAATTTTCGCAACGGTTTCTACCTCCAAATCGGCAACCGGATTCTGTGGATTTACAATAATTGCGATTCCGTCATATGCCAGTACCGTCTCCGTAAGTCCGGATTCCTTTTCCGTATCCTTTAATGCTCTGCTGGAAAGTCCGATATCACATCTGTCTTCGGATACTGCGGTAATTCCTGTTCCGGAACCGGTAGGATTATAGGTAAAGCTGACTCCCTCATTCGCTTCCATGAATGCTTCGCCCAACGCACCAATCACCTTTTCCATAGATGTGGAGCCATCGGTTGCCACTGTCTTTTCGGAGTTGCCGCATCCTGCGGTTACCGCTGCAAGCATTCCTGCTGCTACAAGTACACTTATCATCTTTTTCATCATTCTCATTTTTTTACCCTCCATCTTTTCTTGATTACAAGACTAAGTGTAGCACTCCCCTGTAAAGAACTACCGCATGCCCATGTAAAATCCGTGTAAAAAAACTGCCACATCTACGATTTTTAATCGTAAATGCGACAGCCCTTTGCTCATCATCACATATTCAATTTATTGCCCATCTGCTTCCTGTGCTTCCAGCCATTCATATACCGCCTTCGCCATCTCCTTTGCATAGACTTCCCCATTCGCATCATATGCAGCGTTATCCGACTGACTTGTTATAAATCCAAATTCAACAATCATACTGGTCATATTAGCAGCCCGGTTAATCGCATAATTATCCTTTGAACCTGACATAGCACCGCTCTTCACACCACGGTTTTTCATACCCCCGACCTGCATAACAGCATCCAGCATACTTTGTGCCAGAGTATCTGCGCCCTCCGGTCTGCTGCTGTGAATCCAGAACTCTATGCCACTCACCTCATTCTCTCCGTTAAAGGAGTTACGATGAAACGAGATTAATGCATCTGCATTCGCTGCGTTGGCAATATCGGTACGTTCCGAAAGCTCCAGAAAGACATCCGTCTCTCTTGTCATTACAACCTCGATTCCGTACTCCTTCAGAGCATCCCGGAATAACAAGGCCAGCCGGAGATTGTCCTCCTTTTCTATTCTTTTTTCTATTCCGTCTTCACGTAATACCGCACCGCCATCCCAATCACCGTGTCCCGCATCCACACAGACAATGTAATTCTGTGACTTCGGTGTTTGGGTAGGTGTCGGCTTCTCTGTCAATTCCGGTGTCTGAGTAGGTGACGGCTTCTCTGTCGACTCCTGTGCGACCTGTTGGGTCGGAATCATTTCCAACACGTTTTTATCAGGTACATCTCCTTTTTCTGATACTATAGCTTTTTTCTGTTGTTCCGACTGTGACCTGGTAAGCTCTTCCTGCAGGTTTGTTGACATCACCTGAACAGCCTTCAACTCATTTGTCACTTTACAAAGACGAACCCCAAGTGTAATTACGGTAATAAATAGTGCTACTACAATAACAGAAGAAATAAGCAACACTCCTTTTGTTTCGTTTTGCAAATCAGAAGCCTTTACTTTTATATGTTTTAGACCTGATATGCATTTCTGTTCCACGGCACTGCAAAGCGACAAAATATGCTTTGCAAAGAGGTGTAGCTTTTCAGAATACTTACCTTTTTGTTTCTGCTGAGCTTCTCCCGGAATAATCCGAGTTTGCAACTCTTCCTTTGCTTCTGAAGTACCTTCCTGCTTTGTTATATCTTCTGTTTCTTTTATATCACTTGCTTTTCGTATTTCGTTTACCCTGTTTGCTTTTCTTTTCTTCTTTGAACCCTTTGATTTCTTTGCGGAACTCATTATGTAATCCTCTGTGAAATATTATTATCGGTGCTGTATAGGTTTGAACCCCGGACACACGATACATTTTACATCTTTTTATTAATTATTTCAATAATTTTAAAAAGAAAACCTTATTTTCCAACAGCATTTTCTTCACTCGGAAGCGCTATTTTATTCTCTACTACTCCCTTCTGCTCGTAGCAGGCAAAGCATTCGTCCACAGCCTCTTTCCTCATCTTTGGAGTAATAATACTAACAACCGGCACCACAATCAGACCTGCAACCATTGCAACCGCTCCTGCATTTATCGGAGATGCAATAAATTTAAAGAACATATTTGATACGGTAATTCCGACTCCGGTTGCAAAGCTTGCCCAGACCGCAGCCTTCGTTACGCCCTTCCAGTACAGACCGTACAGGAAAGGTGCAAGGAACGCACCGGCAAGTGCTCCCCATGAAATGCCCATAAGCTGTGCGATAAAGGTCGGCGGGTCCAGAGCTATTACTACCGACACTACAATAAAGAATACTAACAAAATACGCATGCAAAGAAGCTGCTTTTTCTCACTCATCTTCTTTACAATGCTGCCCTTAATGACATCCAGAGTCAATGTAGAGCTGGAAGTCAGCACAAGAGAAGAAAGCGTGGACATAGATGCCGAAAGAACAAGTACAATCACAATACCGATTAAAATATCCGGTAATTTGGAAAGCATCGTCGGTACAATGGCATCATATACAATCTTTCCGCTTTCATTATATATCTGCGGCGAATTAAACAAACGACCGAAGCCACCGAGAAAATAGCAGCCGCAGGAAATCACCACCGCAAACAAAGTAGAAATAATCGTACCGGTACGGACTGCCTTTTCATCCTTGATTGCGTAAAACTTATGTACCATCTGCGGAAGCCCCCATGTTCCGAGGGAAGTTAGTATAACAACTCCGAGAAGATTTAAAGGGTCCGGTCCAAAGAAAGAGGTAAATGCCCCCTTCTGTCCTGCCGTAATAGCCACATCACTCTCAAATTCCGCCAGCTTCTTTACCGCAGAAAGGAAGCCGCCCTGACCGTTTAACACCGCCACAATAACTGCAACAATACCAAATAGCATTACAATACCCTGAATAAAGTCATTGATAGCCGTTGCCATATAGCCGCCAAGAATGACGTACACACCGGTGAGAACCGCCATTGCAACAACACAGGCCGTATACGGAATATCAAATGCCATTCCGAACAAACGTGACAAACCGTTATATACCGATGCCGTGTACGGAATCAGGAAAACAAAGGAAATCACCGAAGCAGCAATACGAAGAGTATTACTGTCATAGCGCTTTCCGAAAAAGTCCGGCATGGTACTTGCTGAAAAATGCTTACTCATAATACGGGTACGCCGTCCCAGCACTGCCCATGCAAGCAGAGAACCGATTAATGCATTTCCGATTCCAATCCAGGTAGCCGACATACCGTATTTCCATCCGAACTGTCCCGCATATCCTACAAAAACTACTGCCGAAAAATAAGATGTACCGTATGCAAACGCCGTAAGCCACGGTCCTACCCCCCGTCCGCCGAGAACAAAGCCGTTTACATCGGTAGCATGCTTTCTGGAATAAAAGCCGACTCCTACCATAGTGCCGAAAAAGACAATCAGCAGAATAATCCTCACTAACATAACCCTTCTCCTTTTCCTCTCAAATATTTCTTCAGTCGCATTTCGCTTTAAAGCGTTGCACTTTAAAGCAATAAAGCGTATATGTATTATTATATCTGTCCTCAGAGAAAAAGTCAACCTCTTTGGACAGATATTCTCACAATAGCATTCATCTGTAAAGCTTTGAATTACAAATCCTTTTCTTATCTGCCGAGTAGTTTTTCCGCGTTCCGATGCAGAATCATGTCCTGTTCCTCTTTTGTAAGCGGCATGGAGAGAAACGTCTCCAAATCCTTTTCCGGATTTCCCCACGGGCAATCCGTCGCAAACAACATTTTATCTGCACCGTGGACACGACAAAGCTTTACAAATAATTCTTCGGAAATATGCCCCATGGAATATGCGGTATCCATATAAACCGGTTCTCCGGCAAGAGTATCTATGACCTCCTCCCAGAGCCCAAAACCGCCGCAATGGGCTAACACCAGCTTCTCAGGCTTTACCTCACGAAGCACCCTTAAGGCACGCTTTGGAGTACACCGAACTGGCTCGGGAATCCCGATATCAATCCCGGCATGGGTAACAATAATAAGACCGAGTTCGGAAGCATAGTCCATAATCCGCATATAACGGATATCATCAAAATATACTCCCTGATAATCCGGATGCAGCTTTACTCCCAGAAATCCGAGGTCGGAAAGCTGCCTAAGCTCTTTCCGGTAATCCGGGGAATCCGGATGAATACCGCCAAAGGATACCAGCTTCGCTCCGGATGTTTCTGCCTCTTCCCCGTCTCTGCCGGTTGTCTCTTTCCGCCTTTCGTTTATCTGTACCGCAAACCGGGTGACGGATTCAAACTGCTCTGCCTTTGTTACCACCGGAAGCACCACGCCGAGACAAACTCCCGCCTCCCGAAGCACCCTTTGAAGTCCTCCGAGAGTTCCGTCGCTATGGGCGGGAATTCCGCCCTTTTCCGATAACATTTCAACTGTTTTTCCGGCTATTTTATCCGGAAATGCGTGCGTATGAAAATCAATGACCTTACGCTCCAATTTTACCTACTTCCTCTGCTTTCACAAATTCAATGCCTTTGTCCTTCAAAAGCTTTGCTGCCTCCTCCGGATTTCCGGTCTTAATAATCATGCCGGAAAACTCCTTTGCATTGGCAAGTACATACATATACTCTACATTCATACCCGCTTCTCCGAGAAGCGCAAGAACACCCTGCAGCGTGCCAACCTCATTCGGAAGCTTTACGGCAAGCACCCTGGTAAGCATTGCAGAAAAACCGCCATCCTTTAACACCTGACGACCCTTCTCCGGATTATCCACAATCAGACGAAGCACGCCGTATTCGCTGGAATCTGCAAGACTTAAGGACAACACATTTACTTTGCACTCTTTTAAGGCAAGTAATACTTCATTTAAGCGACTGACACGATTTTCCATAAAAACCGATAACTGCTCTAAATACATAACCTTCTCCTTTCTCTGCCAATCCCCGGCAGAACCGCATCTTATACCAGCTTTCTCTTGTCAAGAACGCGGACTGCCTTTCCCATGCTGCGCTCTAACGTCTTCGGCTCCACTAACGTAACCTTAACTGCCAGTCCGATTGCCTGCTGTATCGTATGTATAATCTGCTTCGTCAGCCGTTCAAGCTCCTTAATCTCGTCGGAGAAGAAACGCTCCTCGACCTCTACCTGTACCTCTAACGTATCCAGATTGTTTACACGGTCTACAATCATAAAGTAATTCGGTGTCGTACCGGACATCTCAAGGAGTGCCGCTTCAATCTGGGACGGGAATACATTGACACCGCGGATAATTAACATATCATCGGAACGCCCCTTAAAACGGCTGATGCGGGCTAAGGTTCTGCCGCATTCACACTTACCGTAGGAAATACTTGTTAAATCCTTTGTGCGGTAACGGATTAGCGGAATGCCTTCCTTCGTCAGTGTAGTAAATACAAGCTCACCCGTTTCACCCTCCGGTAACGGTTTAAGCGTTTCCGCACTGACGATTTCCGGAAGGAAATGGTCCTCATATACATGGAGTCCCTTGTGGTAAATACAGTCACAGGCAACCCCCGGACCCATCACCTCGGATAAGCCGTAAATGTCATGGGCATGAATGTGAAGCTTTTCCTCTATCTGCTTACGCATATTATCCGTCCACGGCTCCGCGCCGCAAATAGCAGCCTTTAACTTTATATTCGGAATATCACCCATCTCCTCCAGAGTCTCCGCTATATGCATCAGATAGGACGGCGTACAGGCAATCGCAGTTGCCCCGAAATCCTTCATCATGGTAACAAGCTTCTTTGTATTTCCCGTGGACATCGGTACTACCGTTGCCCCCAGATTTTCCGCACCGTAGTGGGCACCGAGACCACCGGTAAACAGGCCGTACCCGTATGCTACCTGAATAATATCATCCTTCGTAAGACCTGCCATGGTAAAGGCACGTGCCACACACTCGGACCATACATCGATATCATGTCTCGTATAGCCTACTACCGTTGCCTTTCCCGTCGTTCCGCTGGAGGCATGGATACGCACGATTTCCGACTGCGGCACCGCAAACAGACCGAACGGATACGTATCACGTAAATCATCCTTTGTCGTAAACGGAAGCTTCGTAATATCGTCCGCTGTCTGAATATCTCCCGGCTCAAGTCCGAGTGACTGCATCTTTTTACGGTAAAACTCTACATTATGATACACGTGATTTACCGTCTTTACCAGACGCTTCCCCTGCAGATGATGAAGCTCATCCCTGCTCATACATTCCTTTGCTTCATTCCAAATCATTGCCTTCTCCTTCCGTATTCCGGTTTTTCTGTCAGACAGACTAAATCCTGCCCGAAAAAACATAATTTACACTACATTTCGTACCCTGTCAGAAATGCCTTTTTATTTAATTCGACTGTCTTCGGCGGCACGGTTGCCTCGATTGCGGACAGCCACTGCTCCTTTGTAAAGTCCATATGCTTTGCCGCAACACCAAGAACAATTACATTAAACACCTTGGAATTGCCGAGCTTTAATGCCTCCTCCTGCGCATCTACCGTATAAACCTGATGCTCTGCGGAAAGGCTCTCAATAATATTTTCCGGATAGTTCGCCGCACCGGTTACTACCGTAATCGGGTCGATTCTGCGGTCATTGATTACCATAGCGCCGTCCTTCTTTAAGAAATGTGCATAACGAAGAGCCTCCAGACGCTCAAATGCAATGAGCACATCCGCCTGACCCTCTTCCACAATCGGCTCCGCAACCTTCTCGCCGTAGCGGACAAAGGTAACTACGCTTCCGCCGCGCTGCGCCATGCCGTGCACCTCGGAAAGCTTTACATCATAGCCCGCAGCAACGGTAATATTACCTAAAATACGGCTGGTAAGCAGGGTACCCTGACCGCCCACACCGACAATCATAATATTTCTAGTGGCCATTGTCATCTCCTCCTTATCTTGCCTGTTTCTTAATTGCATCAAACTTACAAAGCTGCATGCAGAGTCCGCAGCCGTTACACATCGTTGCATCAATCGCAATCGTACCGTCTTCCTTTTTGGTAAGAGCCGGGCATCCCGGTCTTAAACACATGCCGCACTTTTTACACTTATCGCTGTCCGGCACACAAACATCCGGGAATACATTGCCCTTTAACAGTACACACGGAGACTTCGTTATAATAACGGAAACCTCATCTCTTGCGGTTTCTTCCTTAATGACACGCTCAAGCTTCACCGTATCAAAGGCATTTACTTCTACCACATGCTCCACACCGATTGCCTTACAGAGCTGCACGAGATTCACAGCCTTAGTCGTCTCACCCAGCAGCGTCTTACCTGTTGCCGCATGGTCCTGATGACCGGTCATACCGGTGGTGGAGTTATCTAAAATCATAACCGTACCGGTACTCTTGTTGTAAACCATATTGATTAAGGAATTCACACCCGTATGCATAAAGGTGGAATCACCGATAACCGCTACCCAGTTCTTTATGTAATCCTTTCCCTTTGCCTTCTCCATACCGTGAAGCGTAGAAATACTTGCACCCATGCAAACCGTAGTATCCACTACATTCAGCGGTGCTACCGCACCTAAGGTATAGCAGCCGATATCGCCCGCCGCATGAATCTTTAGCTTATTTAATACAGAGTATACGCTTCTGTGCGGGCAGCCCGGACACAAAATCGGCGGTCTTGCCGGAACCTGTGCGGCAACTTTTAACTCTGCTGCCTCACCAAGCACAGCCTTACGAAGCATATTTGCGCTGTACTCGCCCTGTACGGTAAAGATTTCCTTTCCGATACAGGAAATGCCCCAGGCTTTTACCTGCTCCTCAATGACCGGCTCAAGCTCCTCGAAAATATAGAGCTTATCTACCTTAGAAGCAAACTCCTCGATGAGCTTACGAGGAAGCGGATGCACCATACCGAGCTTTAACACGGAGGCATCCGGACAGGCTTCCTTTACATACTGATACGGAATACCGCTTGTAATAAAGCCAATGGAAGTATCATTATATTCAGCCTTATTAATAGCAAAGGAAGCACCGTCCTCCGCCATCTTCTTTAAACGCTGTTCTACATAAACATGACGATGCTTTGCATTGCCCGGCATCATAACGAACTTTGCCACATTTCTCTCATACGGCTTGTCCGGAACCTCTTTCCTGTCACAAAGCTCTACCAGTCCCTGAGAATGTGCCAGACGGGTCGTTGTACGGACAATGACCGGAGTATCATACTGCTCACTCAGTTCAAACGCGAGCTTTACAAACTCCTTTGCTTCTTCACTGTCGGACGGCTCAAGCACCGGCACCTGTGCAGCTCTTGCCACCATACGGGTGTCCTGCTCATTCTGCGAGCTGTAAAGACCCGGGTCATCTGCCGCTACCAGTACCAGACCACCGTTCACACCGCCGTAGGAAATGGTATACAGAGGGTCGCTTGCCACATTTACACCGACATGCTTCATGGAACACATCGCACGGACACCGGCAATCGAAGCACCGATTGCCACCTCGGTAGCCACCTTTTCATTCGGTGACCACTCGGAATAAATCTCCTTATACTGTACTAAATTTTCACTAATCTCCGTACTCGGAGTTCCCGGATACGCCGCCGATACCTTTACGCCAGCTTCATAAGCACCGCGCGCAATCGCTTCGTTACCGAGCATAATCTTTTTTGCCATAGTAATAAATCCTTTCTTTTCTTATTCTATAATCAGTTTATCCTCGAAACCGATTAATTTTGCCCACCTTTCGGCATAAGAGCCCTCTTGAACAATAATGCTTGTTAAGCCACATTGTGAAAATGCTTCACTCAATATGCTCTTTACGCTTTTCGGAATATTTATACTTGTTAAATGGTTACAGCCGTAAAATGCTTCCTCTCCTATTCTCGTTACGCCTTCCGGAATATCAATACTTGCTAAGATGCGACAGTTACAAAATAAGCCTTTCTCTATTCTCGTTACGCCTTCCGGAATATTGATACTTTTTAAATGTTGGCAATTAGAAAATGCGCCCTCCCCTATGCTCGTTACGCTATTCGGAATATTGATACTTGTTAAGTGTGTCGAGCTAAATGCATGCTCTCCTATGCTTGTTACGCCGTCCGGAATATTGATACTTGCTAATTTTTCACAATTTCTAAATGCCTCATCCCCTATGCTCGTTACGCCTTTCGGAATAGTAATACTTGTTAAACTGCTACAGTCATAAAATGCTTTCGCCTCTATGCTCGTTACTCCGTCCGGAATATTGATACTTGTTAAGCTGCTACAGCCGCTAAATGCATTATCCCCTATGCTCGTTACACCGTCCGGAATGTCGATACCTGTTAAGCTGCTACAGCCGCTAAATGCATTATCCCCTATGCTCGTTACGCCGTCCGGAATATTGATACTTGTTAATTTTTTACAATATCTAAATGCCTCTGCCCCTATGCTCGTTACGCCGTCCGGAATATTGATACCTGTTAAGCTGCTACAGCCGCTAAATGCCTCTGCCCCTATGCTCGTTACGCCATCCGGAATATTGATACTTGTTATGCTTCTACAGTCAAAAAATGCTTCCGCCCCTATGCTTGTTACGCCGTCCGGAATATTGATACTTGTTATGCTTTCACAGTGCCAAAATGCCGTTGCTGCTATGCTCTTCACACCATTTGGAATAGTACACGCTCCCGTCAGACTATCTCTTACCTTATATAAAACACCGTCTCCAAGCACGAGGTATTCTTTATTTTTCATCTGCTGTTCCAGCCATGGAGTGCACGAAAATGCACTACGCCCTATGCTCGTTACACCTTTTGGAATATTGATACTTGTTAAGCTGCTACAGTTAAAAAATGCATTCTCTCCTATGCTTGTTACGCTTTCAGGGATATTGATACTTTTTAATTGTTGGCAATTATAAAATGCCCAATCACCTATGCTCGTTACTCCGTCCGGAATATTGATACTTTTTAATTCTCGGCAATCATCAAATGTCTGTGCCTCTATACTCGTTACGCCTTTCGGAAAGTTGATACTTGTTAATCTTGTACTGCCATAAAATGCCCCAGCACCTATGCTCGTCACGCTTTCAGGGATATTAATGCTTGTTAATAGGCTGCCGTTATACGCATCATTATAAAATGCCCGCTCCCCTATGCTCGTCACCGGACATCCTTCAATCGTTCCTGGGATAATGATTTCCCTAAATGACAAATCTGCCAACCCTGTTATCGTTACTTTTCCATCCTTAATTTCATATTTAAATGCACTCGCCGGAGTCTCATTCAGAACCGGCTTTGTGGTCGGCTTTGCAGTCGGAACCGGGGTTGCGGCCGGCTTTTTGGTTACCTCCGGGGCTTTGGTAGGCTCCGTGGTCACTGCCGGCTCCTTTGTTACCTCCGGGGCTTTGGTAGGCTCCGTGGTCACAGTCGGCTCCTTTGTTACCTCCGGGGCCGCAGTCGGCTCCGTGGTCACTACCGGCTCCTTTGTTACCTCCGGGGTCACAGTCGGCTCCGTAGTTGCAGCAGGTTCTTCCGTCACCTCCTGTGCTTCGGTCGGCTCCTCCGGGGCGGTAACTGTCGGTACGCCCGTCGGTGTTGCCACCGGTGCATCTGCTTTTGTGGCACTCTGACAGCCTGCCAGTCCAAGGACAGCAATAACCGAAAAGACTGCTAAAACACTTATTTTCATAATAATTTCCTCCGCATATAAGTTGTATATTGACTGCGATTACTATTCCTTCATTATTTCAGAATCAGTTTATCACCGTAACCGGAATTTTTTGCCCACAGCTCGGCACAAGAGCATTTTTTTACTGTAATGCCGGTTAAACTGCTACAATCATCAAGTATGCCATAATCAAATTCCGTTATGCTCTCCGGAATAGTAATACTTTTTAAGCTGCTACAGCCATTAAATGCAGCTGCACCTAAGCTCGTTACGCTATCCGGTATAGTAATACTGGTCAAACTGCTGCAGCCATTAAATGCCCAATGTCCTATGCTAGTTACGCTATCCGGTATGGTAATACTTGTTAAGTTGCTACAGTCATTAAATGCACCTTCCCCTATGCTCGTTACGCTGTTTGGAATCTTGATACTGGTTATTTCATCTCTACCATAACGATAAAACAAATACTCACCAATACTCTTTACACCGTTTGGGATAACATACTCTCCCTTAGTATTAGCCATATCTACCCAATACAGAACACCGTCTCCTAATACAAGGTAATCCTTGTTAAGAATCTGCTGTTCTATCCATGGGATATCACCAAATGCAGATCTCCCTATGCTCGTTACACCATCCGGAACATTCATACTTGCCAATCTGCTACATTGTAAAAATGCTTGATCTCCTATGCTCGTTACGCTATCCGGAATAATAATACTTGTTAAACTTCTACAGTTTACAAATACTCCGTCCCCTATGCTCGTTACGCCATCCGGAATATTGATACTCACTAAACTTTTACAGTCGCTAAATGCCCAATCTCCTATACTCGTTACGCTATCCGGAACAGTAACACTCATTAAGCTGATACAGCCATCAAATGCTCTATTACCTATACTCGTTACGCCATCCGGAATAATGACACTTGTTAAGTTTTTACAATCCTCAAATACACCGGAAGCTATGTGCGTTACTCCGTTTGGGATATCATACTCCCCTTCTATGTCATTTGGTACACAGAACAGAATGCCTCCCTGGATAAGATATTCATTGTTTTCCCGCTGATCCTTAAACCACCACATATTCTCAAATGCACTTATGTTTTTAACGTTACCCATAATCTCAATGCTTGTTAAGCTTCCACAGCCACCGAAAGCGTTCTCCCCTATGCTCGTTACGCTGCCGGGAATCTTGACACTGGTTAAGCCGTCGCAAGCCCAAAATGCTTGATCCCCTATGTTCGTTACGCTGTCAGGAATCCTGACACTGGTTAAGCCATCACAACCTATAAATGCATTATCCCCTATGCTCGTTACTCCTCTCGGAATATCGATACTTGTTAAGTTTTTGCAACGATTAAATGCGTACTCCCCTATGCTTGTTACGCTGTCAGGAATCTTGACACTGGTTAAGTCATAACAGCTTTCAAATACCCAATTCCCTATGCTCGTTACACCGTCCGGAATGACAAACTCTCCCGCAACGTCCTTATTCACCCAATACAGAACGCCGTCACCAAGCACAAGATAATCTTTGCTTTCCTTCTGCTGTTTCAGCCACGGAGTGCCACTAAATGCAGCATTCTTTATACTCGTTACACTGTCCGGAATCTCGATGCTTACCAAGCTGCTGCAGCCATCAAATGCGTTCCTATCTATGGTCGTAATACTGTCCGGCAGCTTCACACTTGTTATACTGCTGCAGCCATAAAATGCACACCACCTTATACACGTTACCAAACGTCCCTCAATCGTTCTCGGAACACTGATTTCCGTATATGACGTGTCCCTTAACCCAATAATTGCTATCGTTCCGTCACTGTTTTTTACATAATAAAATGCACTCGCCGGTGTCTCTTTCAGAACCGGCTTTGAGGTCGGCTTTGCAGTCGGAACCGGGGTTGCGGCAGGCTTTTTGGTCACCTCCGGGGCTTTGGTTGGCTCTGTGGTCGCAGTCGGCTCCTCTGTTACCTCCGGTACTGCAGTCGGCTCCGTGGTTGTAACCGGCTCCGCCGTTACTTCCGGTGCTTCGGTCGGCTCCGTGGTCGCAGCCGGTTCCTCCGTCACCTCCGGCGCTACCGTCGGCTCCGTAGTTGCAGCCGGTTCCTTTGTTACCTCCGGGGCCACAGTCGGCTCCTCCGGGGCGGTAACGGTCGGTACACCCGTCGGTGTTGCCACCGGTGCATCCGCTTTTATGTCACTCTGACAGGCTGCCAGTCCAAGGACAGCAACAAACAAAAAAACTGCTAAAACCCTTATTTTCATAATGTTTCCTCCGTATGTAATATATTTCTAATTTATTATATCCTAACGTACCTGAAAAAGCAAGCACAGATAGGCTGTGAAACCTCCGCTCTTTTTTCATTTCAGCAGGGATTTCCTTTGGCAATCTTCTTTTTCTCATTGACTTTTTCACACATTTCCCGTATACTTTATTAGTGGAAAGCGAAAAAGTATTTCCTTCGTTTTCCACGAAAATATTGATAAGAATCTGAGGAAAAAATCATGCCGATTACAAACATTTTGGAGAAAAACTGTGACCTGTACGGTGACGAAATCTGTCTGGTGGAAATCAATCCGCAGCTTCCGGAAACCCGCCGCATCACCTGGAAGGAATATGAGCTTATGGAGCCGACGAAAAGCAGCTACTATCGTCGCGAAATCACATGGAATATTTTTAATGAGAAAGCGAACCGATTCGCACACCTTTTACTGTCCCGCGGCGTAAAAAAAGGGGATAAGGTTGCGATTCTTCTTATGAACTGTCTGGAATGGCTGCCGATTTATTTCGGCATTTTAAAAACCGGTGCCCTTGCCGTACCGCTTAACTTCCGCTATTCCTCCGATGAGATTGAATACTGTGTAAACCTTGCCGATGTAGATATTTTAGTATTCGGACCGGAATTTATCGGACGTGTGGAAGAAATCGCCGATACCTTAAGTAAGAACCGCTTACTGATTTATGTAGGTGATAACTGTCCGACCTTTGCAGAGGATTACACCACACTTACCGCCGACTGCTCCAGTCAGACACCGAATATTCCTCTTACGGATGAGGATGATGCCGCCATTTACTTTTCTTCGGGAACAACCGGCTTTCCGAAGGCTATTTTACATAAGCACAGAAGTCTGATGCACTCCTGTCTCGTAGAGCAGAATCATCACGAAACAACGCATGATGATGTATTCTTATGCATTCCCCCGCTCTACCATACCGGTGCCAAAATGCACTGGTTCGGAAGCTTTCTGGTAGGCGGGAAGGCAGTTCTGTTAAAGGGAACCAAGCCGGAGTTTATCTTAGATGCCGTTTCAAAGGAGCACTGCACGATTGTCTGGCTTCTGGTACCGTGGGCGCAGGATATTCTGGATGCCATTGACCGTGGTGAAGTAAAGCTCTCCGATTATGAGCTGTCCCAGTGGCGTCTGATGCACATCGGCGCACAGCCGGTACCGCCGAGTCTGATTTCCCGTTGGAAGCAGCACTTTCCAAATCATAAATACGATACCAACTACGGTCTTTCCGAATCCATCGGACCGGGCTGTGTACACCTCGGAATAGACAACATCCACAAGGTAGGTGCCATCGGTATTCCGGGCTACGGCTGGGAAACAAAGATTGTAGACGAAAACAGGAATCCTGTCACACAGGGCGAAGTCGGTGAGCTTGCCGTAAAGGGTCCGGGTGTCATGACCTGCTACTATAAGGATGAAAAAGCAACCGCTGAAGTGCTTGCCGACGGCTGGCTGTTCACCGGCGATATGGCAATGCAGGACGAGGACGGCTTCATTTTCCTCGTTGACCGTAAGAAGGATGTCATTATCAGCGGCGGTGAAAACATTTACCCGGTACAGATTGAGGATTTCTTACGCAAGCATGATGCCATAAAGGATGTCGCTGTCATAGGGCTTCCGGACAAGCGTCTCGGCGAAATCACCGGTGCGATTATTGAAGTGAAGTCCGGCTGTACGCTTACCGAGGACGAGGTCAACACCTTCTGTCATGCCCTTCCTCGTTATAAGCGTCCGCATACGATTATCTTTGCGGACGTACCGCGTAACCCTACCGGCAAAATCGAGAAGCCGAAGCTACGTGAGCTTTACGGCGGCAAGGGGCTCGTAGCTGCACAAAATCAAGGCTGACCCTTGGAAGTGCCGCACTACGCGGCGCACCCCTGTTACTGACTATCACTACAAAAAAGGAGTATCTGAAAATGGTAAAAGACGGAAAACTCTGGATTGCAAAAAATGAGAACCCGCAGTATTTATTTCCGAAAATGGCAAACCGCCACGGTCTGATTGCCGGTGCTACCGGCACGGGTAAAACCATTACCTTAAAGGTAATGGCGGAAGCTTTTTCTTCTCTCGGCGTACCGGTATTTCTTGCCGATATCAAGGGCGACCTCTCCGGTATGTGTCAGCCCGGCAAAGAAAGTGAAGACATGTCAAAACGCATTGCAGGGTTCGGTATTGATGACTGGAGTTATACCTCCTTTCCGACCCGCTTCTTTGACATTTTCGGAAAGAACGGTCATCCGGTACGCACTACCGTTTCCGAAATGGGACCGACTCTTCTCTCACGTCTTCTCGGACTTACCACAGTGCAGGAGGGCGTACTTAACATTGTGTTCCGTGTGGCAGATGATAACGGTCTTCTGCTGATTGACCTAAAGGACCTAAAGGCAATGCTTCAGCATGTAAGCGAGCACCGTGCGGAATATACTCTTCACTACGGTTCCGTCAGTCCGCAAAGTGCAGGTGCCATCCAGCGTGCACTCCTTGCCCTGGAAAGTCAGGGCGGAGATGTTTTCTTCGGCGAACCGGCTCTTGACATTATGGACTGGATTGTAACCGACGAATCCGGCAAAGGTATGATTAATATTTTAGACAGCACGGAGCTGGTTCAGTCTCCGATTTTATACGCTACCTTCTTACTCTGGCTTTTGTCGGAGCTGTTTGAAAAGCTCCCGGAAGTAGGTGATGCAGAAAAGCCGAAGCTAGTCTTCTTCTTTGATGAGGCTCATCTTCTGTTCCGTGACATGCCGAAAGCCCTGAACCAGAAAATCGAGCAGGTGGTGAAGCTGATTCGTTCCAAGGGTGTCGGTGTATATTTTATTTCCCAGAGTCCGTCAGACATTCCGGACGAAGTCCTTGCACAGCTCGGTAACCGTATCCAGCATGCTCTCCGGGCTTATACACCGTCAGAACAAAAGGCAGTCCGCGCAGCAGCCCGGACCTTCCGTCAGAATCCGGCATTTGATACCACCGAAGCTATCATGGAGCTCGGTGTCGGTGAAGCTTTGGTTTCCTTCCTTGACGAAAAGGGTATCCCGACCATGGTGGAGCGTACCTTTATTCTTCCTCCTCAGAGCCTGATGGGGCCGGTAGATGCGTTTACAAGGAACTGCGTTATTACAGGAAGTCCTCTGGACGAGAAATACGGTCTTGCCGTAGATAATCAGTCCGCTTATGAGGTATTGACCGAGCAAAGTGCAAAGGAAGATGCCGAAGAGCTGCGTGCGAAGGAAGAAGCCGCTGCCGCAAAGCAGAAGGCAAAGGACGATGCCGCAGCTGCAAAGAAGAAAGAAAAAGAGGAAGCCGCTGCAAAGAAAAAGAAGGAAAAGCAGGCCGAAAAAATACTCAATAAAACCGTGGGGCGTGCCGCTTCCAGTGCGTTTGGAACTATCGGCCGTGAAATCGGGAAGTCAATCTTACGAGGTTTATTCGGTAATTCAAAATAATGACTCTGCTGACATTTCTAAAAGGAGGATTTGTTATTATGAAAAAAAATAAGACTCATATCCGCTCAATCCTGTGTACTATCCTGCTTTTGTTTCTTTCACTGCAGCTGACTGCGTGCAGCAGGTCATCCCGTAACCCGGATATATCGGCAACAGGCAGCGTCCGGAAAGACGAGACACAAAAGGACTCACAAGAGGGAAAGTCCCGGGACGAGCCATCCCCCATTTCTTCCGACCTTGTAACCGAACCGCTGTTTTCCTCAAACGGCGGCTTCTATAACAAAGCATTTATGCTTACACTTTCTGCACAGACGGACAATAAAATCTATTACACAACAGACGGAAGCGATCCGAGAACGTCTGCCACTGCTATGCTTTATACGCAGGAGATTTCCATATATAACAATACCGATGAGCCGAATATTCTCAGTGCGGTCACGGACATTTCTCTCGCCGGATATCAGCCGCCGAGAGAAAATGTAGACAAAGGGATTGTTATCCGTGCCGTCTCAAAAACAGAGGACGGCACTTATAGTAAGGTCGTATCCAACAGCTATTTTGTCGAAAAAAGTGCCTCCTATTATACCGATATGAAGGTAATCTCCATGGTAACCGACAAAGATTACCTGTTCGACCCGGATACCGGTGTCTATATGGTCGGTTCAAAATATTATGAATGGCGTAATAGTGACGAATTTGTTTCATATGACCCGGGCGATGTTTCAAATGTAACAAACTATAACACCGGCGGCAGGGAGTCGGAGTTTCCGGTCTCCATTCAGGTGTTTGAAGGAGGGAAGGCGGTGTATTCCGCGGATGTCGGTGCCAGAATTTCCGGAAACTGGTCACGTGCACATGCACAAAAGAGTTTTCGTTTGTATGCCCGAAAGGAATACGGCGATTCTAAAATGAAATACGCCTTCTTTGAAGACCTTACCGACAATCAGGGAGAGCTCATTGAAAAGTTTGATAAGATAACTCTCCGCAACGGCGGAAACGACTATCAGACGCTGCACTTCCGTGATGCTCTTTTTCAGGACCTTGTAAAGGATTTGTCCTGTGATACAATGGCATCAGAACCCTGCATCCTGTTTCTTGACGGTGAATTCTGGGGATTTTACTTTATCCGGGAGAAAACAGACGGGGACTACATCGAATCCCATTACGGTATCGACAAAAATGAGGTGGCGGTCATAAAAATCGGGGAAATCGACACCGGAACAGAGGAAGACCTTAACGAGTTCCGTGACCTTTGCGATTGGGCAATGTCAGCCGATATGACCGTAGAGAAAAATTACAATTCCTTCTGTGAACGCTTTGATATACAGAATTTTATGGACTACATGACAGTACAGACCTATATCTGCAATAACGATTTTGCAAACGGCGGGATGAACAACTGGCAGGTATGGCATTCCAAAACAATTAACCCAGACCTTCCGAAGGCAGACGGAAAATGGCGCTTTATCCTCTATGATTTGGATTTTGCGGCAGGACTCTATAACAGCACTCAGACGGCCTTCAGCTATGATTCTCTCAACAATTATTATTCTAAGGAGGAAGACTTTAATCTGCCTGCCATCCTTAGAAATGTATGTAAAAATGAAACATTCCGTCAGGCATTTTACGATAACTATATTCGTATAGCCGACACCTGCTTTGCTTCTGATGTTGTAGAGGAAAAGATTGATGAATACACAGATGCCTATGCCGAAGCAACAAAGGATACCTTTTTCCGGTTCGGCATCGACTGGGCTGCCTTTGGATATGAAGGAAATGCGGAACAGCTTAAAAACTTTTTTCACCTCAGACCGAGGTTTGCAAAGCAATATCTGAATACCTTTTGCGGAAAAGGATATCCAGTCACAGGCATGTGATCTGACGCTGGAAAAAGGAAGCCTGTACCGTCTTACCTTTGATGCCTCCTGTACCACTTCTTCAAGCTTCGATATCGGATTTAACCGTTTTGATGGTTCGGGCTACCCGTCCTGCTGGTGGAACAATATTACACTTTCACTTTTTTAAGCCCAATCTTCCAGCTTCAAACCTTCCACTCTGGCAAATTCTCTCGTGTTATTTGTTACAAGAGTCAAATCCAGTGCCTTTGCATGAGAGGCTATCAGTGTATCCAACGGTCCTATCGGAGTACCCTTCCTCTGTAAATCAGCCTTTACAACACCGTATACCTGTGCAGCCAGACTATCAAACGGAATAATCTGAATTTTAGCTAACAGGAGTGTAAGCGCAATTCGATTCTTCTCTTTTGCCTGACTTTTTTCTACTCCATGAACTAATTCTGCATAGGTGATGGAAGAAATACAAATATCGCCCGGATCATGCTCCATAAACCTTTTAATCACAGTTTCAGGCTTATGCTTGATAACAAAAATGCAGATATTAGTATCCAGCATATATTTCATATTTCTTCCCTCTCCTGCTCTGTCTGCTGTTCTCTTCCGTTAACCATAAAGTCATCCGAAAACATGTCTAGTCCATTCAAAAATCCGCTCCACTTTAGTTTCTTTGGTATAAGCATTACAATGTCTCCGACTTTACTTACGAATACTTCGTCATCAGAAAAACGACATTCTTTTGGAAGCCGTACTGCCTGGCTTCTTCCGTTTTCAAATATTTTTGCTGTTGTCATACTCATCCGCCTCCTCATTTACTAATATCTTTCTATTATACATAGTATATACCAAGATATATATCGCTGTCAATATATAGTATACATATTATGTCCACAAGGGTAACAGTTCAGCCTTACTTATGCGGGATAAGTTGTGGCGACAGAGTATTCTAAAGAGAACCATAAGGCAACGTCAGTACTTATTTTTCGTAAATCCATGCCTTTGCGCTGAAATCCTGCAATGCTTCTCCGTATGTTCCAAGCAAAGCTGCCCCGTCTAAGAACTCCTCCGAAACCGACTTAGAGTTCTCAAAACGGTGTGCTACCGCCAGATACCGGTTACCAAGCTGCCTGATGACAAGCTGTTCTCCTGTAGGATTCAGGTAGCTTTCTGTAGTACAATCAATCAAAACCGTTTTTCCGTCCTTAATAATATCGGCCGCCTTACGGTAAAATTCCATTCCTTCCTCAATACAAGCCCACTGCTCATCAGACAGTTCATAGATATCACCGCTGATGCACATACGTCCGAGAAGCGTGTTGATTAAGGAATACTGTAGCCTTGTAATACTGTCCTCTTTCCGAAGTACCGCCCATATCTGGCTCTGCTCCGGACGAATTACCCGGTGTAAATTTGCCGCAATGACAGGAATAGACGTCGTTTCATGAGCATCGGAAAAGCTCGCCTGGGATGCCAGTTCCATCATGGACGGCTCCAAGCGATGTCCGCCGCTGGAACAGTTCTCAATCACAATATCAGGAAGCTCCTCCTTGATTTTACGGAAAAATGCCTGGGATGCCAGTACATACTTACGAAGTCCTTCCCCAAGTCCGTCCGCATCATCGCAGCCGACGCCGATAGTATCGTTATAATCTACCTTGATATAGCCGAAGCCGCAATCCTTCAAAAGCCTGATTACCTTCTCACTCAGGTAATCGACTACCCACGGGTCCGCCATATCAAAGAAGCGGTGCTCTCCCACCGTCAGCGGCACGCCGTTACGTTTTAAAAGATGCTCCGTGGCATTGTAATACTTTGAACCGGTTCCCACCGACTCAAACTCAAACCATATCCCCGGTATCATACCGCACTTTCTGACATAGTCCGCCATCGGCTTTAGCCCGCCCGGAAACTTCGTCTCATTAATATCCCAGTCCCCGACACAGGTCCACCAGTATTTTGCATTTCCGTACCAGCCGGAATCCATGACAAAATACTGCAGCCCCTTATCCTTTAGCCTATCACACATATTTTTGATATTTTCAAGGCTCGGATTCCCCCACGTGGTACAGTATTCATTGAACATAATGCCCATCTGACAGTCAATCGGTGAAATATCAGGCCTTTGTGCCTTTACAAGCTTATCGCATACATCATAGATAGAAGCCCCGAAAGCTACGGCTGCCTTTGGAGTGGTAAAGCTCTCTCCCGGTGCAACGGTCTTTTTCCAGTGACCGAAATCCCTGTCGGCAATACCGCCGACTACCGTTACCGTATTCTCTCTCCCGGTCACAATCAGTTCCATCTGCCAGGAAGACGGCGAATACAGCTGTATACCGATAAATTCCCCTGTCTTACTGTTTTCCAGCACAAGAAACGGAAAATACTTACGCACCGGCATGGAACCGACGTTGCCGAATTTTTCTACCCGATACCCGTTTCCGCTCCAGGAATGCTCTAAGTGCAAATCATAAATACTTTCCTTACGAAGCCTGCCCTCCGCACTCCAGAAGGACTGCATTCTGTAAAAGGTATCCGCCTCAACTCCCTTTAGTGCGAAAGAGGATAGCATCTCAAGTACGGCAGGCTCCTCTCCTTCATTTTGAAACGTTGTACTGAAGAATACCACATCCCCCTCCGTTTCACGATGTAACGTAATCCGGTGCTTTCTGGTATCCTCAAAGACTATACTTTCTTCAGCTGCAGACACCTTCCTTAGCTCCGCCGAGGACTGCCCTCCACACATGGTAAGTCCGGCCGAGTATCCCCCGCCGAATGCATCATTTTGTAGCCTAAGCTCTACATACTGCTCCATTTTATACCTCCCCCAAAAAGATAAAATATTTGCTGCGCTCTAAAGCTCTGCAAATATCATACCATACTTACACATGCTTTAAAATGCCATTTAGCGCAATTATTTCCCCTTTTTTGGCGTTTTGTCGAAGCAATCTGTTTCAGACTCAATCGTATGCCGTCTGCGTTTTCCGCAGCTCTCATCAATATGCACATATATCCGCCTTGTGCATCTGACGGCATCTTGTTATCATCAACGGAATCAATATAATGACATTGCACAAAACAAATCCAAACAATGCTACCCCGTTATAATACTCCAGATATTTTCCCTTCGGATAAAGGCAAAGATTGTTAAGCAAATAAAGTCCGAGAAAGAAGATAATTCCCCCTGCCGCCAGTGCGATTCCTTCCATCCAGAGCAGCTCTCCGATTATTTTCCCGGTAATTTTTCGTTTTCCCATTCCAATCGCACGGTACACCGCAAACTCAAAGCTTCTGCCCTGATATACACCGACGAAAACCGCATTCACCGTTACCGCCATAATCACTGCTACTAATATCAATACCAGAATATAGATTCGTGGTAAAAAGGAAAAGGTACGGTCAATTTCAGCCAAATCCTCATCCTTTCCGTGAATTTTCACCGGGTACTGCTCCTGAAGCTGTTCCAGATAATCGGCAAACTCCTCACTGCCCAGCTCTTCGTTCAGAATAAGATGATTTCCGACCTGGGCTCCTTCCGAGATATAATATGCCGTATAGGTAGACTGACCGGTAACCGCATCTAACGTGAACGGTTCCAATAAGCCGCTGTATTCCTCCGGTGTAAGCACATCCCCTACCGTGACACCGAGATTCTTAGCAAGGCGTTCGCTCATTATTACACTTTTGCTTCCGAGCTTTGTAAAATCACATTCCACTCCGCTTAGCCTGCAAAACATCTTAAAATCCTCTATACTCAGAAAAGTAACCTGCTGATATCCCACCGTAAAGCCCATAATACTTTCTACAGTTACAGAATTATTCCAACCAAGCTCTAAAAGTCTGACTCCGTCTTTTTCTGACACTGCTTCCTTTGCAGCCTCATATCCCTCCATAGATGCCTCATCTCTTGCCTTCAGTTGAAGAAATACCGCGGACTTATAAAATTCTGTTCCGAAATCCTCAAAGCTGGTACCGACATTCATAATATACAACCCTGCAAGATAAACCGCAAAGCTTAAGAAAATCATTCCGATTAACACTGCACAGCGTGCTTTGTTTTGTTTTATAAAATAGAGCGGAGAAAACGGCTTCATTGTGCACCGCCTTCCTTTACCGCACTGACCATACCGTCCCACATCTCGATTAATAAATCCGCATCCTTTAAGACGGAATGGTCATGGGTAATTACAAGCACAAGGTTTTCCCTTGCATATTCCTTCAGGATGTCCATTACAGCAAACGCATTTTCATGGTCAAGCGCAGCTGTCGGTTCATCAGCAAACAGTACCTTCGGTGAATTCATCATAGCTCTTGCTATTGCAACACGCTGTCTTTGTCCGCCCGAAAGCTTTCCCGGACGTTTACGAAACTCCCGCTCCCCAAGTCCGAAGCTTTTTAAAAGGCTCTCTGCACGTTCCCGTACCTCTTTTCCGCTCCCGTTTGCAGCCACCGTCACATTGGCAACGGCATCCATATACGGCACAAGGAAATGTCTTTGAAACACAAACCCGAATTCATTGCGTCTGAGCTCTTCACGCTCCCGCTCCTTAATGGATGTAATCGGCTTTCCGTTATAAAGAATCTCTCCCGATGTCGGCTTTTTTAAGCTGGAAAGGCAATACATAAGCGTTGACTTTCCGGAACCGGACGGTCCGATAATTCCCACCAGTCCCTTATCCGGCAATGTCAAATCAAAGCCTCCCAACGCATACACCTTTTCTTCCTTTTCCATATCATAAATCATCGTTATATTTTTTATCTCGAACATGGGAATCCTCCTCATCTACCATTTTAATCTCATATTTCCTAATGCAGCTCATCTTCCATCACATCTACCGTGCAGATTTTGTACATTGCATATCGAATCGGAATCTGCAGCAGGGTAAATACCACCGCATACCCGCAGACAATTACCCCAATCACCGAAAAATCAAGATAATTGCATGCCAGCCCCATCGGACTTATTAAGGTCTTATCAATCACTACCATACCGATTGCCGTAAACAATGTCCCGGTGCCGACAGCAATGCCGAAGCAAAACAGCATCTCCCTTAAAATAGACAAATAAATATCCTTTCTTCCGTAGCCTATAGAGCAGTAAAGACACCATTCGGCATGACGGTCACGGAGCGTAGTAGTATATACCAGAAGCAGCATCACCGCCATCACTACGGTAACTCCACGAAACACCAGCGTAGTCGGTGTTTCCACCTCACTCCATACCTGCTCATATTCCTCGCACCCTTTTTTATGGTCAAAAATCCACGCGTCACTCTCCGCAAATTCATAGCCCATATCCCGCAGCAGCTTTGTCATATCGGTAACACTTCCGTCCGTAAGGATACAGAGCATTTCACTGTAATCACGCTCCGGCACCTTAATTCCGCTGCCGAAATAGGAATCGCTGTCCGCGATACCTACAATCTGATACGCTTCATCCGCAAGCTTCTGCCCCAGCTTAAGCCCTGCGTTTTTCATGACTCCCTCCGCCAGAATCAATTCCCCCGGTGCCTGTGGCATCCTTCCTTCCGCCAGAGTGGCACCCATATGCTCCATATACGTTGTAAGCATTTTTTCATCTCCGAGCGGAAATTCAAAATGATACTGACCTACCATTGCATAAATGGTCACGCCCATGCATTGTACTCTATATACTTCTTCTACTCCCTCTTGTTTTCCCAGTTCTTCCATCAATCTGTCTTCCGCTTCCGCATAAGCGGCTCCCGCAGCTTCTCCGAGTGCCTCTGCGTCAATTCCGAATGCACTGTCCGGAAGCCTGACATGCTGCACCTTTTTCGTATCCTCTACGAGAATAAGTCTGAAGCTTTCCGTAGAGGAGGAGAGAATAAACCTGGTCAGATACACCAATATCAGAAACAGTGCCAGACTGACAATCAACACCGCTACCCTTCGCTTATTATTGCGTATATAATTCATCGCGGACAATTTTTGTCTCATTATCACAACCTCCTTTTTCAGCTACATTATAGCAATCCTGCCGATTATAAAAAAGTAACCACAGTCATGTTCCGACTATGACTGTGGTCATATCTCTTCATCCCCTCATTAGCCCTTCATGGCAACAATCAGCTTTGCCCGGTCATGTATTCCGGTTTTATCATAAATAGAAGAAATGTAGTTTTTTACTGTTCCTTCCGAAATATATAGCGTTTCCGCAATCTGGCGGTTTGTGAGCCCCTCTGCAAGCAGTGTACAGATTTCCTTTTCCCGCTCCGTCATATCCGGTGCGAGCACCTCCCTCTGGGGCTCCTTCGCTCCCATCAATGCCGCCAGCCGGAGCATCACCTTATGGTCAATTACATTCCGTCCGTTTAAAATCTGCTCAATCGCTCCGAGAATCGCTTCCTTTCCGCTATCCTTTAAAAGATAGCCGTCGGCCCCGTTCGCAATCGCCTTCGTAATATTTTCATCATCATAAAAGGTGGTCAGCACCAGAATCTTCACCTGCGGATACAGCTTACGAAGCTTTTCGATTAATTCGATTCCCCCCATTCCCCTCATATTCAGGTCAACAAGTGCCAGCTCGCACACTGACTTTTCAAGACACCGGAGTGCCTCGCTCCCGTCCGTTGCCTTCCCCACAATCTGGATCCCGTTCATGGAAAGAATAATCTCCAGACTTTCCAGCAATAACGGTTCATCATCCACCAAAAGAATCCTACAGCTCCCCATCTTCGCCCTCCTGATATAACGGAAGTGTCAGTATGGCACAAAAGCCGTTTTCGTTTGTAAGCTTTACACTTCCGCCGCATTTTTTTACATATGAAACAATTTTCTTTAATCCGAAGCCTTCTCTGATTTTTGCAGCCTTATTTTCCTCCGAAAAATCTCCGCTTCCGTTATCCCTTACAGACACCTGCAAATGCCCGCTGTCCGCCGTCACGGAAAGCCAAAAGCGGTTTGCTCCTCCGTGCTTTACACCGTTTGTCAAAAGCTCCTGTACCGCTCCCGTTAAAAACTCGGTATGCACACCCGGTATTTTTAGTACACCGGTCGGCAAATTTACATCCGTTTTTACTTCCAGTTCCGTATCCATAACAAAATCATCCGCCACAGTCTCCAGTTCACTTAAAAAATCTTCCATAGATACCGCATGGTTTTCCTTATCGAGTACCCTTACGGCACAGCGGATGGAATTCAGTCCGTCCTTCATCCGCTCCTTTGCGGTAACTATACGCTCCTTTGCCTTTCCCGTATCTACGTCAAGCAGCATTTCCGCCGCATCTAATGTCATGATTGCTGCCGTTATTGTATGTCCCACACTGTTATGAATGTTCCTGCTGATATTCTCCCGTTCCTCCAGACGTGCATTCCGTTCCGCAAGATAATGCTTCATCCGGAGCTCATGATTCAATTTTTTTTCAAACAATTCATTCAGTGCAGAGACTTTCACCGCTGCCGCAGCCTCAGCCTGTACGGAAAGATAGTGTGAAATCATCCCCTCTATCACAAAAAGCATACCGGAACAAGCCGTTAAAAGCAACGCATGCCACAACAATACAGGCAGTGTCTCCGCCCCCGCAAAGCACAGCAGTACGGGCAATGCTCCTGCACCCGCGAAGCACAACAGTCCGGGCAATGCTGCACGCAGCCACTTGCACCTTCCAAACCGCAGCTCATAAAATATCAGATATGCAAAAAAACCGCCTGCAAGCAGTGCAAAAAGCAACGAAAGTATTCCTTGTACCACCAAAGAACTCATACTTTGCTCATCGGTCAGACTTTGCAGATTAAATACGACAAAAAGGGCTGTCCCGGTCAAAAGACACCCCATATAATGTTCTGACGTAAACACGGCGGAACAAAGCAGCAACACCAGCAATACCGCCGCCTGTATAAATCGCTCCGTTTTATTTTCTGACATTCGCATCACCCAATTCATCATATCATACTTTTCTAATATCTCAGAAATACCGACACTACCTTTTTTGCAGCCTTATATACCGGACCCTCCAGTTCCTTTCTTGCATTCGCCAGCTCTTTTCTTATCTCAATCTTCTGCGGACAGTGAGCCTCGCATTTTCCGCACCCGATACAGTTCGATGCAGAGGTAGCATCCTTTCTGAGTACCGTACACCACAGATACTCCTGCACAGCCTTTCTCTTTCCGTCGGTATAACACTTATTGTAGGCAGAAAAAGTACCCGGAATATCTACTCCCTTCGGACACGGCATACAGTATCCGCAGCCGGTACAGCCCACCTTTGTTTTTTCATTAATAGCCGCTACAACGTTCCTGATTAGTTCCTCATCTTCTTCTGTAAACTCACCGGGCCTTGAAGCATCCGCATTTGCCGTATTCTCCCGTACCATCTCCACTGTATTCATTCCGGACAACACACAGGTTACCTCCGGCTGGTTCCACAGCCAGCGAAACGCCCACTCTGCCGGAGTGCGTCTGCTCTCATGCTCCGCAAAAAGCTTCTTAGCCTTTTCCGGAAGCTGGTTCACCAGTCGCCCACCGCGTAACGGTTCCATAATCCACACCGGGATGCCCTTTGCTGCTGCGTACTGAAGCCCTCTTCTTCCCGCCTGGGAATTCTCGTCCAGATAGTTATACTGAATCATACAGAAATCCCAGTCATAGGCATCAATCAGCTTGCAAAACATATCCGAATTTCCGTGATAGGAAAAACCTATCTGACGGATGGCTCCCTTTGCCTTCTGCTCCCTAATCCAGTCTTCCACGCCGAGGCTTTTCAGACGCTCCCAGGTTTTCACATCCGTTAACATGTGCATGAGATAATAGTCCACATAATCCGTGCGGAGCCGTCGAAGTTCTTCCCTGAAGGTTTTCTCCACACCTTCTCTGTTCTTTATCATATAGTGCGGAAGCTTTGTTGCAATATTTACCTTCTCTCTTATACCGTTCTTTTCAAATACCTCTCCGAGAAATTCTTCACTTCCGCCATAAATATAGGCAGTATCGTAATAATTTACTCCCGCTTCATAGGCAGCCATAATCTCTCTTTCTGCCTTCTCAAAATCAATCTTTCCCGCCTTTTTCGTAAAGCGCATACAGCCGAAGCCGAGCACCGAAATCGGATTCCCGTATTTATCGTTGCGATACTGCATCGTTACCTCCTCCATACAAATCCATCGTAAGAGACTCTACAAACTGATTCGTAAGCGCTTTCTTTTCCTCCCAGATACGACGGGCTTTCTCCGTCCGCATCGGATTGTTCTGCATATCCCTCCATGTAAAACGTTTGATATGAGCTAAGATGGATTCAAAGCTGACATCTTCCTTACATGCCTCAATCCATGCATCCATCACGATACCGTGGGCTCCCGTATCGTCAAACAGATCTGCCTCCTGCAACAGTACCAGTTCCATCGGTATATCCTTATGTAAAATCCCCTTATCAGAATGTCTTGCAATCAGGTCACAGATAAACTCTGCCCGAGCCTTCTGATAGCCTGCTTTCTCCAGATACTCCCTGCACATCACCGCGCCGTGCGCCGCATGATTGTCCATGTCCTCCTGCACAGAATACCCGATGTCATGAAAAATCGCCGCAATCTGCAAGGCTTCCATATCAATCTTATCCGCGTAATCCTCTGCCAGCAGCATCGCCCACCGATATACCCGCTTCGTATGGTCAAAACGACTGTACCTGATTCTATTCTTAGAGGCACCGCCGTGACCGTCATACTCCGCGAGTGCAGATTTTACATAATCAAAAAGTTCTTCATTGTTTATCATAGCTACCTCCGGATGCTTACTTCTTAATGCTCTCTAATGCCTCCTGCATCTGCTTCTCAAAATCACATACCCTCATCAGCGCAAGTCCGCTTCCTTCATCACCGAGCACTACCAGCTCCTCACAGGAATTGTACCCCATTACATCTCTCGCCTTTTTAGGAATTACAAGCTGACCTTTCTCACTCATGGTTACGACTCCGAAAAGGTGCTTTCCCTTTGGTGCGGGAGCCACACCTGTTCCATCCGGCAAGCCTTCCGTATTGTACAAAGCATCAAGGGTTGTATTATAAATCCCCGCAAGCAGGGCACATTTTTCTATATCGGGATAGGTAATGCCCTTCTCCCATTTTGCGTAAGCCTGTCTTGAAATATTGAGCTTTTCTGCTACCTCCTCCTGCGAAAACCCAAACGCATTTCGAAGCATTACAATATTATCACAAAACATCCGGCAACCCCCTCCTTACTTCTTAGACCGCTTTATTCCGAATAAAAGATAACGTATCACCGGAATTCTTTTAAGAACTTCCCATAATACGATACTTCCAAAAATAGCAGCCACAAACCCAATCAAATAAACAACAAACATCGGAACCCTGCCTACTACAGGAATAAGCAGCGTATTCGTCAGAAGCAAAACAAATATATGGCAAATATAGATTCCCCAGCCCGCTTTATTCATAAATGCGGTAAAACTATTTGCAAAGTTGAGAATGTACTGTCCGACGCCAATCACACCAAGAGCCGTAAAATAGGCATGTAACACGCTTACCGGACGGTTTAACACCTCATATTCCGCATAATAGGTTCCGTAAAATTTCACTATGTACACAACTCCGAATGCGATACCTGCTGTTAAGAAGAATAATGCCCACTTCTTAAGCGTAAGAAGCACCTTGTCATGACTGAATACATAATAGCCCAATAAGAACGCCAACGGATAGTAGCACATTCTGTAGGTCGTAATCATCGGCACATTCAGAATCTGCGCCGCTCCAATCATAACCACTGCAAGCAGTATCAAAACCACAATATTTGTCCTGCTTCCAAGCTTCAAAAGACTGTCCTTCCGGTCAATTGCCTTAATCAAAACCAATAAAAGACAAGAGAAAAACAACACCTGGCAGAACCAAAGTGCCCCAATCCCACAGCCTGCACAAATCAGATACTTCGCAACCCCGGGAATATTCGCAGCCTCCTCAGACGGAATCTGCTGCCTGTAAATGAGATATCCGCCCACCCACTGAATCGTAAGAATACCTAACGTACTCGGAACAAGTAACTTCAATGCCCTGTCTTTCAGAAACTGCTTCTTTGTCTTCCTCTCAAGCGACCCTCTTGCACAAATTCCGCTCACAATGAACAAAAGAAGCATAAACCACTGGTACACGGCATACTGAAAAACTCCGCCAAACGTAACCGTTACCGCTCCTCCCTGAATCACCGGATTATCACTAAGCCCTGTAAACATTGGCGTAACTCCAATATTATTATAATAGTAAAATACATGAAAAGCAACTACTATAAGAATTGTAATCCACCTGATATTATCGAGATAGTTCTTCCGTTTTACGTTGTTCATAACAAATCCTCCTTAGAATCATTTTCTAACTTATAGGAAGATTGTAAACAATAGTTGCGTATTTTTCTACCAACAAGAAGTAACAAATATTAACAATTTTGGTTGTGTTTGGTTGCGTGAATATAGAAGAAAAGAGGTACCACGTACTGCACCGATACGTACCTCTTTTGTAAAACGAGACATATTACGAATGAGTCTGCTCACCCAGCAAACGATTAATTTCGGCCTTTTGCTCGGCAACCAGCTTCTGCAGTTCGGCAATGGATTCATCCTTTTCTGCCATAGCCTCCTGCTGTTCAGTAACAGTCCCCTGTAGCTTTTCTATTTTCTCCCTCATATCATCTACCATATAGCGGGTAGTATTACGGTCTAACTCGTGCAACATTTCTGAAAACATACCTATCAACTCCTCCGGATTAGCTGCAAACCCTGCCATTTCTTTATAAGGCTCCGAAAGC
>JAQXLY010000016.1 GCA_029012365.1 Lachnospiraceae bacterium | reverse complement strand
ATTTGGACTAGTCTCAATGTTAGATTACTACACCGAAAGGTGTGTCACTTGTTAAGTTGATTGAACCGCCGTGTACGGAACCGTACGCACGGTGGTGTGAGAGGTCGGGAAAATTTATATAATTTTCCCTCCTACTCGATTGACTGGGTGATGTGTCATGGTATATACTAAATTAATGGGGAAATACAGAGTAGTCCGTTTTTAATGATGAAAGGACAGGAAAAATGTGAATGGATATTTGATGGAAGGAGCAGGCATATGGGGAAGATTGCCTTACTTGACAAAAATACGATAGATAAGATCGCTGCGGGTGAAGTGGTGGAACGGCCGGCTTCCGTAGTAAAGGAGCTGACGGAAAACGCCATTGATGCCGGTGCAAATATGATTACTGTGGAATTGAAAGAGGGCGGAAGCGGTCTGGTTCGCATTACGGACAACGGCTCCGGGATTGCCACGGATGATGTAAAAACAGCTTTTTTGCGTCATTCTACCAGTAAAATACGGACTGTGGAGGATTTGCTGACCGCAGGAAGTCTCGGCTTTCGTGGGGAGGCTCTTTCCAGTATTTCCGCGGTGGCACAGGTGGAGCTGGTGACGAAAACGAAGGATTCCTTTGTCGGAACGAGATATGTTATTGAAGGTGGCGTGGAGCAGACGATGGAGGAGGCAGGATGCCCGGACGGTACGACCTTTTTAATCCGGAATCTGTTTTATAATGTGCCTGCCAGACGAAAATTCCTGAAATCCGCTATGACGGAAGCGGGGCTTTGTTCCGATTTGATGCAGCGCATGGCACTGAGTCGTCCGGAGATTGCCTATAAGTTCATTAATAACGGGAAAATTGTATTGCAGACGCCGGGAAACGGCAACTTAAAAGAGGTTATTTATCAGATTTACGGTCGGGAAATTACGGCAAATCTTCTGGAAGTGAAGCATATCGAGGAAAGCGCGGGAATTCAGGTGACCGGATTTATCGGTAAGCCGATTGTATCCCGGGGAAACCGCAATTACGAGAACTATTTTATTAATGGACGGTATATTAAAAGCAGTGTCGTGAGTAAGGCGATTGAGGAAGCATACCGCTCCTATATGATGCAGCATAAGTATCCGTTTACGGCATTACATATTTCCATGGATACGGCAATGTTAGATGTCAATGTGCATCCGACGAAGTTAGAAGTACGTTTCGCCGACAGTGAAGCGGTGTATTACGCAGTCTACCATGCTGTTAAAGAGACTCTTGCCGGGAAAAACATGATTCCGCAGGTGGAATTCGGAAAAGAAGAGAAGTCTACATCTGTCGTATTGTCGAAAAGGGAAGCAGGACCGGAGCAGTTTGAGACAAGGCGAATGGCACAGCAGGCGGAGAAGAAGCCGTTGGAGCGAAGAAACCAGGTTGTACAGCCGGTTCAAATGGCGAATACGCAAACAGCCGGAAATCATGCTTCTGCGGTGGAAGCGGCAATGGTAAAGGAAGATGCCGCGCTATATGAGGTCAGGAAAAGCGACGAAAGAAAACAGAATTCTACAAAAGTAGAGCATGAAGACATCACAAGAGAAGCAGAGATAAAGGAAGTAAGGAAGCCGGACGAAACGGCAGAATCAGAGGACAGACAGGAGGCGGCACAGCATCCGAAGGAGCCTGTCTATGTTCAGGAACAAATGGAGCTTCCGAATCTTCTCAGTGACGAAAATAAAAAGGAGTACCGCATTATCGGGCAGCTGTTTTTAACCTACTGGCTCATTGAAATGGACGGGCAGCTGTTTATGATTGACCAGCATGCGGCGCATGAGAAAATTTTATTTGAACAGACGATGAAACGTATCCGTGACAAGGAAATGTTGACCCAGCAGATTGCACCGCCTTATATTGCAAGCCTTTCCATTCGTGAGGAGGAGGTGTTAAAGGAGCAGGCGGAGGTGCTTAAGCGGCTTGGATTTGAATTTGAGCATTTCGGCGGCAGAGATTATAAGGTGACAGGAGTTCCTGCGGATTTGTGCGGACTCACCGGTGGAGAGCTGTTTTTACAGCTTTTGGATGAACTGGTAGCGGAAAAGCTCCACGGTAGCCCGGAAATGTTAGTGGAAAAGGTGGCATCCATGTCCTGTAAGGCAGCAGTGAAAGGAAATCAGGTACTTTCCGAGCCGGAAGCAAAGGCAATGATTGACCTGCTTTTGACCTTGGACAATCCGTATCACTGTCCGCACGGTCGCCCGACCACGATTTCTATGTCAAAGCAGGAGATTGAGAAGAAGTTTAAGCGAATCGTGTAAGTGTAAAAAATTATAGCTTATAGAAAATAGAAAGTGATGGTTATTTTGTGAAAAGATAGGAGGGGGCAGAATGAGCGAAATCATTCAAATTAACGAGAACACGTGGAGAATCGAGGATGGCGGCGTTCGTATGTTTTTATTAACAGGAACAAAGGAAGCTCTGCTCATTGACACCGGAATGCAGACACCGAACGCAAAGGAGATTGCGGAGAGTATTACCGACCTTCCGGTGAAACTTCTGAATACGCATGCCGATCCGGACCATATTTCCGGTAACGGAGCCTTTGAGTCGTTTTATATGAGTCCTATGGAAGAAAAGAATTACCGGACACACGGCGGAACCGGAACCATCATTCCGCTAAAGAACGGAGATAGGATTGACTTAGGCGACAGACCGCTGGAAATCATTGATTTACCCGGACATACGCCGGGAAGCATTGCAATTTTGGATATCAATCATAGGGTGCTGGTTAGTGGTGACTCCGTGCAGGACAGTCGGATTTTTATGTTCGGGGAACGGCGGAATATGGAGAATTACATAGAAAGCCTGACAAAGCTCTTTGACTATGAAGGACGGTTTGATACCATTTATCCGTCCCACGGGACATTTCCGCTTTCCATGGAAGTTATCCCGAAGCTGATTGAGGGGGCAAAGCAGATTCTCTCCGGTCAGGCAGAAGGAAAAACGGTGGACTTATTCGGAAAGCAGGTGCTTTTGTATCAGTTTGAGTATGCGGGCTTTTTGTGCCCGAAACAGTAAGAAAGAGGTTGGTGTTTTCGAGGAGGTAATCATTGAAAAAAAATTTGAGAAGTTTCCGAGAAAGAAGTGCGGAAAAAATGTCTTACCGAGGATGATAACGAGCTGGGAGAGGCTTCCTGTAAGCTTGGGATACCGGTAGGAACGAAACAGACGGCGTTTATACTTAGGAAACCGGCGAATTAAGCTGTGTTTCCCTAGAAAGCATAAGGAGGAGAATATGATGAGGGTAGATTCACCTATAAAAATCGGAGCACACACGTTACGTAACAGAATCACGTTTGCTCCTACCGTAAAGTTTGATTTTACGGATGATTCGGGGAAGGCAAACGAAAGGCTGATTTCCCATTATACGGAGCGTGCAAAGGGAGGCTGCGGTCTGATTTGCGTGGAGGCAACCGCGGTGACACCGGGCGGACGCTTTTGTAAGACTCATATGGGACTTTGGAATGACGAACAGATTGAAGGGCATAAGGAAATAACCGCAGGGTGTCATGAATACGGTGCTGTTGTTCTGATACAGCTGAATCATACGGGTTACACCGCAAATCCGGAATGCGGTCCGGCAATCGGCCCGTCTGCCATGAAAAGACAAGGCTTTCGTGGGGAATATACAACGATTGCAATGAGTATTCCGGAAATCCATGAAATGCAGCAGGCATTTGTCGATGCGGCGGTTCGTGCAAAGACGGCAGGATATGACGGAGTACAGCTTCACGGTTGTCATGGGTATCTGATGACTCAGTTTATGGCACCGTCTGCAAATCTGCGTGAGGACGAATACGGAGGAAGTGCGGAAAACAGAGCAAGGTTTTGCTGTGAAATCATCCGAAGGATACGTGAGCTTTGCGGAAAAGATTTTTTGATTTCCGTACGAACCTCAGGGTATGACAATGATTTGGCAGATGCAGTTGCAGTGGCAGAGGAATATGTAAAGGCAGGGTGTGATTATTTGCAGGTATCCTCCGGTATTACTTCTTTAGAGAGTCTTCCGGCGTTTTACGATACCCGAGTTTCGGATATTCAGAGTCTCGGTGCCTATTTTCATGAGCATTTTGCGGGACGTGTACCGGTATCCTGCGTTGGCGGACTCACGGAGCCGGGGCAGATTCGGTACTTGCTTGAAAATGACTACGTAGATACGGTGGATGTTGCACGTGCCATCCTGGCGGATCCGGATTTTGCCAATGCTGTTATTTCCGGTAGTGAATATGTGAAATGCTATGGATGCAAGGCGTGTCAGTACGGACCGTTTATGCCGCATACATGTCCGGCGGAGAGGAAAAGAAAAAAATGAATTCGGACGCATGGGGACAAAGAGTAGTCGAAAAAGCTCTGGAATATGCAGATTTTCAATGGGTTGCCACCGAAGCGAATGTGATGCACGGTGTGGATGAAGACGGACATTTCGTGGATACACCGGATGTGACGTGGAAGGGTGAGGTGCTTGCCTGCGGCTGGTGGAAGGTGAATGAAACCAACGTGGGGATTCCTTACGGCTGGGGAAATGCGTCTACATTAGAAGACTTTGAAAAGGGACTCGCAGAAGGGAAGTATGCCGGAAATGTACCGGAGGATAAATCACGTTTCGGAAGCCGTTATACGATGGGGGTGGACTGCTCCGGACTACTGACGATTTGCTGGGAGTTACCGAAGAAGATTGCAACAAGAGATATTCCGCTCTATGCCGACGTGGTGGATAACCTTGATGAAATACGGCAGGGGGATGTATTTGCAAAGGTCGGCAGTCATGTCATGTTTTTTAAAGAGTTTGTGAATGACGGAAAAACAGAAGTTGTTATTATTGATTCAACCAGGGGGACGGGGAAGGTTTCACAGAGAATAGAAAATGTTGCGGAATTGTTCCGAAAGGGATATAAGATTTATCGGAAGAAGCAGAAGGAGTAACCATGAAAATCGATTATACCGAAACAATGACCGGTGAGGAATACAATGAATTAAGAGAAAGCGTGGATTGGAAGTTGTTATCGCAAGGTCAGGCCGAACGAGGCTTAGAGCATACAACGTTTTTATTGGCAGCAAGAGAAAATAACAGAATCATCGGTATGGGCAGAGTGCTGTTTGATTTCGGGTATACAGCATATATCGGAGATGTGATTGTCAGACCGGAATACCAGGGAAAGGGAATCGGAACGCAGATAGTGACCCGGCTTATGGAAAAGACTATGAACGCAGCCGAGGGTGGTGAGCGGATTATGTTTATTCTGGGGGCTGCAAAGGGAAAAGAAGCCTTTTATAAAAGGTTCGGTTTTAAGGAACGCCCGAATGATTTTTCCGGAAGCGGCATGACAATGTGGAAGGCGAAGGAATAAATGATTGTAACAAGATAGAAAGAACTTGGAGAACTAGCGATGTTTTATTTTTTGAAACCTCTTCCGGAAAATACCATGGATTTTACCGGCTGGCAGCCGTTTATTAAAAATGATTGGTTTCGGAAGAATTTTATGGTGTTTGTCTATGGCTTGCAGGCGGTACTGGTAGTGGCATCGGTACTTTTGGGTGTTTGGGAGTTTACAAGTCTGCTTGTAAAAATTGCAGTGTTTTGTATTGTGTATGTGTGTCATGAATTGTTCCATATTGTGGTAGTTTATCGCATCGGAGACCTTAGTCTGACACATTCCGGAATCTTTTTCTGGTTAAACAGCGATGCGGTGATGAGCAAAGCGAGATTCTGGACGTTTATGACGCTTCCGTTTCTGTGTCTGACGGTGGTTCCGGCTGTACTATTGCCGGTTACGGGCGGATTTTTGTTCGGGCTTTTACGGTATATTGCTTGGGTAAATGCAATTATCGCGGGCTCGGATATCATTAATTCGATGCTGATTTTATTAAAGCCGAACGGGGCAAAGTTTTACAGAGGGTATTACAAGGCGGAGAAGTAGTCGGCAGACAGGAAGGTGGCAGAAAGGCTTTCATTTATATTGGAGCATCACTGTTAAAATGAGGATTTACAAAATGAACTTAGATGATTTTAAAATCGAAAACATGCAATTTATTTTAAACGAGGATACAACATTGGCGCGCTTTTATGCACTGATACCGGTAAAAGAGAGGCTTATTGAACGATTGCTGGAGCACGGCATTGTTTTAAAATCCTGGTTTGATGCGGTTTTTGATTCCGATATGGAAAAACTTGAAGAAATCACCGGGCAGGAACAGGAAGTGGTTGAAAAATTCCATTCGCTGCTCCATTTGCATGATTTTAAAAACAGAAGTTTAAAGGAATTGAAATCGATAAATGCAGAGGTAATAGAAAATGTCCTTTCGCAAGGATATAAAAAATCGCTTGATATTTTGATGTTGGCTTCGGAAAAAAGTGTACAGGAAATGTCCGCTCTTCTTAAGATTGATATTACAGAGGTTCAAAGATTAGTTGCCATGTGTCAGTTGATGAGACTTCCCGGAGTGAAAGATACGCGAGCCAGTCTGTACTATGATGTGGGGCTGTGTAGTCCGGTTGCTTTTCGTGAGAGCTCACCGGAGGAAATAAGTGAAAAAATCGCAATGTATCTTACAAAAACGGGAAGTGAAAAAAGCATGCCGCTAAAGAAGGAATTAGCAACGCAAATTGCGGTTAGTAAGATTTTGCCGATGTAGAGCAAATCAAAATATAGTAAAATGAGCCGGGAAGGAGGCAATTTCATGGATAAGCTGCCATTACTTATATTGACCGGGCCGACTGCGGTGGGGAAGACAAATCTGTCCATCAGGCTTGCAAAAGCGGTGAACGGCGAAATTATATCGGCGGATTCCATGCAGGTGTACCGCAGGATGGACATCGGTACGGCAAAGATTAAGAAAGAGGAAATGTGCGGTGTGCCGCATCATTTAATTGATATTTGCGAGCCGACGGAGGATTACAACGTCGTTCGGTTTGCCACGGAAGCGAAGCGTCTGATTCGGGAGATTACAGAGCGGGGACATATTCCGATTCTGGTGGGAGGCACCGGCTTTTATATTCAGGCGGTGCTTTACGACATTGATTTTACTAAAACCGAGGAGGATACCGCGTACCGGGAGGAACTGGCGGCATTTGCGGACAAGTACGGTGCCGAGGCACTTCATGCGGAGCTCGCCAAAGTGGACCCGGCTTCTGCCGAGGCGATTCATGCCAACAATGTGAAGCGTGTGATTCGCGCTTTAGAGTTTTACAGACAGACCGGCGGGAAGATTTCCGAGCATAACGAGGAGCAGCGAGGAAAGGAATCTGCGTATCACAGTGCTTATTTTGTGCTGACGCAGGACCGGGCGGTGTTGTATGACCGAATCGAAAAGCGGATTGACAGTATGCTTTCCGAAGGCTTACTTGATGAAGTTAAAGCATTGCTTGCGGAAGGCTGCAAGCCGGAAATGGTATCGATGCAGGGCCTCGGTTACAAGGAAATCGTGCCGTATTTAAACGGAGAATGCACATTAGACGAAGCAATCTATATTTTAAAGCGGGATACGAGACACTTTGCAAAACGCCAGCTTACCTGGTTTAAACGGGAGCGCGAGGTACTTTGGTTTGATAAAGGCTTGTATGAGAGCGAAGATGCCATACTGGAAGCAATGCTTACGGAAGCAAGAAACAGAAGAATTATTGCTTAGGAACGAAGGAGGTTTATTATGAACATCAGACGAGCAGAAAACAAGGACATGAACGGAATTAACAAGCTGTTACATCAGGTGTTAATGGTGCACCATAACGGCAGACCGGATATTTTTAAGCCGAATGCAAAGAAATACACCGATATGGAGCTGGCAGATATTTTAGCGGATGACACAAAGCCTGTATTTGTGGCGGTAGACGAACAGGAAACGGTGCTTGGGTATGCTTTTTGCGTGTTTCAGCAGCATTTGAACAATAATATTTTGACGGATATTAAGACATTGTATATCGATGATTTGTGTGTAGACGAGGAAAGGCGGGGCATGCACATCGGAACGGCCTTGTATGAGTATGTTCTGGATTTTGCAAAGGAGTCCGGCTGTTACAATGTGACCTTGAATGTGTGGTCCTGCAACGAAAGTGCCATGAGGTTTTATGAGAAATGCGGTCTGGTGCCACAGAAGGTCGGAATGGAGAAGGTGTTGTAAAGTGAAAGTAGGGAAATTGTTTTAGCTTTGATTCGTATGAATAATGCGATGAAAATGTAAATGTTCCTATGTAAAATGCAAGAAAATCACAAAAGTTCCTATGAAAAAACGTAGGATTGTCTTGCGCTTTTCTACTTTGATGTGATATACTTTAGGTGGAATCTTTTGTGAGAACGGAGATGATTACATGGAAAGAGATATCATGAAGCAGTTAGTAGAGTGGAAGGATTCTGCCGACCGAAAGCCGCTTTTATTGACCGGAGTCAGACAGTGTGGAAAAACTTATGTGTGCAAGGAGTTTGGGGCACGGTATTTTACTGATGTAGCCTATTTTTATTTTGAGGGAAATAAAGGCCTTATTTCTTTGTTTGACTATGACTTTGATGTGGAACGAATTGTAGATGAGTTAGGCAATGTTATTCGAGGACAAGAGATTGTTCCGGGAAAAACGCTCGTAATCTTTGACGAAATACAGGCTTGCCCAAATGCGATTACTTCCTTGAAGTATTTTTGCGAGAATATGCGTGACCTTCATATCGTGTGTGCAGGCTCGTTACTTGGAGTATCCGTTAAGCGGGAGAATATCTCATTTCCGGTAGGAAAGGTAGACCGTCTACAGATGTATCCGCTTTCCTTTTCAGAGTTTTTACGTGCAGACGGTGGAGAAAATCTATTAGCAGGTGTGCAAAAATACCATATTGACCGTGAACTTCCGGAGCTTTATACAAACGGCTTGCAAAAAGCGTTAAAGTACTACTACATTGTAGGCGGTATGCCGGAAGTAGTTGCTAAGTGGGTGGAAACACATAATTTTGAAAAGGTGGAAAAGCTGCAGGATGCTATATTGCAGGATTATAGCAATGATTTTGCGAAGCACGCGCCAACGGGCGATATTCCGAAGCTTGGATGGATTTGGGATTCCATTCCAAAGCAGTTGGCGAAGGATAATAACAAGTTTGTGTTTTCTCATGTGAAGGAGGGAAAACGTTCCAGTGAGTTGGAGGATGCATTAGAGTGGCTGGTGGATGCCGGTCTGGTGTATCGGTTGGAACTAGTATCAAATCCGGAGCTTCCGCTTTCCTTCTGTGCGAATGCAACATTTTTCAAAGTTTATTTCTCAGATGTCGGATTGTTGCGCAGAAAATCAGGGGTGTCTCATCGGACCATATTAGAGGATTCCGAGTTATATCGAAATTTTAAAGGCGCGTTTACAGAGAATTTTGTGTTAAATGAACTGATGAATCAGGGAATACATCCGTATTTCTGGCGTTCCGGTAATACAGCGGAGCTTGATTTTTTGTTTGAATATGAAGAAAATATTATTCCGATAGAAGCAAAAGCAGAAGCGAATACAAGAGCGAAAAGTTATTTACAGTTTTGCAAGAAGTATCAACCAAAGCTTGGCTTTAAGTTTTCCATGAAAAATGTCGGGAACAATGATGTAGAGCATACAAAGACCTACAGTGTTCCGTTGTATTTGATTTGGAGGATAAAGGAGTATTTGAAACAGGACTTATAAATAGTGAATACTCATAAAAAAATTATGACAACTTGAAGGAAGACTCGAATCTCTTTGATGGCTGGGAGATTGGAGGAAGGGGGAGTAATAGGATATGAAAACCTTGATTTTTAACGGTTCTCCGCGAAAAAACGGAGACACCGCAGGATTACTAAAGCTTCTTACGGACAGGCTGTCCGGAGAATATAAAATTTTAGATGCCTACCGCTGTAACATCTCACCGTGTCTGGATTGCAGATACTGTCAGAAGCAGAGCGGTTGTGCGGTAAAGGATGAGATGCAGGAGGTTTACGAGTATCTGAAGGACTGTGATAATGTGCTGATTGCGTCACCGGTTTATTTTTCGGAGTTGACCGGAAGGATGTTGGATGTAGGTAGCAGATTGCAGACGTACTATTGCGGTAAGCGGTTTCGGAAGGAAGACAGCGGATTGAAGCCGAAGAAAGGCGCCGTGCTTTTGGTGGGCGGCGGTGACGGAAAGCCGGAAAAGGCTTATGAAACAGCAAAAACATTGCTTCATCATATGAATTGTAAAGAAATCCATGAACTTGTATGTTCCTACAATACCGATACCGTACCGGCAATCGAGGATGCGCAGGCAGTAGCGGGAGTCGAACGGTTGATACATTTTTTCGAGGAATAAAAATGGAGAAAACAATGCAGATAATAGTGAGAGAATATGAAAAGAAAGACCTGCCGGAGATGATTCGGATTTGGAACGAAGTTGTGGAAGAAGGAATTGCATTTCCACAGGAGGACTTATTAAACGAAAATACCGGAGAGAAGTTTTTTACGGCCCAGACCTACAACGGAGTGGCGGAGGATACTAAAACCGGCAAAATCCTCGGATTATACATTTTGCACCCGAACAATGTGGGACGGTGCGGACATATCTGCAATGCCAGTTATGCGGTCAGTGCGGACAGAAGAGGTCTCCATATCGGCGAGAAACTTGTTTTAGATTGTCTGGCGCAAGGAAAAAAGCATGGCTTCGGTGTGTTGCAGTTTAATGCAGTGGTGGCAACGAATCTGCATGCAAGACATTTATACGAACGCCTTGGTTTTGTACAACTCGGAACTATTCCGAAAGGGTTTCGCAGGAAGGACGGACATTACGAGGATATTTGTCCGTATTATCATGAATTGTAGGAGGTACATTATGCAAAATATCAGGGGATATGTGATATAGCGTGGTACAGTTTACTGAAATCAGATAGAGATTTGGTTTATTGTTAAGAGGGGAACCTATACAGGAAAAGGAACTAAGAGAGTTGGTTTCGGGATGTCTACGTTTCAAATTAAACTGATTGCTTTGATATTTTTTTAATGGACAAGAATCTTTCGTAATGTTATACTATGCCGAGGTGACTTCTTTTGGTGAGAGGCTTCATAGCGAAATCGGACAGATTATTATAACGGAAAACATGAATAAAGCGATAAAGAATACTTTGTTTACATAAAAAATATATGAATACATATAGGAGATTTTATCATGAACGATTATTTAAGACTGATGTACAAGGACTGCAAAATCAACGATAAGGTGTTTGATTTGTGCAATGAGGTGGAGGAATCCTTAAAGGACCGTTTTCAGGCGATTGATGAGGTAGCGGAATATAATCAGCTGAAGGTGCTGGCAGCAATGCGGAAAAACAAGGTATCCGATGCGCATTTTAACGATTCTACGGGCTATGGCTACGACGATATCGGCAGAGATACGCTGGAGGATGTATATGCGTCCGTTTTCAACACAGAGAGTGCTTTGGTGCGTCCGAATTTAGTATCCGGTACGCATGCACTGACGGTGGCTCTTTCTGCAAACCTTCGTCCCGGAGATGAGATTTTGTCCCCGGTAGGCAAGCCGTATGATACGTTAGAGGGTGTTATCGGTATCAGAGAGTGTAAGGGTTCTCTGGCAGAATATGGAATTACTTATAAGCAGGTAGATTTATTACCAAACGGGAATTTTGACTTTGACAATATTACAAAAGCAATTAACGAAAGAACAAAACTGATTGCAATTCAGCGTTCCAAAGGTTACCAGACCAGACCAACCCTGTCTGTGGGCAGAATCGGAGTGCTGATTTCTTTCATCAAGCATATTAAGCCGGATGTTATCTGTATGGTAGATAACTGCTACGGTGAGTTTGTAGAGGTCATTGAGCCGACGGATGTAGGGGCAGACCTTTGTGTCGGTTCTCTGATTAAAAACCCGGGCGGCGGACTGGCTCCAATCGGCGGTTATATTGTAGGGAAAAAGGAATACGTGGATAATTGTGCCTATCGTTTAACGGCACCGGGACTCGGCAAGGAGGTAGGTGCAAGTCTCGGACTGAACCGTTCCTTCTTCCAGGGACTTTTCATGGCTCCGACGGTCGTTGCCGGCGCATTGAAGGGGGCAATTTATGCCGCAAATATTTACGAAAAGCTTGGCTTTCCGGTCGTTCCGAAGGGAAAAGAGGAGCGCTACGACATTATTCAGGCGGTTACCTTAAACAGCAGGGAGGCAATGCTTGCCTTTTGTCACGGTATTCAGGAGGCTGCACCGGTGGACAGCTATGTGGTGCCGGAGCCGTGGGCAATGCCGGGGTATCATGATGAGGTCATTATGGCGGCGGGTGCTTTTATTCAGGGAGCATCTATCGAGCTTTCCGCAGACGGACCTGTAACGGAACCGTATACGGTCTATTTCCAGGGAGGACTTACCTGGTATCATGCAAAATTCGGAATTATGAATTCTGTGCAGAAGCTGTTTGAAAAAGGCCTGATTTTACGGTAAAACGCAAATTTGTTGCAAAAAGGGTTTGTATATGCCTGTACTTTATGCTACAATTAATACGGGAGAATTAATAGAAAAGAGGGATTTTTATGAAAACCGGAAGAGCATGGGTTTTACTGCTTTTGATGTTATGCGGTGTTGTCATAGGCAGCTTCTTAGGAATTTTAACAAAGGATATTTCATGGCTGTCATGGCTTGATTACGGAATGACCTTCGGAATCGGAAGTGATGCCGGAAACGGTGCGCTTGTGTTGAATCTCGGCGTGATTTCCGTTACATTCGGATTATCCATTAAGATTTCCATTGCAAGCATTCTGGGTGTTGTCATTGCATTCCTGATTTACAGAAAACTCTGATTTCGGTTCCTTTTCGCAGGAAAAGGAGGACTATGAATCAATTTTTAACACAAAAAGAACTTCCGGAGTCGGAGCGTCCGTATGAAAAGTGTGAGCGTTCCGGTCCGGAGGCATTATCGGATGCGGAGCTTTTGGCGGTCATCATCCGTTCCGGTACAAGAAATGAGCGTGCGGTGGATCTGGCAGTTCGTGTCTTAAACCGTCCGGGAGCAAAGAAGGGGCTTTCTGCCCTGCATTATTATTCCCAACAGGAACTTCAAAAGTTGAAAGGAATCGGTAAGGTGAAGGCGATTCAGCTTTGTTGTGTGGCAGAGCTGGCAAAACGGATGCAGCTGTCCGATTGTGACCGGAAAGATTTTTTTCATTCACCTCAGAGTATTGCTGATGCGTATATGGGGCGGCTTCGTCATTGCCGGACGGAGGAAATCATTCTTTTGATGTTAGATACAAAGGGGCGAAAAATAGGAGATACGGTCATTTCAAGGGGAACTGTGAATATGGCAGTGTTAGAACCCAGAGAAGTCCTTAGTATCGCACTTCGTTATGAGGCAGTATTTATTGTAGTATTACATAACCATCCAAGTGGAATCCCGACGCCGAGTGATGCGGATATTTCAGTGACGAGGCGGCTTGCGGAAGCCTGTGAGATTGTCGGAATTATGCTGCGGGATCATATCATTATCGGGGATAACTGTTACCTGAGCATGATGGAAAAGGGCTTCTTGCAATAAGTTTTGTCAAAATATAGGACAAATAAATGATTGAAATAAATAGGAAAAAGTGGTACACTATGATAAAATATAGAAATACTATGCGAAGGGAGATTATTAAGTTGTCATCAAAGGTTTTTGGAATAGATTTCGGCACCAGTGTGCTAAAGATTTATAAAAAGAATGAAGGCATTATTTTTGATGAGAAGAATGCTGTTGCAATCTGTGACGGTGCGGTAAAGGCAATCGGGAACGAGGCTTTTGAAATGTATGGCCGTACACCGGACAATTTTGAGGTGACGTTTCCGGTAAAATATGGTGTTGTTGCGGATTTTGCAAATATGCTTGCTCTTTTAAATACCGCGTTTTCCGGACTTGCGGACAAGCACGGCAAGATGAACGGAGCAGAGTTTATTGTAGCGGTTCCGAGCGATATCAGTGAAGTGGAATGCCGTGCTTTCTATGATTTGCTTTGGAGTTCTTCCGCAAAACCGAAAAAGGATAAGGTGCGTGCCGTGCATAAGCCTGTTGCCAATGCCATCGGTGCGGGGCTTGAGGTTATGACGGCAAACGGTATTATGGTAGTGGATATCGGAGCGGAGACTACAGAGATTGCGGTAATGGCACTGGGCGGTATCGTAAACAGCAAAAAGGTTGATATCGGAGGAACACGTCTTGACGAGACAATTATTACCAGTGTAAAGAAGAGATATAATTTAATTATCGGCAATAAGACGGCAGAATTAATTAAAAAGGAGTTAGCCTGTGCGCTGCCTCCGGAAACCGTTAAAACACTCCGTGTCTTCGGCCGTGATGTTATGACAGGACTCCCGACGGAAGCGGAGGTGGATTCCGCGTTTGTTTACGAGGCAGTGGAGGAACACCTTCATTCTATTGTTGATGCGGTAAAAATTATTTTGGAGAAAACGCCTCCGGAGATAGCGTCCGATATTTTGGATACGGGTATTTATCTGACAGGAGGTTCCGCAAATATAAAGGATCTGGACAAGTTGTTTGCAAAGGAGACGGAGTTGGATATCCATATTTGTGATAATTCTGCGAATACGGTTGTCGTAGGACTCGGCAGAATTTTAGAAAATGCGAAATACAGTGACTTACGACTGACTTTGGATAAGATGGCAAACGGAGGTTGATAATCCATGAAACGCCGCAGAAGGAGAAAACGGACGAGTTTTGAGCCGAATCCGAAGTATTTTTTGATATTCTGCATAGTTCTTTGTATTGTGCTGATGTTTGTATCCTATCGTTTTCCCGAACGCTTTTCCGGTGTAAAGACAGCAGCCGGTAATATTATTTCGCCGATGCAACGCGGTATAAATAAGGTTGGGCGTGGAATTTCCGATAAGCTGCAGGATTTTCGTGATGTGAAAAAGTTACGTGCGGAAAATGAGCAGCTGAAAGAAACAATCAAAGAATTAAAGGTTGCCAATCAGCAGCTTACACAGGATAAGTATGAGTTAAATGAATTGCGTAACTTATATGAGCTGGATGCAAAGTATACGGATTATGAAAAGGTGGCAGCCAGAATTATTGCAAGCGATACTAACAACTGGTTTTATAACTTTATTATAGATAAAGGGAGCAGAGACGGTATAGCTGTCGGGATGAATGTTTTAGCCGGTAACGGTCTGGTCGGTATTGTGTCGGAAACCGGAACTAACTGGTCGAGAGTACGTTCCATTATCGACGATAACAGTCATGTGAGCGGAATGTCCATAGAATCCCGTGATACCTGTATTATAGCGGGGGATTTGAAACTGATGAAGGAAAGCGGTCTGATCCGTGTTGAGATGATTTCCATGGATGCTGCGTTTAAGGAGGACTCAGAAATTGTTACTTCTCATATCAGTGACAAATATCTGCAGGGTATTTTGATCGGATATATTCGGGATATCAGTATAGATTCCAGTAATATGACAAAGTCCGCATATCTGATTCCGGCGGTTGACTTTGAACGGCTGGATGAAGTTCTGATTATTACGGAATTAAAAGAAGCCTATGATTTTAAATAATCTTGTAGGAAAGGAACGTAGGAATTGATTCGCGTTGTTCTTGTTTTATTACAGCTTATAGTTTGCTTTTTACTGCAAAGTACGGTAATGCCCGCAATTTCTATGGCAGGAGTTGTTCCGGATCTGCTGTTGATTCTGATTATTACGGTTGCTTATACCAGAGGACGCATCGCAGGAATGTTTACCGGGCTTGCTGCCGGGTTACTTACGGATGCCTGTTTTGGGGAAATGGTGGGCTTGTGCGCTTTGTTTTACTTATGTATCGGCTATCTGGCCGGGTTTTCAAAAAAGATTTACGATGAACGGGATTACATGGTTCCGATACTTATGATGATAGCGGGAGAGTTTTTATATTCCTTTTCTTATTATGTTGCTCATTTTCTGCTACGCAGCAGAACAGAATTCGGATATTATTTTCTTCATCTGATTCTTCCGCGTATGGTATATACGGTTCTTGCGGCGGTAGTGTTTTATCCGTTGTTCCATGGACTGCACCGGCTGATTTTACGGCTGGTGGAGAAGGAGGAGTAGTTTTGTTTTATTTCGTCTGGAGTAAATTGAAGGAATGGTTTTCATCGCGTCTGATTCCGATTGCGCTGTTTTATATCGTTCTTGCCGGTATATTAATATTTCAGTTGTATCGAATTCAAATATTAGAGGCGGAACAGGTTGCGGCAGAAGAAGAATACAGGCTGACACGTGAGCGTCAGACTAACAGCACCAGAGGCATGATTTATGATAGAAACGGAAGGGTGTTAGCATATAATGAGCTTTCCTATTCCGTAATATTGGAAGACAGTCCGCTGCTGAATACAAACGATAAGAAAAATGCAATGATTTATCAGCTGATTCAGATTTTAAAAAGAGAAAATGTGGAACTGGAGCCGGAGTTTTATATTGTACAGGGTGAATCCGACATTCTGGAATACTCCGTAGAAGGGACGGCAAGGCTTCGCTTTATTAAAAATGCGTTAGGAAAGCAGTCGATTGACAAGCTGACCGAGGAAGAACGGGAAATGAGTGCGGAGGAGTTGTTTTCCCTGCTGCGCTACGGTAATTTAAAGTTTGGTGCCATGTACGGCATTTCGGATGAATATTCATTGGAGGATGCTTTACAAATTATGTCGGTCCGGTACGCTATTTTTACTTTGTGGCCGAAATATTCTCAGATCACACTGGCAACCGGTATTTCGGATACTCTGATTGCGGCATTAAAGGAAAACAGTGCACATCTTCCGGGAATTTCTGTTGTGATGCAGACAAAACGGGTTTATAATTACAGCGAGTATTTTGCTCATATCATCGGCTATACCGGAAGAATTACGGAAGAGGAGCTTGAAGCATACAATGCCGAGGAAGAAATTTTTTCGGCAACGGACGTAATCGGAAAGACCGGCCTTGAAAAAACATTTGAAGATGTGTTAAATGGTACGAAGGGTGTGGAGCAGCTTACACTTGACGAGAATTACCGTATCGTGAATACCGAAGTGATAACAGAACCGCAGGCCGGAAATAATCTTTATCTGACGATTGATGCGGAAATGCAGAAGGCATATTATTATTTACTCGAAAAGAAGCTTGCGGGTATTTTGCTGGAGCAGATGACGGATCAACTGGATTACGGAACAAAGGGAGAATCAGCGGATGATATTCTGATTCCGGTTTATGAGGTATATGATGCTTTGTTTTCCAATAATGTGCTTAATGTCGGCAGGATTTTCGGAAGTACACCTCCTGAGGATGCAAGCGAAAACGAGCTGCGTGTATATCAGAAATTTAAAACGAAGTTCCGGACGGTGTTAGACCGCCTGACGGAGTATCTTTCCTACGGAAGTAAAACTACAAATGAGAATATGTCCGAGGAAATGGCGGAATATATGGATTATGTGTATAATAAGGTTACTTCGGCAGGGACAGGCATTCTTCCTGATTCCGGTATAGATAAAACGGATCAGATGTACCTTGACTATAAAAATAATAGAATCAGCTTGTGTGAGTTTCTGACTTACGCAATCAACCGGAACTGGGTTGATTTAGAAAAACTGGGAATAGCTACTTATTATGTAACCGACGAAATCTATGAAATTCTTCTGGATGAAATAGTTCGCATGCTGCAGGAGGATGTGGTTTTCACAAAAAAACTGCTCCGTAACATGATTTTTCAGAAGGAGCTTTCCGGAAAAGAAATTTGTCTGTTACTGTTTGACCAGTCTGTAATAGCTTACAATGAAACAGACTATCGTGCTTTGAGCAGTGGTTCCGTTTCCGCATATTCCTTTATCAGGGAAAAAATCGGGAATGTAGAAATCACTCCCGCACAGCTGGCATTGGAGCCATGCGGAGGCTCGCTCATTATAACCGATGTTAATAACGGTGATGTTTTGGTACAGGTGACTTATCCGAGTTATGATAACAACAAGCTTGCAAATAAAATCGACTGGGAGTATTATTCAAAGCTGTTGGCTGACAAGTCAAATCCGCTTTCCAGCCGCGTTACAAATTCGAAAACCACAACCGGTTCTACGTTTAAGATGATTACAAGCTTTGCGGGATACGGAGAGAATGTGCTGGGACTTTATGAGAAGATTGATGACCTTGGCGAGTTTACAAAGGTAGATCCTTCACCAAAGTGCTGGTATTATCCTCGTAAACATGGTAAAATTGATGTACCGAAGGCAATTTATCACTCCTGCAACTATTTTTACTTTGAAGTGGGATACCGGCTTGCGGAGGATTTTAACGGACAGTACAGCGATTCCCTCGGAATTGCGAAACTGACAAAATATGCGGAGAAATTCGGTTTAGGTGCTAAGTCCGGCATTGAGGTATCGGAATTAGAACCGCAGATTGCGACGCAGGATGCCGTGCGTGCGGCAATCGGATATTTTCACAGCTTTACACCGTCACAGATTGCACGGTACGCAACTACGCTCGGTAACCGCGGAACCTGTTATAATCTGACGTTAATTGATAAGATTACCGATGCAAAAGAGCTGCTTGTAACAAACAATTCCGCAACGTTTTTTAATCAGATTACGGAGTTTTCGGGTGCAGAGTGGGAGCAGGTACAAAAAGGTATGTATCTTGTATTAAACAGCAGTGATTCTACCGGACGCCAGTATGAAGATTTGGGCTTTCATGCGGCGGGAAAGTCCGGTACGGCGCAGGTGTCGGATACGAAACCGAGTCATGTCTTGTTTGTTTCCTATGCTCCGTATGAGAATCCGGAAATTGCGGTAACGGTGGTAATTCCAAACGGCTACTCTTCGGGAAATGCTGTTGATTTCGGTTATACGGTGTATGATTTTTATTATCATTCAAATACCTATGATAGTAATTATGATAAGATTGCAGAGGAATAATCGGAGGAGAAATTATGAGTAATGCAGTGGTAATTAAAGGAACCACATATGGCTTTTCCGTATTTATTGATGAACAGGCAGAGTTTTCGGTGATTTCCGCCGAGATGCAGGAGAAGTTTAAGGAGTCTGCAAGGTTTTTCGGAAATGCCAAAATGGCGATTTCGTTTGAGGGGAAGCATCTTACGGATGAGGAGCAAAGGCAGCTTTTGGACGTTATTGCAGAAAATTCGGAGGTTCATATTGTGTGTATTATCGAACATAACAGTGAAGCTGAGGAAATGCATAAACGTTCGCTGGAGGAACGGCTGCAGGCGTTAGATAGCTCAAACGGACAGTTTTACAAGGGAAATCTGCGTTCGGGACAGGTTCTTGAAACAGAAACGAGTATCATTATTATAGGTGATGTGAATCAGGGAGCAACCGTTACGTCAAAGGGCAATATTATTGTTTTAGGAACACTTTTAGGAAACGTATATGCCGGAGCGGGAGGCAATCAGAATGCATTTGTTCTGGCTTTGGAGTTAGATCCTGTCCAAATCAGGATTGCCGATACGATAGCAAGAGCACCGGATAAGGTTGGGAAAATGCTTTGGAAGCGGGAAAAGGAAAAAAACAAGGAACCGAAAATTGCATTTCGGTCGGGGGATAATATATTTATTGAACCGGTTTCCAGAACGGTTTTAAATGATATAAAATTATAAAAATCGGAGGATATGAACGAATGGGCGAAGTAATTGTAGTAACATCAGGAAAAGGCGGTGTCGGAAAAACGACTACCACGGCAAATGTCGGCACCGGTCTTGCAAAATTAGAGAAGAAAGTGGTGTTGATTGACACGGATATCGGTCTGAGAAATCTGGACGTTGTTATGGGTCTGGAGAACCGTATTGTATATAATCTGGTTGATGTAATCGAAGGCACCTGCAAAATTAATCAGGCTTTCATAAAGGTGAAGGGATATAATAATTTCTACTTACTTCCTTCCGCACAGACAAGGGATAAAACGGCAGTTACACCGGAACAGATGAAGAAATTGACAGACCAGTTAAAGGAAGAGTTTGATTATGTTATTATTGACTGTCCGGCAGGAATCGAGCAGGGCTTCCATAATGCCATTGCGGGAGCTGACCGTGCCCTTGTGGTAACGACACCTGAGGTTTCGGCAGTCAGAGATGCAGACCGTATTATCGGACTTTTGGAAGCAAATGAAATTAAGCAGATTCATTTAATCGTAAATCGTCTGCGTATGGATATGGTAAAGCGTGGCGATATGATGTCCAGTGAAGATGTTGTTGAGATTCTTGCGATTCCTTTAATCGGTGTTGTTCCTGATGACGAGAACATAGTTATTTCTACTAACCAGGGTGCTCCTTTGGTTGGAAACAGCACACTTGCGGGCAGGGCATACATGAATATCTGTAAACGTGTGGATGGTGAAGAGGTGCCGTTCCTTGATTTGGCAGGTAAAGGTGGTTTATTCAGTCGTCTTTTCAAGAAAAACTAACGGAGGGAAGAAAATATGAGTCTATTTGATTTCTTTAGTAAAAATAAAACATCCGGTTCCGTAGCAAAAGACCGTTTGAAGCTGGTTCTGGTTTCCGACCGTGCGGGATGTTCACCGGAAATAATGGAACAGATGAAGAATGATATTATTGCGGTAATATCCAAATATATTGAGATTGATATGCAGGGACTGGATATCCAGATAAAACAGACCCAGTCGGATACGGACAACGGTTCTGTGCCTGCGATTTTTGCAAATATTCCGATTAAGGATATGCGTTCAAAGAATTAAGAGGGTGTTTCATGTTTAAGGTATGGGAACGGTATGATTTAAAAAAATACCGCTGGTCAGTGTTACTGATGATAATTCTCCTTTGCACCGCCGGTATTTATGTACTGTCTAAGGTGCAGGGAGAGGATTTTGACATGGTGCCAAGACAGATTAAAGGGCTGATTGGCGGCGTGATTCTTGCGATATTTGTATCAATGTTTGATTACCATTTTGTGTGTAAGTTTTCCGCTTTGATGTATATTGTAAACTTTGTGTTATTATATATCGTAAAATATGTGGACTACTTCAATGTTGCACGAGGTGGTGTTAACCGTTGGATTGGCATTCCGAATGAGGCGAATAAAAGATTTGAATTTCAGGTGTCTGAACTCACAAAAATTGTGCTTGTGATTTGTCTTGCAACAATGCTTAACTGTCTGATGAACCGAATCAAGCAGGGATATATTTTACTTCTGGCGGTACTTATGCTTGCACTTCCGGTAGGATTGGTGTTTATACAGCCGGATCTTTCGACAACCATAGTAATCTGTGTCAGCCTTGTCGTAGTTATTTTTGCTTCAGGTATTACGTATAAGCTGCTGCTTCCGATTGTGGCCGTGGCTATACCGGTTGCGGCAGGATTGTTTTGGTATGTACAGCAGGATTTTCAAGTGTTGTTGTCGGATAGTCAGCAGTCAAGAATATTATCCTTATTACATCCGGAAAGCCACTCGGACTTATTATGGCAACAGGATAATTCCGTTACGGCGATTGCTTCCGGAGGCCTTACAGGAAAGATTTTTTCCGGAGACGGCGTGCTCGGTGCAAAGAATATTCCGGTTGTGGAAAGCGACTTTATTTTTTCGGGAATGGCGGAAGCATTCGGATTTCTTGGGTCCTGTGCAATCGTGATTATTATTTTAATGATATCCTTTCAATGCTTTATTATTGCAAAGAAAGCACCGGATTACCTCGGCAGGCTGCTTGCACTGGGAATCGGCACAATCTATATTTTTCAGGCATTTGTCAATATCGGGGTGGTTACCATGTTATTACCGAACACCGGAATACCGCTTCCGTTCGTGAGTTACGGCTTAAGCTCACTTATGTGTAACATGATAGGTATTGGTATTGTTTTAAATATCGGTATTGTGAAAAAGAAGGAAAAAAATCAGATTGACCTTGATTTTGGCGTTATACCGAAGAAGGGGGAACTATGAATATTGGGTTGATTGCACATGATGCGAAAAAGAAATTAATGCAGAATTTTTGTATCGCTTACAAGGGAATTTTAAGTCGGCATACTCTTTATGCTACCGGTACGACGGGAAGGCTTGTTGAAGAAGCGACGAATCTTTCCGTTCATAAGTATCTTGCCGGGCCGTTAGGCGGAGAGCAGCAAATGGGTGCACAAATCGAGCATAATGATATGGATATGGTAATCTTTTTGCGTGATCCTTTGACACCGAAGTCTCATGAGCCTGATGTAAATAATGTATTTATATTATGTGATACACATAATATTCCTCTGGCAACAAATCTTGCTACGGCGGAGCTTCTTGTAAAAGGATTGGAGCGGGGAGATCTGGATTGGAGAGAGCTATATAAAAATTAGCATTCAAAGGATGTGAACAAATGAAACAAAACAAAACAGGAATAGCAGCCGTCGGATTGTTATTTGCTTTGTTTTGCACCGGATGCGGCAATGTGGAACGTAATGAGGAATACCTTCCTTTATCTTATATCGGTTCCGATTCTTTTGAATATTTTGATGTGGGAAATGACAAAAATGCTGATTTTTTGTCCGGTCGTGCATCGGAGGTCTGTATTCCTTCGGGGGATACGGCGGAAACCGAATCTCAGGATTATGTTTATGGGGTCTATGGAGTGTCCGATAATAAAATTTTACAGGAGTATCGGATTACGGAACGGATTTATCCGGCAAGTACAACAAAGTTACTGACTACATTGGTTACATTGAAATATTGTAATCTGAGCGAAAATGTTACATTCAGTTATAACGCCTCTCATATCGGTATTCCCGGAGCTGTGGTATGTGGTTTTGAAGAGGGAGATACCGTTATGCTGGGAGATTTGCTTTCGGCATTACTAATCTGCAGCGGAAACGATGCCGGAATAGCCATTGCTGAGCATGTTTCCGGTTCTGTGGATGCTTTTGTGGAGTTAATGAATGAGGAAGCACAAAAATTAGGAGCGGTCGATACCCATTTTGTGAATCCTCATGGACTGCATGATAAAGAGCATTTTACTACGGCATATGATATTTATTTAGTTATGAATGAATTAATCCACTATAATAAATTTTTGTCTACAATTTCCATGTCATCCTGTGAGGTGAATTATACGGATGCAAAGGGAAATGCGAAAACCAAAACCTTTGAAAGTACAAATCTTTTTTTTAGCGGAAAATTTCAGGTGCCGGAAGGAATTGAAATTATAGGCGGAAAAACCGGAACAACAAATGCGGCGGGATGTTGCCTTATACTTTATTTTAAAGATGAAAAGGGAGATTTATATATTGCGGAAGTATTTCATGCTCCGACATATGAGGTGCTTTACGGTAAGATGGTAGATCTGATGAAAATAGCCGCTTCAACGAATTAGCAGTACGCTATATTGAAACGGCTCTGACGTTATTTTACTGGAAAGGAGGGGGAGCTCGGTATGTCAAATGAAAAGAAGATTGTTAAGTTTCATACCAGGCGTGAAGTTAATATCGGATTGGTAGTAGCCTTTGGTGTATTGATTTTGCTATCGATTAATATTTATCGATATTTTACATCACCTCATCTTTCGGTATATGAGGTGCAGGCAGGAAGTGCAGGAAGTGAAGAAAAAGCGGTTGCAATGATTTTACGTACGGAGACTGTTTATCGTACACAGCAGGCAGGGTATTTAAATTTCTATTACAGGGAAGGTGCAAGGATTGCAAAAGATTCCGCTGTATATTCGATAAACGATACGTCCGATTTACAGAATTTGCTTGATTTGAACGAGGAAAATTCCGTTTTGTCTACGAATGATGTTGTTCGTCTAAAGAGTAATATCCGTGACTTTTGTGCGAAATATTCTGACGTCACTTATTCGGACAGTTATAAGCTACGGGAAGATTTTCTTTCGGATTATCTGCGATACCGTGATGTTTCTATGTTGGATGCACTGTCGGAACAAAATACAAATGCATCCGGCAATTTTCTGACAGTCCATTCCTCCCAGAGCGGCGTGATTTCCTATTATTCCGATTTATACGACGGCTATACGAAGGAACAGCTTACGGGAGAAGAGTTTACCGAGGAAAAACGAACGGTACCTGAATACCGTAAACCATCCGGAATTTCCGCAACGGACAGTTTTGCTTATAAACTGATTCCGCAGGAAGATTGGGAGCTTGTAATTAAGGTAACGGATGATTGTCTGGAACGCCTGAAAAAAGAGGGGGATTCCGTATCGTTTCAGATAGCGGGAGACCCGGTTAAGTATAACAGGCCGTATGAGGTAATGCGTATAGGGAGGGCCTCTTATCTGTTAGTTGAGATGGATCGGTACGGAACAGAATATCTGAGCGAACGGTTTCTGGATGTGACACTGTTTCTTGCGGCAAAGGAAGGCTTGAAAATTCCGGCAACCTCTATTCTTGAAAAGGAGGTTTATCAGATTCCCGAACGTTTTATTATGCAGGGAGGCGGAGAGAAAGGAAGCGTCGGCATCAGCATGGAGGTTTTTGATCCGGAGTCCGGAGAAATCAAGTTGGATTATCATGAAATTACGCCTTTGTTTTATGAAAACGGCTATTATTATGTAGCAGCGGAAGTTATAGATTCTGACCGGTATATTAATTCCGAGGGTACAGAGTCGGAGCCGGAACGGGCTATGCTGTATTCCTTCCTGACAAATTTGGAAGGTGTGTACAATATGAATAGGGGGTATGCGGTCTTTAAGAGGATTAAGCGCCTGACGGATGTAGAGGATTATATTCTTGTACAATCGGGACTTGCCGGAGGAGTAGCGCTTTATGACCATATTATATTGGATGTATCTGCTGTTACAAATGATGTAATATTGATAGAAGGAGAATAGAGATGCAGGAAACAACTAAGATCAGTGCTGCAGTGTCCGAGATTACAGAAAGGATATCTGCTGCCTGTATACGTGCGGGAAGAAATCCGGATGAGGTTACACTGATTGCAGTCAGCAAAACAATGCCGGTGGAAGCCATCAGAGAAGCTATGGCGTGCGGACTAAAGGAGTTTGGGGAAAACAAACCTCAGGAGTTGAGGGATAAACAGGCCGTCATTAAAGAACCGCTTCACTGGCATATGATTGGTGCTTTACAGACGAATAAGTTAAAGTATGTTGTGGGAAAAACCGTATTGATTCACTCCGTGGATTCTTTACATCTCGCGGAAGCGATTGATGAAGCCTCTGAGAAAAGGGGAATTGTCTCTGACATTTTATTGGAAGTGAATATTTCGGGAGAGGCTTCCAAGCATGGGATTGCCCCGGAAAAATTAGAGGAGCTTCTGAGAGAACTGGTACATTTTTCCCACATAAAGGTACGGGGACTTATGACAGTGGCACCTTATACGGAGCAGGCGGAAGAAAATAGGGTCTATTTCAAAAAAATGAAGCAATTAATGGTTGACATCAATTCTAAAAACATTGATAATATAGCTATGGATGTGTTGTCCATGGGGATGACGGGTGATTTTGAAGTTGCGGTGGAAGAGGGCGCCACATTAGTTCGTGTAGGCACCGGTATTTTCGGTCATCGTGTTTATCCGCATAAGTAATAAAAGGAGATATCATATGGGTAACTTTTTAGAACGAATTCTGAATAAAATGAATGTAACAGACGAAGATGACTTCGATGATTTTGATGATTTCGATTCGGAACTCTCCCATCGGAAAGAAAAGAAGAAGACAGAGCGCTTTACACCGGAAGCTGCGACGGAAGAGGTTCCGGCGTTTAGAAAGGAAGCTGCCAGAGTTACTCCGGTTCCTGCAAAGACAATGAAACCTCAGAAGACTTCGGAAGAAGAAAAATTTGACTACGACTATTCCGAGAACAGGAAGGAACGTACCATGCGAACGGAACGAAGTGCCGCTTCGGGAAGAGTCGTACCTCTTCGTTCCGCATCTGCGTCAAGGTCATTGGAGGTCAGCATTATGAAACCGACCCGTTTCGATGACTCACAGGATATTTGTGATATGCTGGTGGATGAACGTGCTACCGTGGTAAATCTGGAAGGAATCGATTTGGCACTTGCGCAGCGTATTATGGATTTCATTTCCGGGGCAGTATATTCATTAAACGGAAAAATTCATCAGATTTCCAATCTGATTTTCATTATTTCTCCGGAGAATGTTGACATTTCGGGAGATTATCTTTCTTATGTTGAACAGAACGGATTCGAAGTACCTACATTGAATCAATAAAGCAGGATTGTATGGAAGAACTTTTACTTAAAAAGAGAATTGCCGAGTTGCGAAAGCGTGCGGAATTTTCTTTTCAAACCGAATTTACCGATTTTTTAAACTTAAGTGAGATTGAAGCGTCAAAAACGATGTTAAGCGGTTCCAACTATATGTTTTATGGCGGAATTGCCGATGCAGAGCGCCGGATGCTTTGTATTGCCCCCGAACAGGTGACGATAAGCCCGGAAATGTTTCCGATTTGCGGAATACGGATTATTCCGAAAAATATTAAGTTTGCTGAGGAGTTTTCACACCGGGATGTACTTGGCAGTGTATTGGGACTTGGTTTAGAGCGGGCTGTTATTGGCGATATCTATGTCAAGGGAAAGGAAGCATATGTACTTTGTGCCGAACATATTGCCGATTTTCTGGTCGGTCAGTTACTTCAGATTAGGCATACCAATGTAGTGTGCAAAATTGCACAGGCGGAAGAAACGGAATTTACAAAAGAGTTTCAGGTTATACAAAGGACAGTTTCCGCAAATCGAATAGATGCAGTTGCAGCCGCAGCCTTTGGCGTATCCAGAAGCAGTGCGGTAGCTGCAATTTCGGGAGGAAAGGGGTTCATAAACGGACGTGAGATTACGTCACCCTCCGTAATTGTAAAGGAACAGGATATCATATCTTTTCGCGGATACGGAAAAGTAAAATTAAAGGAAATCGGCGGCCTTACAAAAAAAGGGCGCATTGCAGTTGTATTGGAACGTTACAAATAGAGAAAGGAAGCAGTATGATTACACCGATTGAAATTCAAAACAAAGCTTTTAAATCAGGCGGTCTGGGGTATGACAAGAAGGATGTCGATAATTTTATGTCGGAACTTCTTGAAAGCTATGAAGCTCTTTATCGCGAAAAAATGGAAATGCATGACAGAATGAATGTGTTAAATGAAGGGCTGCAGTATTACAAAACAATAGAAAAGACGTTACAAAAGGCGTTGGTGCTGGCAGAACGTACCGCAGAAGAGACCAAAGGAAACGCAATGAAGAATGCCCTTTTAATCGAGCAGGAGGCTGTATCCAAGGCAAATGTGATTTTAGCGGACGCAAAGCAGGAATTGGAACAGATTCGTAAGCAGACGATAGAACTGGTTCGTCAGTATGATATGTACAAGGCAAGATTTAAAAGTCTTGTTGCTGCCCAGACGGAGCTTTTGGACAGCCAGAGCTTTTCAGTAAATCTGGATCAGCTTTCCATGTTTGAAAATATGCCGGATTCTGTGGAAACACCGGTTGGAATTTACAAGGATACAAAAGGACAGATGCCGGAAAATCCTTTGGATTCTTTGTCAGGGGATGATATTGAAATTATTAATTTAGATGAGGAATAATACTATGATGGATGAACTTATTGTCAACGGCGCGGATAATGCGCCGTTATATCGGATTGTATTGGAAGAATCCTTTGACGGGATTATTCCAATGTTAAATTCTCTTCAGGTAAAAGGGAGGAAGATTTGCATTGTAAGTGATTCCACAGTGGCAGCACTTTATGGCAGAGAGGTAAGCAGTCTTCTTGAAAAGGAAGGCTTTTTCTGCGTCTTATTTTCGTTTCCGGCGGGAGAATCCTCTAAGAATCTGGATACGGTAGCAGCTCTTTATGAGTTCCTGATTACCGCATCTTTTGACAGAAATGATGTTTTACTTGCCCTCGGCGGTGGTGTGACCGGAGATTTGACAGGCTTTGTTGCGGCAACATATTTGCGTGGAATTCGTTTTATTGGTTTGCCGACCAGTCTGCTTTCGATGGTGGATTCTTCTATAGGCGGTAAAACAGGGGTGGATTTTAAGGCTTATAAGAATATGATAGGCGCTTTTTATCAGCCGTCGGCCGTTTATATTAACGTAGCTGCACTAAAGACGCTTCCGGAACGTGAATTTTTAGCCGGTATGGGTGAGGTGATAAAGCATGGTTTTATTCTTGATAAGTTATACCATGTGTTTTTGAAAGAAAATGTAAATCATATTCTTGCAAAGGAGCCTGAGACACTCCGTTCTATGATTTATCGGAGTCTTTGTATAAAACGTGATGTAGTGGAGCGCGATCCGAAGGAAAAGGGAGAACGTGCATTGCTTAATTTTGGACATACAATCGGACATGCAGTAGAAAAACTGAATGATTTTTCTTTGTTGCACGGTGAATGTGTTTCCGTCGGCATGATTGCCGCAGCAGAGCTTTCTGTGCTGCGTAATACTCTTTCCAGAGAAGAAGCTGATGAAATAAAGGAGCTGATTATTTCTTATGGTATGAAAACGAAGGTTTCATATCTTAATAAGGAAACATTATTGTCTGTCTGTCATCATGATAAAAAGGCCGACGGAGCAAAAATTAAGTTCGTACTTTTGAAAAACATCGGTGAAGCTTTTCTGGATTCCGAAGTGTCGGATGAAGAAATCTGGACGGCATTTCAATCTATTATATAAAAGTGGAGAGTGTGTAAATGGAACGGAAAACTTTTTTGCGTGATTGTCTTTTTCATGCGCTTTTATTTATTTTTATACTTGTAGCGGATCAGGTAACAAAATCATGGGCAAGAGCTGATTTGGCAAATGCACCGATTATTTTATGGAAGGATGTTTTTTCACTCCGCCTGATATATAATACTGGTGCGTCTTTTGGAATATTTAACAAATACACATCGGTACTGACTATTTTTTCCGTAGCAGGCATGATTGCATTTATTGCTATTTATTTTCTGCTTCCGAAGGAAAGAAGAATGCGGCCGATGAGATTCACTCTTACGCTTATTATAGCAGGTGGCATCGGAAACAGTATCGACCGCATTGTGTTTGGAAAAGTAACCGATATGTTTTCCTTTGACTTGATTAATTTCCCGGTATTTAATGTGGCGGATATCGGGGTGACCTGTGGTGCAATCTTGATGTGTGTATTATGGATTTTTTATTATAAGGACGAGGATTTTAAAAAATGGAAGAAATCAAGTTCGTAGTTCAGGAATCAGATGCCGGACTTCGTCTGGATAAGTGTATTGCAGTGAATCATCCGGCAGTTTCACGCTCATACGTTCAGAAATTAATTGAGAGCGGGGGAGCATGGATTAACGGGAATACCGGGAGATGTAAAGACTTTGTAAAGGTCGGTGATGAGGTAAAGGTTTTAATTCCTGCTCCGGAAGGTCTGGAAGTAGAGGCTGAAGATATTCCGTTAAAGATAATTTATGAGGATGACGATTTGATTGTCGTTGACAAACCGAAGGGGTTGGTTGTCCACCCGGCAGCAGGCCATTTTACGGGAACTCTCGTAAATGGACTGCTTTATCATTGTAACGGTTCTCTTTCCGGAATAAACGGGATATTGCGTCCGGGAATTGTGCACCGCATAGATAAGGATACTACCGGAATCATTGTAGCATGTAAAAATGATGTAGCACACAGAGGACTTGCCGAACAGTTTAAAGAGCATTCAATTACCAGACGTTACGATGCTCTTGTTTATGGAGTCTTTAAGGAACCGGAAGGAAGAATTGAATCACTGATAAGCAGAAATCCGGAGGAACGGATGAAAATGATGGTGAATCCGGTAAGAGGAAAGTACGCTGTAACTAATTATCGTGTTGTGGAACAGTTTGGAACTAAGTATTCTCACATTGTCTGTCAATTAGAGACGGGCAGAACACACCAAATCCGTGTGCATATGTCAAGTCTTGGGCATCCTCTTTTGGGGGATACAATCTATGGGCCTAAAAAAGATCCGTTCCAATTAACCGGACAAACGCTGCATGCCGGTGTACTCGGATTTACACACCCGACAACCGGAGAATATATGGAATTTTCCTCCGACCTACCGCAGTATTTTTATGAATTGATACAAAAGTTTCGTAATCAGTTTGGTTAAAATGGATTTTTTGATTAAAGTGTAAAGCAGGAAAAGGATTTTGGTGTATTATGAAGCGGAATGCAATAAATGAATTAGTTCAATGGAGAGAGCAAAAGACACCGGTTCCGTTTTTATTAACCGGAACAAAGGGAACAGGGAAAACCTATCTTGCAATTGAATTTGCATTAGCCTATTATCCCCAGTATTTATACGTTAATTTTGAGTTAAATAGCATTGCAGAGCGTTTTTTTTGTGAAAAGATACTTTCCGGAGTATCTGTATCCGCAGCCATTGCCGATTTTTTTCAGATGGATGAAGAAATACTTACTGAACTTGTTATAATTTTTGATGAGATTTCTTATTGTCCTGTTTTGATGAATGCGATGAAACATTGCAAAACACTTCCGGTAATCTGTATTTCGGGGATTTTACCGTCATCGGAAATGCAGAAACAGTTTCGTGTATGCCGGATTTTTCCGTTATGCTTTGATGAATTTTTATCTGCAGTGGGAAATGACTGGTATGTAGATATAATACAAGCACATTTTCAAACATTAAAGCCGGTTCCCGATATTGTACATCAGGAGCTTTTGGCATTATTTGAGGAATATCTGATTGTAGGAGGAATGCCGGGAGCTGTAAACGAATATATCTCATCCAAGTCTGTTTATAATGTGGGGGAAGTTCATTGTACACTAAAGAATCGAATGCGGGCGGTAACAGAAGCAATTTGTGGTGAGAGAGAAGCAGGAAAGGCTTTACAAATTATACGTGTGATTCCCGAACAATTAAAACGTGAAAACAAGAAGTTTCGCTTTAATTTAATCAGAAAAGGTGTCACATATGCTCTTTATAAAGACAGCATTCTTGCATTGGAGCAAAGCGGAATGGTTCTGCGCTTAAATGAACAGGGCAATGAAACACATTTCAAATTGTATTTTCCGGATGTGGGAATGCTGTATTCATCATTTACCGGAGAAGAAAATGCCGAAATACGGAAAGCTTTATTGGAGAATTATGTTATGCAGACACTTGAATCCAATTTTACGAATCCAATCCATTTTTGGGAGTCAAAAGCGCAGGCAAAGGTTGATTTTATTTTAAGCAAGAACGGGATTGAGACACCTGTAGAACTTAGAACTTCCTTGACAGGAAAGGCGAAAAGCATTGCATCCTATTATGCTGTCAAAGGGAATATGCAAGAGCAAAGGTATTATCGATTTGGGTTTGAAAATTTCTATTCTACATCTGTCTTGAAGCAAATTCCGTACTATGCTGTTTTTTGCATAAAATAGTGAAAAAACTTTTTTTGACAAATTATGAGATTTTTACTTGATTTTTCAATTCTAATATGGTAGAATTAATCTACACCGTCATCCTGAATGTATTGTTTGGGACACATTGGGGGAGATTGTTTTATTCTTACAAGTGTAGAATTAGGTGTAAAGGGGTTAATTTCATGGGTGATATACGATTACATGAAGGTGAATTAAATATTATGGAGCTGCTTTGGTCCAACAAAGTTTTGGCTGCAAAGGACATTGCTAAGATTATTAAGGAATATGTCGGTTGGGAAAAGAATACTACATATACTGTGATTAACCGTTTGATTGAGAAGGGGGCGGTTCGCAGAGAGGATCCGGGATTTATATGCAGGGCGTTGATTTCTAAAAGAACAGTACAAAATATAGAAACCAAGGCATTGTTGGATAAAGTATATAACGGTTCATTAAATAACTTTTTAGTGGAGTATTTAAAAAATCAATTATTAACACCGACAGATATCATGGAGTTGGAACGTATCGTCAGTGATTATAAAATGTAACCGTTTCACGGCATACGCCGTACATAAGCTTGATTTTTTCATTATTTTTTTTCGCGTAGTGTTACAGCATTTTTGGCACTGCGTCGTCTTTCTTCCTCAATATCTGCGTAGTGCTTGCGGGTAGTGTTTACATCTTTGTGACCGAGGACATCGGCTACTAAATAAATGTCCCCGGTTTCTTTGTAAAGCTCAGTACCGTAAGTGCTACGCAATTTGTGTGGTGTTATTTTCTTTACGGTTGTTACAACTCCCGCGTATTTTTTGACAAGTACTTCTACATTACGGACACTGATGCGCTGCATGCGGTTCGAGAGGAAAAAGGCATTTTCATGTCCTTCCTTCGGTACAAGCTGTTTGCGTTCCTGCAAATAGGAGAGCAGAGCTTCTCTGACCTCATCCCCAAAGTAAACAAAGGATTCATACCCGCCTTTGCGGACAATGTTAATCCGGTCACTGGAGAAATCAATATCATTAATATCAATCCCGACACATTCCGACACACGAATACCTGTACCAAGCAGTAGTGTTGTGATGGCAAGGTCTCTTATCTTGCTTGATTCATGGCGTATCTGTTGCTGTTTTGTAAGTCTGGTACCGCTTTCAACCTGATCAAGAAAATCTGCGGCTTCGTTTGGTTCAAACCGGATAATATTTTTGTCATGAATTTTCGGCATTGTTACCTGTAGGGTTGGATTTTCGGTTATCATACGATTGGAGTGAAAGTATCGGTAAAAGGTACGTAGGGATGATAATTTTCGCTTAATGCCACGTTCATTATTTGTAATCTCTTTTCCTTCGCGGTTTGTATAAAGCTTCAGATATTCCAGATATTCTTCGATATCCATAGGGGTTAATTCGGTTAGTATATCAAAGCCGATTTCTTTTAGCGGCTTCCCCTGACATAACGGGTTTGTTGCAGACAGAAATTCAAAGAACACATGCAAATCAAATGCATAGGCAATGCGTGTACGGGATGCTGTTACCGGTTCGATTCCGCGGAAAAACGTCGCAACATATGGTGGCAAATCAGCAATCAGTTCGCGAAGACGTTTTGTGTTTTTAATTGCAGTCTGTTCATGATAGGTTCTTTGTTCCATCATAATTCCTCCATTTATGTGAAATTTTCTGCGAAAATACCTACAGAGCAGTATATCCCAAATTGCGCTAAACCATAGTTTAACGCAATTTGGGATGGGGATTATTTGAATTCAAGCATTAAATTTCTAATTGCCGAAAAATTCCGTTTTGAAATCAGGTAGTTATAGCTGAATAAAATAAAGCCGTCTACATTGTTTGTATTCCTTGAATAACGTATCATATCACTGAGTACATTTGAGTTTTTATACCAATCCGTACCTTCTGTTTTGATTCCGGCTTTATATGCGGGAATACCTACATATAACTTTACATCCGGATTTTTTGCTGCAGCGATAAAACGGTCTAATAAATCGTTAAACGGATAAATACTGTGTTGATTGCTCCAATACAGCTGCGGACATAAATAATCAATATACCCGTCATGCCCAAGCCACGTTTCAAAGTCCACATAATATTTATCATCTGCTTTTAATGCATCGATAAATCCACCCGGACTGATACCGAATACGGTGTTCGGATTAATCTCTTTTATTGCAGCATAGATATTGCGTATTAATGTATTAACATTTTCACGCCGCCAGTCGGCGATTGTCATATATGATTTTCCTTTTGCAATTTGTTTCTTTTTATAGGATTCGTATTCCGGTGCATCAAAATTGGTTGTGAAATTTTTACCAAGCGCCGGATAAAAGTAGTCATCAAAATGAATACCGTCTACATCATAGTTTTTAACAATTTCTTTTATACCGTTTACAAGAAGTGTTTGGACTTTCGGTGAGGCCGGATTATAGTACAATTTACCGCCGTAGGCAAGCACATTGCGATCATTCTTTGTAGAATTGTCGGTACGATATATTCTGGCCGGATTATCAATGCTTAAATCTAATACATTAGTTGATGAGGATGTGATTCGATATGGATTAATCCATGCATGGAATTCAAGTCCTCTTGCATGTGCTTCCTCCACCATTATTTCCAGAGGGTCAAATCCGGGGTCTTTTCCCTGAACTCCGGACACATAGCGTGACCAAGGAAAATAATCGGAACGATACATTGCATCACCGAAAGGTCTGACATGAACAACGACTGCATTCATATTCATAGCACATACTTCGTTAAACATAGTTTCAATATGTGTCTGAAATTCTTCTTTCGTATAACCGGTAGATTTAAATTCAAGATAAGCGATCCAGACTGCACGAAATTCTTTGTCGGTTTCATCGGATTTTCCAAAACGGCGGATAGTAACATAGGTATTGCCTGCTTCATCGGTTACAAGAAATGTATATTTCCCTTCCTCTAAGGAAAGCTCCTTTTGATTGAAGAACTCTTCCGCTTTCTTCCATACTTTATCGGTAGGTGAAGCATATGCTCCCTGTACATAGCGGACAGAAATATTATCCGACATATCATCTGTTGCTTTGATATCCACCGAATAAGAGCCGGTTCCCGTTTCCTCTACAGCGGATATGGAGATTTCCGGAGCTTCTGTGTCTATATTTGTGACTTTAAATACCAGGAGTGCTTCCTCCCCTGCTTTATTAATAGCAATGACAGAGACATAACCGTTTTTTTTGATAAAAAAGGAATATTCCCCTTTTTCGTTTTTGGTGATTGCGGTACCTTTTCTTTCATTAATTGTAAAGTAAATGCTTTTCGGTACCCTGGCATAAGCATATTTCAACATCGTCAGTTCGGAAGAACTGTCGATGGATAATTTTACTTCTAAGGAATTTGTAAGTTTTTCTTTCTCATATTCGGCAGAAATATGAAGGGAAGCTGCAGAGGCGGGCATATCTTTCCCAGAAGACAGCGTAAATATTGTTATTATTGAAAACACAAACAAAGATAAAAAACGTTTAAAATGTTTCATATTCATATGAAATCCTCCCATTTGATAACTGTTTATTATTATAAAATTGTAGATAATCCGGCCGGCAAGTCATTCAAGACAGAATTACTACTCATCTTCGTGTCGGATATTGTTCAAAAATCTCGTTTACCGCATCAAAAATAGCCTTGGCAGCCTTCTTTTGGTATGAGGAATCCTTGATTTTTGCAAAATCAACATCATTTGTAATAAATCCGCATTCCACCAAAACTGCAGGAACGGAATTATTGTGAACAACTACGAATTTCTCGGATATAATACCGCGGTTTTTAGTGCCCCATGCTTTAGACAGATAATTCACGAGAGTATTTGCCAAAACAGAGCTTTTTAGTCCTGAACTGTTTGGTTGATTGTTTGAAGCCGAATAATATACGCTTGTACCGTTTACCGCCGAATTTGAGTGGGCATTTACGTGAAAGCTGATGAAAAAATCCGCTCCCACCAAGGCAGCAAAGTCAGCACGGGTCTGCAGTGCGATCTTCGTATCCGTTGTACGTGTGTAATATATTTTAATATCAGAATTTGAAAAATATTCTTTTACGTACTGATTTATAACATTGAAATTAATATTCTTCTCATACACATTTCCACGGGTTGTACCCGGGTCGATTCCCCCATGCCCGGCATCAAGAACAACTATTTTATCATAGATTTCAGGAGGGTCGGCAATTTTAATTGCAAGATATCCGCCATTTACTGTAATGGCATACCCTTGAATCTTTGTGGTATTAAATGTAATCACAGTTGCATTGTTTGATGCATTATAGTTTATTTGAAAGTTTTTTAATGATTTTACCGGATTATAGGCCTTCTGTTCCGACAAAAATGATATGTGGTTTCCCGGAATAGAGATTGTGAAACGGTTTTTATCATATTCATCAACATCAACCAGTGAATTTGGAGCAATATTTTCCGGAAGACGTATTACAAAATGGTTTCTGGAAAAGACTGCCTCCGGCAGAGACTGTGATATTTCACTTTCCGAAAAAATTTCGGTGTCACCCAATTCTTTATTCGGCTCGGATACGCCGATAAATTTTAAATTATCGCGAGCTTCTGTCAAAGCATCCGTAAAGTGAACTACACAACCGTCAGGTGCAGGATAGGCATAATAACTTAATTCTTTTGTCTTGAAAATAAAAATTTTCAAACATTCGGTTCCTGCTATGTAACAATAGTTTATATAAGAATTCCGGGTGTCATAATATGGAGTTCTATCAAACGGATTTCGGCACATTGCCGCTTCAATTTCTATTACATCCGTTTTGTCTGTAATCCGAATATTATTAAAATCAATTCCTTTTAAATATAACGCATCCGAATTTAAACAGGAATATGCGGAAATCGCTGCAGGAACGTGGTAGCCTTGTTCTTTAAAATGGGCTATAATTTGTTCGTTTGTCTCATGGGAAAATAAAATTTTTCCGTATGAGGCGGTATCAGGTATAACAGTGCCTGATACATCCGAAGGGGGTGCGTTCTGATTGTCTTTCGCAGGCAGACTACCCGTTACCTCGAAATTGCCTGTTGCTTCCTGATATATAACACGATAGCCAAGTGCCTCTGCAACGAATTTAGCCGGCAGATATACCCTGGCCTCCGATGAATTTTGCGGTGTAATCAGACGAGGAACCGCATCCAGAAGATATGGAGTGTCATTGATATATGCAATCGGACTGTCCAACACAAGTCGTACTAAAATCTCCCCCTTCTTTAATAAAATCAATCCGCTTCCTTCTGCATAAGCATAAGATGCCATTCCGGAATCTTTAAAATAGTCTTCTGCTTCAAAAAAGGCAACGTCCTCTAGTATATAGCCCGGAAAATTATTAGAGGAAACCACACATCCGTTAATTGAGAATGTCGGAATGATTCCTGTATATGTTATTTTGTCTTTTCCGTCATAAAATATGTTCTGACGGCTGATAGAGGCTGTGGCTGCAACACTGTCCCATGAATATGTAAAACCAAGCGTTTCGGCAACAAAACGTGTCGGTACGTATAAATAGGTTTCGGATTTGTTTTGAAATGAATATAAATACGGAGCATTTGGCATAGTCTGCTTTTTACCGTTTACAAGAGCTTCGGTTTTACCGAGTGTCATTTGAATGGAATAAGGACCGTAGGTGATGGTAAAGTCATTTTTACCTTCCGTATAATCCGATGTTGTTCCGAGCTTTGCTTCAAAAATTTCCTGATAGGAACCGACAGCTGCTCCATTTGGGCAGATAATACCCGGATAATCTGTTTGAATTATCTCATCGTTTACCTTGTAGAAAACCTGCGTTCCGGTATAATTCGTTGTTTTATTTGTTACATGGTTTTTTATGCGCAATATGGCTGCGCTTGCCTTTGAAATATTTTGATGACCAAAAACGCCGATAGTAAATAAAAGGGAAAAAATAGCGCCGGATATACATCTGAAAATAAATTTCTTTCTATGTAATTGTTTTGTATTTTTCACTAAAAATAACCACCTTCCGAAAGTATGTTTCTGTTTCATTCGTACGAAACTATTCTAAAAAACAAAAGTGTTATAAGTGTGTCAGATTTGTACAGGATACAAAAAACTTGTCAAAAAACGCATGATATGGTATAGTTAACATGCAAAAAATACTATATATTATAACATATGGAAAAGATTGGAAAGGAATTGAATATGAAATTACAACAGTTGTTAAGCTATACAAGAAAAGCGGTTGATGATTATCAAATGATACAGCCCGGAGACAAGATTGCTATAGGGATTTCCGGAGGAAAAGACTCCCTCACTCTTCTTTATGCGCTTGCAGGATTACGCCGCTTTTATCTGAATCCGTTTGAAATATGTGCCATTACCGTTGATTTAGGCTTCGAAGGTTTTAATTTAAGTGAAATCAAAGAGCTTTGCAAAGAACTGGATGTTCCATATTATATTCAGAAAACCGAGATTAGTGATGTGGTGTTTAAAATACGTGAAGAAAGTAACCCGTGCTCTCTGTGTGCAAAACTGAGAAAAGGAGCTTTTAATGACAAAGCAAAGGAGCTTGGGTGCAACAAATCAGCCTATGCACATCATAAAGATGATGTAGTGGAGACAATGTTACTATCACTGCTCTATGAGGGACGGTATAACTGCTTCTCTCCCGTCACCTATCTGGACAGATCGGATATTACGCTGATCCGGCCGTTAATTTATGTAGAGGAAGCGGATATTATCGGTTTTCAGCACAGGTATAATCTTCCGGTAAAAAAGAACCCTTGTCCGGCAGACGGATATACCAAACGTGCCGATGCAAAAAAGCTCGTAAAATTTTTAAACGAAGAATACAAAGGTTCAAAAGAGCGTATGTTTCATGCGGTGACGGATGGAACATTACCTGCATGGAAAAAACGAACAGACATATAAAAGATAAAGTAAGGCATATATTACAGAGGCTTTTTCACGTAATACTGAATGACAAGGTAAGTATCCGGGTAGATGGTATCCCCTTCCAGATGATTTGTTTTTTTGATGGAACGGACAAACTCCGGGATACTTTCTTTTTCTTTGCAATAAAAGCGTTCTGCAATATTCCAAAGTGTGTCATTCTGAACGACCTGAACTGAAACGATACGCTTCTCATAGGAAACCATACTTTCGGCACCTGCTTCTGCGGAAGGCAGGAAAAGAACAAATCCAAGTATCAGTAATAAAATGCAGACCATAAGGACTATGGCGTGCTGTATAAAAGTCTTCTGCTTCTTTTTGCGGCGTTCCTCTGCAATCAGCCGGAACGAACGATATTCTTCGACATTCTCCGTATTTATTGCTCTGGTCATAAAATCAGGCCTCCTTTTAAATAATAGAACATATTTTCCCGAACATCTGTTTATAATATAGCATGCAAACATCTGTTTGTCAATATAAAAAAGCAAAAAATTCGAACAAAAGTTTGACAAACGGGCGTTCTGTGTGATATACTATACTCGAAGGCAGATGACACAGTTAAGAGGAGGTATCTCATGAGTTATGGTAAAATTACTGCGAAGCAGCAGGAAATCTTAGATTTTATGAAAGAACGCATCCTAAATAAGGGGTACCCGCCTGCGGTCCGTGAGATTTGCGAGGCGGTTAATTTAAAGTCTACATCCTCTGTTCACGCTCACTTAGAGAGTCTGGAGAAGAACGGCTATATCCGCCGTGACCCGGCAAAGCCGCGGGCGATTGAGATTGTAGACGATAATTTCAATATTACACGTCGTGAAATGGCATATATCCCGGTAGTCGGTACAGTGACTGCGGGTCAGCCGATTCTTGCGGTAGAAAATGTCGAGTCCTATTTCCCGATTCCGACCGACTATCTTCCGAATGCGGAGACTTTTATGCTTCATGTAAAGGGAGACAGTATGATTAATGCCGGTATCTTTAACGGTGACCAGATTCTTGTGAAAAAGCAGAATTATGCAAGAAACGGAGACTTTGTGGTTGCTCTCATCGAGGATTCCGTTACGGTTAAAACCTTTTATAAGGAAGACGGCTTCTATCGTCTTCAGCCGGAAAATGATACGATGGACCCGATTATTGTAAATGAAGTTGAAATTCTCGGTAAGGTTATCGGTTTGTTCAGGGTGTTTTAGGGAGTTCTTCTCTCCCGCCATTTACACATTTGTGTTAGTCAGTGCTTATATCAGGTATGTGAGAGGTTTATTTATGATTATTCATGACATTGGATTTCAGCTTAAGGATGGTCGCAATGCACTGATTCGCAGTCCTAAAGATGAAGATATTAAGGGAATGTTAGAGTATCTCTTTATTTCAGCCGGTGAAACAGATTTTATTTTACGTTATCCGGAGGAATGCAGCAAATATACTCCGGAAGGAGAAAAAGAACTCTTTGACCGGGTAAATGCCTCCGATCATGAAGCAATGCTTGTATGTCTGGTTGAGGGAAAGGTCGCCGGAAACTGCCAGATATCATGGAGTAAAGGCATAAAAACCAGACACCGTGCAAGTGTAGCTATTGCTCTTTTAAGTGAATTTTGGAATCAGGGCATCGGGACGAAATTATTCGAGGAAATGATTCGTATTGCAGAAAATAATCCGGATATTCTGCAGATTGAGTTGGAATTTGTCGAGGGAAACAGCCGTGCACGTGCCCTGTATGAGAAAATGGGATTTCGTATTACAGGTGTCAGACCGAATGCGATTCGTTTAAAAGACGGAACCTTACTGAATGAGTATTCCATGATTCGGGAAATTAAGAGATAATAAAATGAAATCTTAGGGCTGCCACTTTTATTGTGTGGTAGCCCTATTTTCCTTTTATAGGATTCGGGTGTCAAAAGGTACTTATGACAGCGGAACTTGCCCTGTGTAAGTTTTTTCTTGTCATGGACTCCGGATGAAGTCTTTCTAATTACTCCGATACGAAGAGTAAAAGTGACGCAACCGGTTCTTACGCGACATCCTTGTCGCGTGCGACCTCGCTCGGACGTCCTGTCCGAGCGTTGCTGACCAGAGTATGGAGTAATAAGAAAGTCTATCATCCTCCGTAGAATTCCAATAAAAAAACTTACACAGGGCAAGTGCCTTGCAGTCCATGAGACTTTTGACACCCGAATCTTTATAGAGAAGCATTCTCAAATTATATGGACTTGTAACAGAATACTTTAGGCTTCTCACCTTATCTTATCAAAACAATACCCTTCTCCCAAAGCTGCTGCCACCCGTTCTGCCGCTTCTTCTGCCGTAGGTTTTTCCTCTGTTATTTCATCCAGCACTTCGATAATACGAATCAGATGATTTACCGCATAATGCTTATCACACAAAAGAATCAGAAGCACCTGTTTCAGAAAAGAAAGGGATACCCGTTCGGGAACTACCCCCTTAACCACTTTCGGATATTTCTTTTCAACATTTTCCACCATATCCGCGACTATCTGGCAGTGAAACAACGAAGGCAGGTGCTCCATGATGCACTGCTCCAGATGAATCATCATGAACTGTACCGGATGCACCGCCCCTTTTGTCTCGGTAGTCCAGACACCGGGTAATTTCCATACCGGCTCCGTTGCTTCCACATCATCGTCTTGTTCGGCTCTTTTATTTACCGCAAAATACTTATCAGGACATACGGTACCGGAAGCTACTTCCACGCCGTAAATCATGAATTTATATTCCTCCGGTGCACAGACAGCGTTATCTGCCACACGTATTGTCGGAATACAGAAACCGTACTTTGCTGCCATATCTTTTCTGAGATTCTGGATGTACATAATTGATTTCTCTTTTTCGTCCAGAAACAAAGCTACCAATCCGTAACCGAATTGTAGTTCGATTGCATCTTTAAGCATTACCGCTTCGATTTTGGCACGATGTTCCGGACTGTCCTGTCTTAGATAAGACCTTTTATCCTTTTCATACTGAAACAAATAATCCAGCGAACAATCCAGTATTTCGGAAATACCATCCAACAATTCGATATCCGGGTAGGCGTTTCCACGTTCCCATTTTGATACTGCCTGGGCAGTGACACCAAGTCTTCTTGCAAGCTCTGCCTGAGTCATTCCTTTTTCTTTCCTTGCCTCGGAAAGACGCTCCTTAAATAAATCCAAGCTCATACAACCGCCTCCTTTTCTTAATTCTCTTTGCATAGCTCTATCCTAACAAAAAAGAATGCAAAAAGCAAACAACGGTTGAACGTAGTTTTGAATCAACTTGCAGTTGCTTTAAAAGATTTATCGAATCCGTTCCGCAATTTCTTCATAAGTCCATTTCTTTGAAGGAAGAATTACGGCATGCTCCTCTCCTACGATTTCTTTTAAAATACGTAATTCCAGCTTCTGGCGATGTTCTAAATGCGCAATCAAATTTTCGAAGCTTTCCAGACCGTGCTTCTTTCCGTATGGCGAGTTTCTGATAAATTCCATCATTAGCTGATACCACACCGGATTACCATGAGTATCCGAACGCTCCTTTTGAATCACCTTGATATTGGATTTGATATCATCACTGTATAAGTACAGTAACCGGAAGTTTTTTGCTGCAACCGCTTTGTACAACTCCCGGTACAACTCCAGAATCTCGTCATCATTTAGCTGATGAAATAGTATCAGGTCTTCGATGAGATTCTGTAAAAAGGAGCATTCAAACACGTAACCTTCTCCCTGAAATGCATGATAACGGGATAAAATTATTTCTTTTACCTCGGAGAGAGGTCTGCGCCCGTTATAAATTTCATATGCCTCCAAATCCTTATGAAAGCCAGGTATATCCGTAAGAATCCGTGTGTAGGTAACAATGAAGTGTGCCCCTTCCTGCACAGTATTTGCCCTGATTTCATCCGTAATGGCATCATAACGCTTCAATACACTCCGGTACTGCTCCTTTGTAAGCCATGCACACCATGCAAGCTCCACCGGGGAATAATCACCCTCTTTACATACCTTAAGTTCAGGATTCTGTTTTACGATTTCCTGTAATAACGTTGATTTTCCGGAGCCCTGCAGGCCCTCAATCCATATATTATTCATATCACCTCATTATAAGCTCTCCGGCGCTACTGCCTTACCGTCTCTCCAGATACGCTCCAAATCATAGAATAAACGGTCTTCTCTGGAGAAAATGTGAATTACAACGTCGTTAAAGTCCATCAGAATCCAGCCGGAGGACCGAATCCCCTCCACACGCTCCGGATGAATCTTAATTTTTGCAAGCTCCTCTGTCACCTGGTCTACCATTGCCTCTACCTGGGAGGAGTTGGTGCCGTTTGCGATGACAAAGTAGTCTGCAATTACGGAAATATCGGAAATATCAATGATTTTGATATCCTCTGCTTTTTTATCATCTAACGCCTTATAGGCGATTTTTACAATTTCTTTTGCTCTGTCGGTCATTTGGTTCCCTCCTGCATTAATTAAAACTTTTTCCTGTTTATCCTAAATATACAAAGCCTGCCATTATTTTTCATACCGTTTCCGGTATTCCTCATAGGTATCCGCCGTGGTCATATCTATCTCCTGTCCGGATTCACCGAGATATCGAAGTGTATTTTTTAATGCCAGATAGACTGCTTTATCGATATCCTGAAATGCAATTCGCCTGATTTCGTTTAAATCCGGTGTTGTCGGCTGGGTACGGAACGGCTCCAGATAGTCCGCAAGAAACACGACTTTTTCTAAATCGGTCATTCCCGGACGCCCCGTGGTATGATAGGAAATCGCGGAAAGAATTTCTTCATCCGTAATGAAATACCGCTTTCTTGCGTAATATGCTCCAAGTTTCCCGTGGAGTAAAAAGCCGTTGCGACGCTCTACCTCTGTTACCGGAACAGAATACTTCTCACAATCCGAAACCAACTGCTCATCCGAATACGCCTTTGCACAGTCGTGAAGAATTCCCGCAATCAATGCACGCTCCGGAGCATAGCCTGACGATACGGCATATGCTGCCGCAAGATGTGCCACCGCTACGGAATGGAGGTATCGCTTCCTTGGTAATACTCTCTGCATTTCGGCATCCAGCTCCGAAAATGTTACCTTAGAGAATAACCGGTGTTCTTGTATATATGCATATACGCGGTCCGGCAAAAACTGCTTTACCCGCTCCGGTTCTCCGGTAAAAAACGCTTCTCTGATTTCGTTCGATGAAATCGGGTAATCGGATAATTCTACCGTTCCGATTTCTGCCTCTGGAAACCTCTCACGTAAGTCACTTGTAGCTTTTTCTACCTGCTCCGCCTCATATCCTGTCCTGCCTGCCGCGAGTAGTGTAGCCAACTCTAAAATCCGTTCCGGCCGCCACCAGCTTAAGAAATTTACCAAAGAATCACCGCCGATAATAAAATAAAAATGTATCTCCGGATATTCTTCCTTTAAAAGCTCCAACGTATCTGAGGTATAGGTCAGTCCTTCGCGCGCAAGTTCAAAATCGGAAACACGAAATTTTTCATTCGTCTTTGCCGCAAGCTGCGTCATGGTAAGACGGTGTTCCTCCGAAAGCATGGCAAAATGCGATTTGTGCGGCGGCAGCTTTGACGGCATCAGCCACACTTCCTCCAGACCGTACTGCTCCATTGCTGCCGAAGCAAGGGCTAAATGGCCGTTATGAATCGGGTTAAAGGTTCCGCCGAGAATTCCGATTTTCTTCATAGTAGCTCCATTCTGCCGCGTATTTTCAGGAAACTCCGATAACACGGCTAACGATAGAAAATTTTTCCCTACTTCGGGAGAACGATTTTTCTTTTTTCCGGCTGTCTTGCCTCACGATACAGTACAATCTTTTTCCCGATGACCTGTACTACCTCGGAATCGGTATTTTCCGCAATGGCATATGCAAGCTCCTTCGGCTCGTCCATACAGTTCTTTAAGACCGAAATCTTAATCAGCTCTCTTGCCTCCAATGCTTCTTCCACGCTGTCCAGATACTCTGTGGTAAGTCCCCCTTTTCCGATTTGGAAAATCGGGTCCATGTTCATGGCAAGTCCTTTTAAATATGCTCTTTGTTTTGTTGTCATAATATTCACACTATCCTCATTTATTTATAATAATCAAATTGCAGACCATACATACGCACGGTATCGCCGTCCTTGATGCCCATTGCCTCCAGCTCATCCAGAATACCGTTGTTCTTTAAGAAATTCTGGAAGAATTCAAAGCCCTTTTCGGAATCGATATTCGTGTAGCCGAGCATCTTTTCGATGCGAGGACCTTCTACCACGTACATATTTTCCTCTTCATCATACTCTACGGTATACGGCTCGTTCGGCAACGTTAAGGTAGCTAAGGAGAATTCTCTCTCAAATACAATCGGATCCTCTTTTGTTTCCTTTAACAGCTCCGCAACGGCATACAAAAGTTCTTTTACCCCTTTACCGCTGACTGCGGAGATAGAATATACCGGGATATTTTCTCCGGCAAAGGCATCCCGTAAGCGGGAAACCGCCTCTTCGGCCTCCTCCGGGAGCATCACATCTGTTTTGTTTGCGGCAATAATCTGAGGTTTCTTCGCAAGATTTGTATCATAGGCAGCAAGCTCTGCATTGATTGTCTTAATATCCTCTACCGGATCACGGCCTTCCGTAGATGCTACATCGACCACATGAATCAGCACACGGGTACGTTCCACGTGACGTAAAAATTCATGGCCGAGTCCGATTCCCTCGGAAGCACCCTCTATCAGTCCCGGAATATCGGCAATGACAAAACCGTTCCCGTTTTCCATATCGACTACGCCGAGGTTTGGATTTAAGGTGGTAAAATGGTAGTTTGCAATTTTCGGCTTTGCATTGGTGACACGGGATAAAAAGGTGGATTTTCCTACATTCGGAAAGCCAATCAGACCCACATCAGCAATTACCTTTAATTCCAAAATAACATTTAATTCCTGCGCATCCTGACCCGGCTGCGCATACTTCGGCACCTGCATGGTAGCGGTTGCGTAATGCTGGTTTCCTTTACCGCCGCGTCCGCCCTTTAAAATCACCTCACGGCGATTTTTATGGGACATATCGGTAATGACCTTGCCGGTTTCCTTTTCCTTGATTACGGTTCCTTCCGGCACCTTTAAAATCTTATCGGCACCGTTTCTGCCGGTACAGCGGTTGGTTCCGCCGTTTTCACCGTCTTCCGCGCAGTATTTCCGGATAAAGCGGTAATCGGCAAGCGTATTTAAGCCTTCGTCTACCTCGAAAATAATATCTCCGCCTTTGCCGCCGTCACCGCCGTTCGGACCGCCTGCCGCCACAAAAAGCTCTCGACGGAAGCTGACACTGCCGTCTCCGCCTTTGCCGGAACGTATATAGATTTCTGCTCTGTCTGCAAACATAAAGCCTCCTTCAAAAAATACGAAAAAACCCCAAATTCATTTCGAAAAAGAATTCAGGGTTTATCGTGTCTCATTAAGTCAGGACTTATTCAGCATCAACCGGATATACGGAAGCCTGCTTCTTGTCGCGTCCCTTTCTCTCGAATTTTAAAACACCGTCAACCAGTGCGTATAATGTATCATCGCCGCCGCGGCCTACATTTACACCCGGATGAATCTTGGTACCACGCTGTCTGTAAAGAATGTTGCCGGCAAGTACGAACTGACCGTCAGCACGCTTAGCGCCGAGACGCTTGGACTCGGAATCTCTGCCGTTCTTCGTGGAACCTACACCCTTTTTATGAGCGAAAAACTGAAGGTTCATCTTAAACATGACCTATACCTCCTTATGAATTCTGAAAAACAATACGTAAATACTTCTCTCCGTACTCCTCCTGAATGCTCTGTAATCCCAAAACAAGAGATTTCAAAAGCAATGTTGTCTCAGGACTCGGTTCGGAAACGATTCTGAAATCAACCATCCCTTTCTTTTCATCCTCACTGTAATCAAACACATCCGAGGTAAAGGAATGAATTGAATTCATGGTGTTCATTACCAGTGCCGAAACCGCAGCACATACAATATCTTTGCCATGCTTCGCATAGCCTGCATGTCCTTCGGACGAAAAACCGGTAACGGACTCTAAATTGACTTTGACATTCTGCTCGATTTCTTTTGCATAAAATGTAATTGTAATCATACGATACAATACTTAAGCGTTAATCTTGTCAATCTTAACCTTGGTGTAAGCCTGTCTGTGACCATTCTTCTTATGGTATCCGGACTTTCTCTTATACCGATAAACAATAACCTTCTTTGCTTTGCCTTCCTCTACTACGGTAGCGGATACACTTGCACCGGCAACGGTCGGATTTCCTACGGAAAGAGAACCGTTATTTACAGCAAGCACACGGTCAAAAGTAACCGTATTACCGGCTTCCACGCCGAGCTTCTCAACATTAATTACGTCGCCTTCGGCAACTTTGTACTGTTTACCACCTGTTGCAATGATTGCGTACATATGGCACCTCCTATTTACAATACTCGCCAACTGTGGTGTCTGTTCTTAAAAAAGGACAGAACTTGAACCTCGTTGTGCGGCACACTAGATTACTATAACATGGTTCGGTAGGAATGTCAAGAAGCTTTTTCGTTATTTTTCATTTTAGTAATTTATTTTTTTTGATTTTTAACTTGATTATCAACACCGTCGACTATTTTTCCGTTGATAACCAGTTTTTGAAGAACCTCGAAAGCTTTACCATCGAGCTTGCCCTTTTCTACATCTGATTTCATAATATCCAGGGCTTTTTCAAAACTAAAAGCTTTTCGATAACAACGGGCTGTTGTTAATGCATCAAAGATGTCTGCAACCGCCATAATACGACTTTCTATAGGAATTTGCTCTCCACTGATTCCGTCCGGATAACCACTTCCGTCTAATTTCTCATGATGCCATCTTGCGTAGTTGGCATTCTTGCTTCCTAGATAAATTTTTAACATGTCATAGGAGGCTGCCGGATGTTTTTTGATTTCTTCAAACTCTTTGTCAGTCAGCTTATCCGTTTTATTCAAAATGTGCTCCGGCACAACCACCTTACCAACATCATGATATGCGGCAGATAAATAATAGGAGTAGTTTGCATTTTCCGGACACATTATTTGCATAATTAACATAGAGTATTTGCCTACACGATAGTTATGGCCTTGTAAATAACTGTCCTTCAACTCTACTTTCTTTACTGCTTCTACAAGTTCGCTCGGAGTGTTGTCAAAATCCGGTTCAATGTCATTATGAATTGCAAAAAGGTCAGAATCCTCCAGTGCCCAAATCGAAAAGTTATCCTCCGGCATGACTGTTATGCAACCGCCCTGAGGAATCGTTACCTTTTCCTCCCCTAACCAAAATTCCAGACATCCTTTTACTACAATATAACAAATAGTTTTCTTTTCCCCTTCTTTACGAATAGGTTGTTCCAGACTTTCCATTAGGCTTGTACATTTTTTTAAATGAAAACAATCTATCGTCATACCATTGCCGGAATAGATTACTTTTGCTTTATCCTTTTCAGAATTCACTATAGAATCAAATTTGTTAATTAAGTATTCCATTTTATTTCCTCCGTGTAAACAATACTTTTTTTATTTACGGATAGCCCGTTAAATTCCCAATCATAATTCTGCAGGAAAGCTTTATCTTTTTGATGCCTTATCATAATAATATATCATAGCATAAAATCAACCAGAAATAAACTCATTTAAATTTATTTCTGGTTGACTGATTATTTCTAACAATTATTTATATATTGATTCTTAAAGTTACAGCAGGTTCTTTCTCAGCTCCTCCGGACTCTGCGGATGAAGATAAGCCGGTGCGATATCAAGCACGGTCTTACAGCCGTACTGGCCTTCCTTTGCAAGGCGGTATGCTGCTCTTGCATATGCGGTCAGGACACTTGCGGTAAATTCCGGATTTGAGTCAAGCTGTAAACGGTACTCGATAACGTTGTTATACTCATTTGCAGCGCCGGTGGTGCCGGAACGGAACACCATACCGCCGTGCGGAATGCCGCTGTGGTCACGCGCAAGCTCCTCCTCGGTAATAAAATGTACCGTGGTATCATAGTCTGCAAAATAATTCGGCATGGTAACGATTGCCTGCTCGATTGCGGCAAGGTCTGCGCCCTCTTCCGCTACGACGAAGCATTCTCTGGTATGCTTTTCACGGGTGGTAAGCTCCGGATTTTCTCCTGCACGCACGCTTGCAAGCGCGGAATCTACCGGAATCGTGTACTGCTTTGCATCCTTAACTCCAGGAATACGGCGGATAGCATCGGAATGACCCTGGCTTACGCCCTTGCCCCAGAACGTATAGTCATGACCATTTGGCAGAATTGCCTGACCGTAGCAACGGTTCAGGGAAAACATACCCGGGTCCCAGCCGACGGAAATCACGCTGACCTTCTTTGCTTCCTTACTTGCTGCATCCACATTTGCAAAATGCTCCGGAATACGTGCATGGGTATCAAAGCTGTCGATGACATTAAAATACTTTGCAAGCTCCGGTGTCTGTACCGGCAAATCATTGGCACTGCCGCCACATAATATCATAACATCTATTTTATCCTGCATCTTAACCGCATCTTCCATCGCGTAAACCGGAACTCCGGTACGCGTTGTGATGCTTGCCGGGTCACGTCTTGTAAATAAAGCCACCAGCTCACAATCCGGTGAAGCGCTTACTGCATTTTCTACACCGCGACCAAGATTACCGTAACCTGCAATTGCAATTCTTATTTTCATAACCGTTATCCTCCTAAAAAAGATGGCTTTATTATAATCCTGCGCGAATGAAATGTCAATCATAAATTGTATACAATTATACAAGTACCTGAAATGTTTTATTTCCCTTTAGAATTGACATTGTATGTTCCCTGTGCTACAGTCTGATTATATGGTTTGTTCAGCTTACCATTCGACAGACTTATTTGTAAAGAACAGAAATGAGAAAAAGAGGATAACCGCTATGAATAAAAAAATATTACACTGCTGCTTACGATAGGAATGCTTTCTTTGACGGCCTGTTCCGGCGTTTCCGATAATACGCCTTCTACCGGAACAAAGCTCCCGGCTGACGAAGTGACACAGTCCGTTCCTACCTTGGAAGCACCGGAAGCTCCGGCAACGGGTAATATTCCGGAAGTGACTCCGGAAGTAACGCTCTCTCCAACTCCGGCTATTCCCGTTGAGACTCCGACCGAAGTGCCTTCTCCGTCAGAGGTACATACCTTAGAGGAAATCCGAAGCCTCTTTTTGGAGGCTATGACTAAACTGGCATCGGAGGTGATACTAGATGTAAGTGATATAGTTTGGACCTATGGGATAGAAATTGATATAAAAAATGTCTACTCTTCCGTTTTGTCGGAGCATCCGGAATTGAAATATACCTATGATGTTACGGTTTCTGTTGCAGAGGATACGGCAGTATGCAGTTTCTCCTATATGCCGTATAAGATGGGTGCCTATGATAACGGTGTTCCTTCCGGAAGCCATATTGTCGGTTCCCTGCATGATGTAGTTGTTATGGCGCAGAGCATGAATAACGGCACGGAACGGCTTCCGATTGCTATTACGAATGCAACGCTTGCGGTTGATGATATTTGGAGTGCTCTTTCGCAGGCCGGCTACGGCTGGATTAGATATACGCCGAATAAAGACTGTACTGAGATTATTGCCACGCCGCCTGTAGGGAAAACTCTGTCTGAATGCGTTGACGCAATTAACGAAAGCTTTGTGTTATGCGGAGAAGTGCTTTCGTCGGTCGTGACCGATGGGATGACAACACAGGAAAAGATAAAGGCCGCCTACTCCTACCTTACCCAAAATACTGCCTATGACTTCCGCTATTATACAGACCGTAACAGTATGCCATACGAATCGACCGTTGCTCTTGGTGCATTAAAAGACGGTCTGGCAATCTGCGGCGGCTATGCCCAGGCCTTTGAAATGCTTCTGACAATGCTTGGGGTTGAAAATTATACGGTTTCCGGCGTATGCAGCGGAGAATATCATATGTGGAATTATGTGGTTCTGGACGGAGTGGGCTACTATTGCGACCCGACCGCAGACCGCGGTGGCATTAGTAACCACTTTATGCTGACGGAAGACGAGCTGACAGCCCGTGGCAAATATTCATGGAATCCGGAGCGTTATAAGGCATTGCAGAAATAGCTGCTATTTTACTTCACAGGAACGCCCTGTTTTTCCACTGTCTCACGAATGTAGTCCTCTACCTTCTGTTTCGGAATTCCGAGTGCAACCGCAAGCTCTCCGTACAAGAAATCTTCTGCCAGTTTTAAGTAACGCTCGTCTAAGCCGATAATCTTTTGCCCCTTGGACAAGCGTGCCTGCTTACGAAGATATAACGTCTTGATGATACGCACATAATCCTCACAGGTATTTTGCTTCAGGTATTCCTTATATGTAAGCTCCCGTTGTTTTTCATTTTCCACCCAGACAAGGTCTAAGGACGGAATCCTGTTAATCAATGCGTGAGCTTCTTCTGCCGAAAGTGCGGCACGAAGCGCAACCTTATGGTTGTCTACCGGAATGTAGACGGTACTGGACTCCGCATACACCGGCTTTAAAATGTAATACAGGCGATCCTTCGGAGTACTTGCCATATTTAGGGTTGTAATGTCTGTAACCCTGCAAATCCCGTTGTTTCCACAAACTACATATTCACCTTTTTTGAACATTTTTTCAACCTCCATATCCGTATCCAAACATAATCATCTGTTTTTGGGGAAATGTAAACGCCTGTTCCCCTGAAAAAAGGAAAGGCGCTTACATCAACTCTTTTTTGATAATAATTATAACATGAAAAGGTTGAAAATGTCAGTGTTAAATCTTTCACAAAACATTTTTGTGCAAAATGCGCATGAATATAAAAGGCAAACATCGCATTAACGAAAAAAACGACATAAAATTAGGATAACATCTCATGCAATGGTTTCTTAACCTTCTTTCTCGTCAGCTCCACCAGTCTGAGTCCTGTCATATCCACCACATTTACCGGTATTCTGTCCTTTGCCGCAAGCTCCTTCAGAAGGTTCATCAGTTTTTCGTTATATACATCGGATTCCATATTGATGAAATCAATCAGAATCATACCGGACAGATTCCGCAGACGAAGCTGGCGCATACACTCCCTTGCTGCTTCCTCGTTAATCTTATAAAAGACCTCATCTCCCGCTTTCCTGCCGTTAATTGCCTTTCCGGTATTGACATCGATGACCGTCAGGGTTTCTGTCGGCTCAATCACAATAGAGGCACCGGATTTTAACCAGACATGCTTCGAAAGTGCTTCTTTCTCCAGCCTTTGCAGGGAATACAATGCTGCCAGAGGGAGGTTTTCATCCTTGTATAAACGAAGCTTCTTTGTATCCTCCGGTTGAAACTGTTCGGTATAGTCGGAAAATGTAGCAAAAATATCTTTATTATCCGTTACAACCTCGGTGAGTTCCGACGCAGGCAAATCTCTGAGTAAATCAATATACCACGGAAAGCTCTTATAAAGCAGACTGCCCTTCGTTTTATGCACGCCGGTTGTTATAATTTGACGGTACAAGGAAGCCAGGCGTGCTTCTTCCGCTTTTAACTGTTCATTCGACATTTGTAGTGCATTGGTCCTGATGATTAGTCCGTAATTCTCATTTTCACAATTAGAAAATAGGACTTTTAGCCTATCAATTTCCTCTTTTTGTCTGATTCTGTTGGAAATACGCACTCCCTTCATTCCGTGTACCAACACCAGATATTTCCCCGTCAACTGTAGCTTTCCGGTCACGGAGGGCTGCTTTGTTTTAATATTTTCCTTTTCCACCTGTACAAGGACATAATCTCCCATACAAAGTCTGTCACTGTTTGCATGGGAACCGAACAGGTAGGAGGTCTTCTCCTTTAAAGAACAATAGCACATACATCCTTCTTCTATTTCAATAAAAGCCGCGTCTATATTCTTTACAATATTGTTCACATGACCAAGATAAATATTACCCAGTCTGGACGGCGTATCCGCAGGTTCGGCATAAAACTCAACCGGTTCGTTTTTCTCATCAAACAGCACGGAATACACATAACACTCCCTCTTAGTAACAACCAAACGCATTCTATCTCTCCTAAAAATAAACTACAAACGCTTAAAATCCGGTGCTTCCCCGGTATACATATCCAGTCTGTGAATCTGCCAGTGCAGGGAATCGTCTTTTTCAAAGCCTAAAAAGCGTGCAAATGCCTCCATCACAAGCTCCGGCTTAATATTATCCGCACTTCCGGCAGACACACGGAGCGGCACATAAAAACAATCCTTCTCCTTGTAAAATTCTTTCAACTCTCCGGCAAAGTCAGGGATTGTTTCAAGCTCGTAATAATCCGGACCCGCGGTGTGCGGCAAAACACCTGCAAGCATTTCAGAGTCTGCTGTTTCAAGGCATCCGCTTCCGAATAAAAAAGGTTTTAAATCAACGGTAGTCTCCGTATTTGATTTTTTCACCTTCTTCACAACCGGAATACTTTTCTGACCGTAAAACCTGCACCACTCCGAGCGTAACTCTTTACCGCTTTGCGGGAATTTACATTCGCTGTTTTGCTTCTCAAAAACAAGGTAATCCGCCGCCGTTACCAAAGACATGGCGGTTTCTCTTTTTCTGCCGTTTAAAGGCTCCGGAAGGATTCTGCAGGAAAGCACCGAAAAGCCGTCTGCCATGGTTTCGTTTAAGCGTTCCACGATTTCCCTCGGGGAATATTCTGCAGTCAGTTCCATATCCATATATTCGCCCTCACTGGTGATACCGACACCGAGCGGTGACGCAAAGGACATAATCTGATGCGGGTGAAAGCCTTGAGAGTAAGCAATTTTCAGTCCGGCTCTGCGGACAGCTTTCTGGAAATAGCGCATGACATCCAGATGACCGATAAATTTCACTGCACCGTATTTTGCAAAACGTATTCTGACATTCATACTTTCTCCTCCATTTTAACAGTCCGGAATCAGAGCTTCCGTCGGAATACTCTCTCCTGCTTCGTTTCGCGGCTCGTAGCATACACCGCCATGGAACTGCGCCGCACCACAGCCTGCACAGCCTTTACGGCAATTCGGGGTCACAATGCCCTGCCTGCTCTTTTCGTACTCTCTGTATAAGAAATTCTTTGAAATACCTGCATCAATGAAATCCCACGGGAAAAGCTCGTCCTTTTCCCGCTCTCTTGAGGTATAAAACTCTAAAGAGAGTCCGTTTTTTTCAAACTGCTTCATCCAAATATCATTTCTAAAATATTCGGACCAGGAATCAAAGAGACACCCGTCCCTGTAAGCACCCTCCAAAAGAGCCGCACAGCGTCTGTCCCCACGGGCAAATACGCCTTCTAACATCGTTACATCGGTATCGTGCCAGTTGTATTTGATACTCTTTGCGTTTAATTGTTCTTTAATGGCGGAAGAAAGTAACTTTCTGGCTTCTACAAATTCGTTTGCCGTTGCCATGCGTACCCACTGGAACGGGGTAAACGGCTTCGGCACAAAGAAGGAGGTACTGGTTGTAATCTGTACCTTCCCCTTTCGTTCGGATTTCGGTATCGTGTCATAATAAGCCTTTGCAATGGCATTACTAAGCTCTGCAATGGCACGAATATCTTCCGTTTGTTCACCCGGAAGACCAAGCATGAAATACAGCTTTACCTTATTCCAGCCACCTTTAAAGGCTTCAGTGGCACCGTCTAAAATAACCTCTTCGGTTAAGCCCTTATTAATGACATCACGCATCCGCTGGCTCCCTGCCTCCGGAGCGAAGGTAAGGCTGGATTTTGTAATATCCTGCACCTTGCTCATAACATCCAGTGCAAAGGCATCAATTCTAAGAGACGGCAGGGAAATGTTTACACCGTCGTTCTGGAACGTATCAATCAGGTAATAGACAAGCTCCTTTAAGCAGGAATAATCACTGGAGCTTAAAGAGGACAGGGAAATCTCCTCATGTCCGGTGGAATGCAGCATTTTTGTTGCCAGTTCTTTTAAAAACGATACGTTGCGTTCCCGAATCGGCCGGTACAGCATGCCTGCCTGACAGAAGCGGCACCCTCTGATACACCCCCGCTGAATTTCCAGTACTACACGGTCCTGAATAGCACGGATAAACGGAACCAGCGGTTTTTCCGGGTAGAAGGTATCGGAAAGCTCCATTTCTACCTGCTTGCGTATTTTTTTCTTTGCGTGGATATTATTCGGTTCAAAAGAAGCCAGTGTACCGTCCGCATTGTAGGTTACATCATAAAACTGCGGTACATACATACCTTCAATATCGGCAACAATTTCCAGAAATTCCTTTCTCGTGCCGCCTTTCGCCTTGTGTGCCTTATATTTGTCCAAAATTTCGTAATAAACCGTTTCGCCTTCCCCGATATAGAAAAAGTCAAAAAAGTCTGCCAAAGGCTCCGGATTGTAGGCACACGGGCCGCCGCCGATTACAATCGGGTCATCCTCGGTACGGTCCGTCGCATGTAACGGAATCCCGGAAAGATCCAATATCTGTAAAATATTCGTATAACACATCTCGTACTGTAACGTAATTCCGAGAAAATCAAAATCCTTTAACGGCTCCTGGGATTCCAGAGCAAACAGCGGAATCTTCTTTTCCCTAAGAATTTTGTCCAAATCCGGCCACGGAGAATAGACACGTTCGCAATACGTGTCCTCCCTTTTATTAAACATATCGTATAAAATCTGAATGCCGAGATGGGACATACCTACCTCATATACATCCGGAAAACACATACAGAACCGGATATCTACCTCTCTCGGATTCTTTTTAACCATATTCACCTCACCGCCGATGTATCTGGCCGGCTTGTCCACCGCCATCAGAATCTCATCGGAAAGCGCTAACTTACGTACAAAATTCGTTGTTTCTGCCATCATTAACCTCCTATCTTCCGACAGTATAGCACATTCTGACTATTCCGTAAAGAATCCGTTAGAATTATAGTTGAATTTATCTCCGAACTACGCTATACTTATTTCATGTGAAAAATAATGTATTTTGTCATAAAATGATTGGAGGTTATTACTATGCCGTGGTGTCCGAAGTGTAAAACGGAATATCGTGAGGGAATAACACATTGTGCCGATTGTAAGACGGAACTGGTTGCCGAATATAAGGAGGTTCTTTTACAGAATGCTACCGCTATGCTTGCAAAAGTAGATGCGGAGCATCAGGTATTTACTAAGAAGCTGCATGACTTTTTAGAATATTCCGGCATTTCATCCGTAGTAATTGATGAAGGGGATATGCTTGGTATTTATGTTGCCCCGGAGGACTTCAAGAAGGCAAAAAGATGCTTCAAAGCCTTCTATTCCGTAGAGACGGAAATGGTAATGCAAAGAGCGGAAGAAGCCGCATTTTTAAAAGGCGAAGAATATGATGACTATTTCGGTGATGATGAAGAAGATAAAATTACGGCCGATTCTGCATATGCTTTCGGAGATATTACCGCTTCCGTGCAACGCGAGGTGCAGGAACAGGTTTCCGAAGAGAAAAAAGAGAAAAGGTACGTCAGTGCCGCCTCCCGTTATGAGGACTATCGCTCATCCGGGTTTACATTTACAACACTCGGTGTTCTCGGAACCGGATTTGCACTGTTAAATTTTTTTGATGTCATCTCCTTGTTCGGGTCTATGTTTTCTTCTTCTGTTCTATTTCTTATGTTTGCAATTTTTCTGGGTCTTGGTATCTTTTCTTTCACTAAGGCAGGCAAATTAAAAGAAGCTGCGGAAAAAGAAAAAGCGCTGATTGCCGATGTAAAAGCATGGATGCAGGAAAACATTACCAAAGATTACATATCCTCTTTGAATGGCGAGGCAGCATATGAAGATGAGTCCAAAACAGCAGAACTCCTCTATATTGATTGTCTGGACCGGCTGCTTGAAAAAGTGCTTACCGCCTTTCCGGCTTTACAGGCTTCTTTAGCCGAACAGTTAATAGAGGAATTCTGTAGTCAGAACTTTGATTAATTTTTCGTTATATTTCGGGATCGGCAAGTAACTCACGGATTTCGTCTTCAGTCAGTTTGTTTAAGAAGGTTTCACCCGCTTCAATAACCGCATTAAATAAGTCATGTTTCTTTTGCTGTAAGCGAAATATTTTCTCTTCTATGGTTCCTTTTGTTAATAGCTTAATTACATGTACATTCTTTTCCTGACCGATACGGTGTGCACGATCGGAGGCCTGGTCCTCTACTGCCGGATTCCACCATGGGTCAAAATGAATGACTGTATCGGCACCGGTTAAATTTAAACCGGTGCCGCCTGCTTTTAAGGAGATTAAAAATAAATCTCCTTCTCCGGCATTAAAGCGCTTTACATAATCCAGCCGTTCCGCAGGCTTTGTTGCACCGCACAAATAAAAGAACGGTACTTCCGCTTCCGTCAACGTATCCTGCAACAGCTCCAGCATAGAAGTGAACTGGGAAAAAACAAGGACACGGTGTCCGCCTTCCCGAAGCTCTTCCAAAATCTGCATAAATAATGAGACCTTTCCGCTTCCGCCGTCATAGTTTTCCAAAAACATTCCGGGATGACAGCATATCTGACGCAGTCTTGTAAGCGCAGCCAGAATCTGCATTCGGCTTTTTTCTATGCCGACACGGGAAATTTCGCTTGTAATCTCATTACGTGCCTGTTCTGCATAGGAAAGATACAGAAGTCTTTGCTCTCTGGTTAACTCCGTTACAAGCTTTGTTTCAATCTTATCCGGTAATTCTGCCAGTACATCCTTTTTCATACGCCGCAATAAAAAGGGTTTAATGCGATATCGCAGCTGCTGTAATACAGCAGTATCCCCTTTTGATGCCGGCCGCTCGAATTTCTTAACAAAACGGCTGTACGAAAATAAATATCCCGGCATAATAAAATCAAAAATAGACCAAAGCTCCGATAAGGAATTTTCAATCGGCGTGCCGGTTAAAGCGATTCGTGTTTTAGCGTGTAAGCCCTTTACGGAACGTGCGTTGCCGGTCATTGCGTTTTTTATAAACTGTGCCTCATCAATAAACACCGTGTTGAACTGTTTTTGCTCATAAAACTCCAAATCTCTGCGAAGTAAAGGATATGACGTAATATATAGGTCACAAGCATTGATATCACATAACATTCCATGACGTTCTTCCGGCGTTCCCTGAATCAGCCTCACCCGAAGGTGAGGTGCGTATTTTTCCACCTCATCAAGCCAGTTATAGACAAGAGATGTCGGGCAAACTACCAGAAACGGAGTTTCCGTAAATTGGCCGTTATCCAGGAGGGAAACCATATAAGTAATTGCCTGCAATGTTTTACCTAACCCCATATCATCCGCTAAAATACCACCGAAACCGTTATCGGCAAGCATTCTGAGCCATGAAAATCCTATTTTCTGATATCCGCGAAGCGGAATCAGTATTTTCTCCGGTACATGATAATTTCCTGTTTCCGGAGAATGCAATCTTTGTATAAACTCTTTAAAATTCTCTCCCTTTATTACATCAAAGCCAAGCTCCTGAGGTACCGAATCCAGATAGACGGCATGACTTTTGGAAATCTTCAATACGCCGTTCTTATCGAAATCCCGATAGGTCAAATTCATATTTTCCAGTAAATCCGCAGCTTTTATAAACATATCGTCCGTCAAATCGATAAAACTGCCGTCCTTCAGACGATGATATTTTTTCTTCTGGCGATACGAATAAAAAATGGCACGAAGCTCCTCTCCGGAAATATCCTCATACCGGAACTCAATCTGAAGCAAATCCTCTCCCGGAGGGAAAGAGATTCCCATACGAATAGAATTGCTCTTTTTCATACGGATTTTAGAAAACGAATCCGAAGAAAAGAGTTTGGCATAGTCGGCAAGAACAGAAAGTCCCTCTGTCAGAAGACTGTAAATATCTTCTTCCCGTTTTAATAAATAAAATCCGTTGTGAGGTTCAAAGCCGTATTCCTCCAACAGGGTACATATTTCGGCTTCCTTCTCCTTTTCGCGCACCAAAATGTATCCTCCCTTTACAGGAGGCGTATCGAACATATTAAACTCATACTCGCCGTATTCAAACGATACCGTTGCACTTACCGCATCGTGAAAAACATCAAAATATATTTTTGCAGAAAAAGGTAAAACCAGATAACGATCCCGTACCTCTTCCGGAATCTCTACCTGCATTGCATCATGAATTACGGGCAGTACATATTCCAAAAAGTCATCCCGCTCATTTTCCTCGAACATAAGAGGCTCCTTTTCTTCTCCGAGAGAAGAATAAAACGGCAGATATGTTTTCATAAAACGGGCATCGGGCAAATATAATGCGTTATCTCTTAACAAAAGAGAACCGTCTGCCGTAATCGGGATTACCTTTTCCTGCTCTTTATAATCCATGGTAAGATAACTGCTCTGCAGGGAAATGTCATACTCAATTAACGGGTTTCCTTTTATAAACCGGACATTCTCCAGTTCGGTTCCGGAGAGATTCAAAGTGTAAGTCAGTCCGTCGCACTGTGACAGAATTTTTGCAAGCAGTCTTCGATTTAATAAAATCTTAGACTTTTGAAATAATTGCATGCTGCCTGTACTGTCCAGTATCTCCAGAACATCCAGATAAGCAAGCAATTCCTGCAATAATTGTTCGGACGCATGGTCAAATCCGGATTCCTCCGGAATATAACAAAATTCTTTTCCGAGAAGAATATTTTTGTGTTCCTTATAGTCGATAAGAAAACGTTTCAACATCTGTACCCGGTACATTCTGTTACTTCCTACACGTAGTGAAAGATATACCGGGTCGGCGTCATTTCGCAGCAAACCGGGAATCTCAATATAAGGCTCTATGCGGTAAATATCTTTATCGTGTTGCGGCTCTCCGGAATCCATAAAATAACGAATGATTCTCCCTGTACGCAAGTCTCCGGACGATACGGCTCCGTTCTTTTTCTCTTTTTGCTCCAAATACTGTTGCAGATACAATAATGCGGCAACCGAATGCTTACATGCCCCCTTTTGAACGTACATCGCCGGACAGTTACAGGAAAATTCCACATCCTGTTCCGTTGTTTCTTCTACGGTAACACGATATTTCTGTTTTCCCTGTACGGTAAAGGTATATAATTTCTTATTTTTTGAGCAGGCGGCATGAATTACCCGTTTTTCCTTAAAATAAGAAAGCCCGCGCTGAAATACCGCCTCGTTTGCAGCAAGATTTTGAATTTTACTTCTGGTAAGTCGTATCATAAGATGCACCTTTCAAAACATGAACCAATCCGTAACAACTTATTCTACCACGTTTCAAACGATTTTTCTACCAGATTGTACATTTTTCTTACGATTTTTTATACCGGATGATTTACAATCCCTACAAATAACGAATTGATTCGTAAATACGTATTGTTTTCCCATTCGCTTCCGGATAAGATAAAATCCATGGTCTGAGAGTCCGAAAGCAAAGCCTCCGGCGTTACCCCTTCCTCCGGCAGAATAAACCACATTCCGCCGTTTCGGCTTTCAAAGTATTTGTGTACCGCAGAGAAGTTATCTCCCGTATAATAAGTACCGAACTCGCTTTCTTTCATAAAGTCACAAATTTTCAAATGCTCCCGCAGTGCTTCTCTTGTATGAAATAGCATGGATTTTACCTTGCTGACGGTAAAACCGTACTTCCCTGCAATCGTTTCCATAGAATCCGCGTACCAGTACCGGCGTAAAAACACCTGCTGTTTTTCGACAGAAAGCTCTGCCAGAAAACGATTGACCGTCTCTGCCAGCTCCTTCAGTTCGATTTGTTCTTCCACCGTATTCTTTGCCGGAATGCATTCGCTAATCAGTTCCGGTTGCAAAAATTTTACCAAACTGCACATGGAAGCACAAGGATTTCTACGAAATCTTCTACATTTCCACGAAATTCACGAAATCCACTTGAATTTTCCTCCAAACAGTATTACAATAAAGCCCGCACAAAAGGAGGATGTATAAATGAAGCCAAAGATATTTAGTGTCATGAAGCACTACAATGCAAAACAGTTTTTCTTAGATATGAAGGCAGGAATTATTGTTGCGATTATCGCGCTCCCGCTTTCCATTGCCTTTGCGTTAGGCTGCGGTGTTTCCGCGGAAAAGGGGATTTATTCCGCAATTATTTCCGGTATTATTGTAGCGATTCTCGGTGGCAGCCGTGTCCAGATTACCGGGCCGACCGGTGCCTTTATCGTCATTACCCAGTCGGTGATTGCAGGCTACGGAATGCAGGGATTAATTGTTTCTACCATTCTTGCCGGCGTAATTCTGATTCTTCTCGGCGTATTCCGTCTCGGAAAGCTAATCAAGTATATCCCGTCTCCGATTACCATCGGATTTACCGGCGGTATCGCAATTACCATTGCTACTCTTGAGGTTAAGGATTTCTTAGGCTTTAACATTGCTTCCATGCCTACCTCGTTCTTAGGAAAATGGCAGGCGTATTTCTCTCATATTAAGGAAATCAACTGGCAGGCACTTGTGCTTGGGCTTGTAAGTATTGTAATCCTTGTAATCTGGCCAAAAATTAATAAGACCATTCCGAATTCCTTTGTTGCTTTGGTAATCGGAACTGCAGCTACATATTTTCTGAAGCTGGACGTTGCTTTACTTGGAGATATTCCAAAGACAATATCTGTAGCAAAGATAGAGGGCTTATCCTTTGATATGATATTCAGTCTGATGTCTCCTGCTTTTACGATTGCAATTCTTGTTGCAATGCAGGCGCTGCTTTCCGCTGTCGTAACCGACGGTATGATTAACAGTAAGCACAAGCCGAATGCGGAGCTGGTTGCACAGGGTGCTGCAAACATGGTACTCGGTATATTTGGCTGTATTCCGGCAACCGGTGGGGTAGCCCGTTCCATTGCGAATGCAAAGAACGGTGCAAGAACCCCGATTGCATTAATGTTCCACAGTGTGACGCTTCTTGTTATGCTGTTATTCGGAATGCCTTTAATCCGTCTGGTTCCGCGCCCTGTACTCGCTGCCATTTTGCTTGTGGTTTCCTACAATATGTTTAATGTGAAAGCATTTCTTGCTTACCGCAAGGCACCGAAGTCGGATACCATTGTACTTATTACTTCCTGCGTTTTAACCTTTGCCTTTGACCTTGTTCTTGCTATTGAAGTAGGTATTGTACTCTCCTGCGTTCTCTTTATGAAGCGGATGTCTGATGTAACCGACGTTTCCGGCTGGAAATACATTCGCGATGTCCATCTTCCTGAGGAAGAAAACGACCCGGAACAGCTTGCATTAAAGGAAGTACCTGAAGGTACAGAGGTATTCGAGGTAAACGGCCCGATGTTCTTTGGTGCGGTAGACAAGCTGCTCAGACTAAAGCACCAGACCATGAAAAAGGATACGAAGGTCGTTATTATCCGTATGCGTGGTGTACCGGCAATCGATGCGACTGCCATGAATACCCTGCGTGATGTTACAAAGGACCTGAACAAGTACGGAATTACGGTTATTTTCTCCCATGTACTGGAACAGCCTCGTTCCATTATGGATAAGAACGGTTTTATTGATATGATAGGAAGCAAAAACTTCTGTGAAAATATTGATGCCGCACTGGCACGTGCAAATGAACTTCTGGTTACGGAAAAAGCTGCCGCAGCGTGTTAAAGGCCTTTCCGGAAAAAAAGTGATTTACAATTCTATTCAGATAAAAAGCATAATCTACCGGTACAACCGCTTCGGCGGTTTGTATCGGTATTTTTTGTATACATTGTCCATCGATTTTCACAACAAGCGTCCCTACCTCTTTTCCTGTTTCCACCGGTGCAAAAAGCCGGTTTTTGGAAAACTCCGGTATACATTCAATCTTCTCGTTTCCGGTGAGTAACAGCCTTGTATTTAATAGTGCCTCTACACACTCCGGGTCATATTTGAGCGTTACGGCATCCTTTTGACCGTCTGTAACCGGTAACTTCGGAAGCTTTGGCAGTGTTTCGGTATTGTTCACTAACGGAAGTTTATGAAACGCCTCCAGACCGTAGTTCATTAATGCTTTTGTATCACTCCACTTATAGGCTTTATTCGGCGGCCATCCGCTGGCAAGTACAACACTGACCAATAACCGGTCTTCCCGTTCCAGAGCACCGACAAAGCAATAACCCGCCTTGCCGGTAAAGCCGGTTTTTACACCGACAGCTCCGTCCATCATATGTAAAAAAGCATTTTTGTTATTGATTATAAAATTACGTCCTTTTGTAAGTTCGGTAAACGAATAGGAGGAGGTGGTTGTGATAGTCCGAAACTCCTCCTGTTTTATCGCATAGGCTGCAATTTTCGCCAAATCCGCAGCCGTTATGCCGTGCCCGTTGGCATCCAGTCCGTTCGGAGTGACAAAGTGAGCGGAATATGCTCCGAGTACCTTTGCCTTTGCATTCATCATGGCGGCAAAGCCTTCCACGCTGCCACCGACATGCTCTGCCAGTGCTACCGCCGTATCATTATGAGATTCCAGCATAAGCGAATAGCATAAATCCTTTACGTAATATTGTTCGCCTGTATTCATATTCAACTGCACATCCGGCTGAACCGCCGCATTTTTAGAAACGGTTACAATATCCTCCGGATTGGTATTTTCCAAAACTACAAGCAACGTCATAATTTTTGTCGTACTTGCCATAGGCAGCACCTCATACCCGTTTTTTTCATAAAGTATTCTGCCGGCTTCCGCATCATATAAAAGTGCCGAATAAGCATGCAGGGTATGTTTATCCGGTGCACCTACGGTTATGGTACTTTCAACTTCCGCCTGCGGACTTGATTCATTTGCCGTCCCGTTTTCCTCCCGAATGTAAGCAGATGCCTCTACAGTCATAATTCCGGAAAGAAAATAAAAAATATGCAAAACAAAAAGGAACTTCACCAAAAGATGCGTTCCTTTTAAATTTCGTATTCCGAATTCATGCTTCATCACAGTCACCGAAAATAATTCTTCTTCAAAGAATATGCGGGATGTCTTTCAAATAGGACTATAGAAACACCGGTTATTTCAGGGTTTCCTAAATCTCCAGAGAAAGCTGCATTTCCTCCTCTGCTTCCAGCTTAAAATCTTCTATCTTTTCCGGATTGATTACCGGTAAATCATCTAAAGAAACCAGCCCGAAATTACGTAAAAACTCTTCCGTCGTACCAAACAGTATCGGACGTCCCGGTGCATCCATACGACCTACCTCCTGAATCAGGTTGTACTCCACCAGCTTGTTTACCGCATGATCACAGGAAACACCACGGATTGCTTCGATTTCCTGTCTGGTAATAGGCTGTTTATAGGCAACAATAGACAAGGTTTCCAGCAAAACCTCCGTTAAAACATGTTTTTTCGGCACATGTGCAATCTTTATAATAGATTCATACATGGAAGGCTTGGTACACATCTGAAACGAACCGTCAAGCTCTATGATCTGAATCCCTCTGTCGGCTGATTCATAACGGTCCATCATATTTCGCAATACTCTGCGAACCGTATCTACGTCATGCTCCAGTGCGGCTGCCAAACGTTCCACTTCCACCGCTTCACCTAAGGTAAATAAAATTGCCTCTAATTGTGCTTCTAACTCTTGTAACTCCATTTCTCTCCTCCGGCCTAAAAATCCGAATCCTCGAAATCAATAATATCATCTGCGAGGTATTCTATTTCAATTTCATCAAATATTTCTTCCTGAACAACATGCATTCTTCCGATTTTCATTAATTCAAGTATACATAAAAAAGTTACGACAACATCCATTTTATCGTACTGCTCCATCAAAAGTGCGCGGAACGAAAAGCGTCTGTTTTGCAGCGCATACTCCTGAATTTCATGCATTTTTCTTGACATGCTGACCTCTTCTTTTTCGATTCGTCCGAATTTACTTCGCACCGGATCAATTTTATCCGACTGTTTTTTAATGACAGATTCAAAAATAGCATGAAGCTTTTGCAGGGTTAAATCGGACAGGAGCTCCTTCGTATCGACAGGTTCTTTATAATCCTCTACCTCCGGCGGAAGACTTTCCGCACGAAATACCATATGTCCCGCATCAAGCTGTCTGTCAGAAAGCTCCAGAGAAGCATACTTGTACATCTTGTACTGAAGCAATCGTTCCACCAGCTCTTTACGCGGGTCAACATTCTCTTCCGGAGTCTCAGGCTCCTCCTTCGGAAGCAGCATTTTAGACTTAATATTTAAAAGGGTTGCCGCCATAACAAGAAATTCGCTCATCACTTCCATGTCCTGCTCCTGCATCTGGCGGATATAGTCCATATACTGCTCGGTAATCTCCACAATCGGAATATCGTAAATATTGATTTTATTTTTTTCAATGAGGTGCAGCAGCAAATCAAGCGGTCCCTCAAACTTTTCCAGTGTAACGGATAAACTCATATCAGTCCCTCGATTTTGTATTGATGATACAGTATTCTACTCTGTTAAATAGTCTGGCAGGCAGCGAATGTGACCCGATTCCTGCGCTTACGACCATTGTAGAATTGCCTTCCGTATAGCACCCGCGTGTATACGGCGGGAAATAAAGCTGTGGTGAAATAATTCCCCCTGCAAACGGTAAACGTATAATTCCCCCGTGGATATGCCCGGAAACGACAAGAGGCGCAAGCGCCGCATATTCCGGAAAATAATCCGGGAAATGAGCCAGCAGCACGGTTTTCTCAGGATGCGGAATCATAAGGTCTTCTGTCGCTTCCTTTTCCAGACTTCTTCGCTTTCGCTTATAATAGTATTTCTGCTTTAGGGTAAGTCCCGCAAAATCGACATTCTTCCCCTGTAGAATCAGAGAAACCACCTCGTTATCGGGAAACAAAATACCCATTTTTTTAATTTGCTTTTGATACGTTTCAAACTGTTCCGGAACATCGGTACGAAGTGCTTCTTCGTGATTTCCCATACTGTATACGACCGGTGCAATCTCAGTCAGTTTCTTTAAAAACGCCGGAACTCTTTGATTTGCTTTCCTGCCGTATTTACTAATCATATCTCCTGCAAGTAAAATAACATCCGGTTTTTCTGACGCAAGTCTTCGGAATACCTTTTCATTCCCGCAAATCAGAGGATTACAGTGCAAATCGGAAAGCAAAAGAAATCGAAGTCCCGAAAGCTCCTCGGACGTTGCTACGTAATATTCTCTCCTTACCGGTATGCCATGCTCCGCAAGCTGGTATACTGTCGCACCTAAGACCACAGCCGCAGCTCCCGGCAGAAACAGACAGACATCCTTCATCCGCACCACCTCACTTCCTCCGCTTTTACTTAATAATCATACTTGTTTTTTCGAAATGTGTCAATGTTTATTCTTTCTTAAAAATAAATCCTTACACTTTATAAAGCTTGCGGCAAATGTAAGCTCCTTTACATCTTTAGTACAAATAATCTCCACACTTCCGAGTGCTTTGCCGTTCAGACTATAACGATATTCTCCGACAACATCTCCTTCCTTTATCGGAGCCATAATTTCCTCTTTCAGCACGATCTCCCGTTTGACGGCGGATAAATCCTCTCCGCCTGTAAACACATAGGAAAATGGTGACTTTAATTTGACGGGTGCCGCATTTTTTTGTCCTTTTATAATCTCTACTTCCGTAAGCGGAAAATCCGCACCGTCATCCCTGTAAACGGTACATTTTGCAAAACCGTAATCAAGCAGGGCTGCCGCTTCCCGGAATCTGGTTTTTGTATCCGGTGCCGCAAGTACAACAGCAACGAGCTTTACTCCGTTCCGCTCCGCCGTTGCGGAAAGACAATATTTGGCTTCGTCCGTAGAGCCGGTCTTTAAGCCTGTGATACCGTTATATTGCTTTAACAGCTTATTTGTATTGGCAAGCCCGAATTCGCTGGCACCGCGCCTTGTGGTATGTATAATGGTATCCATCCAGATTGTCGTGTATTTTGTGACCGACGGATGATTTTTCATAAGCTCCGCAGACATTAATGCCACGTCTTTTGCGCTGGAAACGTGTCCCGCCACGTCCAGACCGCAGCAATTATGAAAGGTCGTATTGTTCATTCCAAGCTCTTTTGCCCGTGCATTCATCTGCTCCACAAATGCCTGTTCCGAGCCTGCCAGATGCTCCGCCATAGCCACACAGGCATCATTTGCACTGGAAATACTGATACATTTAATCATTGTTTCTACATCCTGCGTTTCTCCCGGCTCCAGAAAGACCTGAGAACCACCCATTGATGCGGCATATTCGCTCACCGTAACCGTATCGGTCAGCTTGATTTTACCGGAATCCACTGCCTCTAAAATCAGAAGAAGTGTCATGATTTTTGTAACGCTTGCAATCGGACGTGCCTTGTCTTCGCCCTTTTTTGCAATAACCGTACCGCTTTCCATTTCCATAAGAATAACCGATTCGGATTTAACCGGGAGCCCTTCGACTGATTTTGTACCGGAAGGTTCTACGGCTGGTTCTTCATTTAGTTCGCTTTGAAGGCTTACAGTGACATCCTCACCTGCCTGTGCGGTATAGTGCTTTTGTACCGGTAAAAGCAGCACTTCCACAAAAAGAAAAACAGAAAGGATACCGGCAATTGCGCGTCTTGCCGATATCCCTTTCCCTGTTTTCTTCTTTTTTAATAAAAAAATGTTCATATATCCTCTCCGAATAGTCCTTTTTACAAGATATTCGGAATTGCTCAAACTATGACTGTTCCACTACACCTAAAATATGCGGAATCGGTTCACATGGTGCCTGTTCGATACGAATTGCATTTTGAAATCTTGTTATTGCAGCCGTCAGCCTTTCCCTATCGTTTGCATGCAACACTGCAATGGTGTCGTCCTTTGTCAGCTTTGCACCGATTTTCTTCTTAAAAACGATACCTACGGTCAGGTCGATTTCGCTTTCCTTCGTTTCTCTTCCACCGCCGAGCACTAAAGAAGTCAGTCCGATTTCTTCTGTATTCATGGATGTAATGTAGCCTTCTGTCTCCGCCTTCACCTCGTAGGTCAGACTTGCCTTCGGAAAGCGGTCCGGTTCGTATACATAGCGCTCATCACCGCCCTGTGCCTTTACAAATTCCGCAAGCTTACGAAGTGCCGCACCGGAACGAACGGTTTCACAAAGCAGCTCCTTAGCCTCTGTAATCTCCTTTACACGTTCCGCACCGAGCAGCATATAGGACGCAAGCGTCATGCAGGCATCGTTTAAATCTTCGGGCGCCCTGCCGTTCAGTGCCTCGATTGCCTCTTTTACTTCTAAAATGTTACCTACCGCAAAGCCTAACGGCTGATTCATATCGGAAATCACCGCATAGGTCCTTCTGCCGGCTCCGTTACCGATTTTTACCATAGTTTCCGCAAGACGCTTTGCATCCTCGAAGGTCTTCATAAAAGCACCGCTTCCGGCTTTTACATCAAGGACAATGACATCGGAGCCTGCTGCCAGCTTCTTACTCATAATACTGCTTGCAATCAGGGATAACTGGTCTACCGTGGCGGTTACATCCCGCAGGGCATACAGCTTTTTATCCGCAGGTGCGAGCTCTGCCGTCTGTCCGATAATGGCAAGCTTCATGTGGTTTACATTCCGAATAAATTGTTCGTTTGAAATAGAGACGGAAAAGCCCGGAAAGCTCTCCAGCTTATCAATCGTTCCGCCGGTGTGCCCAAGCCCTCTTCCGGACATTTTTGCTACCGGTACGCCTAGTGAAGCCACCATCGGTCCTAAAATTAAAGAGGTCTTGTCCCCGACTCCGCCTGTGCTGTGCTTATCCGCCTTCAGTCCGTGTATTGCGGATAAATCTAACATTTCACCGCTTTCCGCCATTGCCATGGTAAGTGCAAGTGTCTCCGCTTCGTCCATACCGTTAAAGCAGACCGCCATCAAAAAGGCAGAAACCTGATAATCCGGAATCTCACCTTTTGTATATCCGTTTACAAAAAAACGAATTTCTGCCTCTGAAAGTGCCTCACCGTGTTTTTTCTTCATAATCAAATCATACATCCGCATGTTCTGTTTCCTCCCTGTACCTGAAAGCTGTTCGTATTCTGATTGAATTGCCCTTATAAGAGATTTTACCATAACTGAAAATATTCCGCAATACGCCTATTGACACCATTCTTTTCAAGTTTTATAATGTACTTTGTGTGTAGAAAAATACAAATTTTATGATAAATTACATGGTAAACAATACTTTTTTTGCCAGGAAAGGAACTATTATGAGTTTTACACGTATCAGAGAAGTCATTTCTCCGGAGGTATTAAAGGATTTATATCCTCTCTCGGCGGAAGGCTCTATAGTAAAAAAAGCACGGGATGAAGAAATGAAAAAGATTATTACCGGAGAATCGGACAAGTTTATGGTTATTGTAGGTCCTTGCTCTGCCGATAATGAAACTGCGGTTCTTGACTATATTCACTGTCTTGCAAAGGTACAGGAAAAGGTTGCGGACAAGCTTCTCTTAGTACCGCGTATTTATACCAACAAACCACGTACTACCGGCGAAGGCTACAAGGGCATTGCACATCAGCCGAATCCCGAACAGGCACCGAATATGCAGGAGGGCTTGATTGCAGTCCGTAAAATGCATCTTCGCGCCATCGAAGAAACTCATCTTACTTCGGCAGATGAAATGCTCTACCCTGAAAACTGGCCGTATCTCGATGATATTCTTTCCTATGTTGCTGTCGGCGCACGTTCCGTAGAAAATCAGCAGCATCGTCTTGCTGTCAGCGGTATGGAGATTCCGGCCGGTATGAAGAATCCGACCAGCGGTGATTTTTCGGTCATGATGAACTCCGTGATTGCGGCACAGCATGCCCACACATTCCTTTTCCGTCAGTGGGAGGTACAGACCACCGGTAATCCGTATGCACATACGATTTTGCGCGGTGCGGTTAATAAGCACGGCCAAAGCCAGCCAAACTACCACTATGAGGATTTGATGCGCCTGCTTGCGATGTACGCGGAGCATCCGCAGTTAAAAAATCCTGCGGTGATTGTAGACGCAAACCACAGCAATTCAAATAAAAAGTTTGCGGAACAGCCTCGTATTGTTTCCGAGATTTTACACAGCCGCAAGGTAAACCCGGATGTTGCTGCTTTGGTTAAGGGTGTTATGATTGAGAGTTATATTGAAGAGGGCTGTCAGAAAATCGGAGAACATATCTACGGAAAGTCCATTACGGACCCGTGCCTAGGATGGGAGGATACCGAAAAGCTACTCTATCTCATCGCAGAAAGAGTTTAGCATGTATTTTACGCTCTCGGATGAGCCTGCTTGTATAAATCCGGAATACTCTGCGTTTGTCTCTGGTAGTTCATGGCTGCGGACAAACGCTTTGTTCCCAGTAATTGATGGACTCCCGCATAGGATGCACCGTTATTCATTAAATGTGTAATCATGGAATTACGCAGAATACGAGGTGTGATATTCGGGAGTCCTGCTTTTTTTGCATACTCTGTAATACGCCTGAAAAAGCCTTGTCTTGTCATTTCTTCCCCGGATTTATTGTAAAATAAAAGTTCGGGATTAGAACCTTCCCTTTTCAGTGCTTCTCTTCCCCTCTCCAAATAGACGGAAAGTGCATTACACGCCGGTTGTCCCAAAGGAAGGACGCGGTTTTGGTCACCTTCGCAAACCAGTAACACCTTGTATTTTAACTGCACCTGCGGAAGCTGTAAGGCAAGTAACGAGTTCAAATGAATTCCGGTGGCATACAAAACCTCTAACATCGCACTGTCACGAAGCCCTTTCGGAGTATCTTTATCCGGCATCTGTAATAAAGTTTCCAGCTCTGCCACCGTGATAATCTCCTGTTTTGCCTGCTCTGCTTTCGGTGCCTTGATGCGCTCTGCCGGATCTTCCTTTAGAATTCCTTTTTTTGTTAAATAATCAAAAAAACTATGAATACTGGAAATCAGCCTTACTACAGAAGAAGCCTTGAGTCCTTCCCGTTCCGCGAACAAAATAAAAGAATTCAGCTGGGTTTCCGTCACTTGTTCAAAGGAATCGATACCGTTTCTTCGCAGATAAGAAACCAGATGCTGTAAATCCGAACGATAGGCAAGCAATGTATTCTCGGAAACCTGCTTTTTCTCTTTGCGATATTCACAAAACTCCTGAATAAATGCTTCCATTGATACCCTCCTTTCCTGCGCTCTCTGCCGATTTATGCATTTTCCCGCTTTTGCAACTCCCGGTACGCAAACAATCCGGCAACGGTTTTGGAATCTGAAATCGTACCTGTCATAATCATTGCAATCAAATCATCCAATGTATACCGTTCTATAGTAATGTATTCGTTTTCATCCGGTTCTATGTCGGAATATCCGGACACCTTACAATAAAATATGCTTACCTTTTCATCATTATACGCGGGTGAAGGCTGAATCATTAGAAGGGACTTTGCCTCCTCGCATAACGCTCCGGTTTCTTCCCGAAGCTCTCTGACTGCCGCAGACATCGGTTCTTCTCCCGGATTAATACCACCGGCCGGAAGCTCTAAAATCTCTCCGTCGGCACCCGGACGCCACTGGCGAATCATGACAATGCGCCCGTCCTCTTCTTCTGCCACCATTGCGGCGGCACCGTTATGATGAATAAAGTCCCAGTCTGCCGTATTTCCGTTGGCAAAGGACATTTTATCCTTATAAAAGGATATCCAGGCTCCTTTATACGCGAGGGTACGTTCCGTGCGTTTGATTTTCTCCATGGCAACTCCTTTTTCTTGTTATCTGATTACCTGTTTCCAAGGCTTCTCTTTATAGGCTTATTACTTAAAACAGACAGAATTACTTTACACTGTGCAGTCTACTTCTGCATGGATTTTACCTTATCAAAGGTAGCAATACATGCTTCCATTACAGCACTGCGGAACCCGTTTTCCTCTAACGCGCGGATACCGGCAATCGTAGTTCCGCCCGGTGTACAAACATTGTCCTTTAATTTCCCCGGATGCTCGCCGGTCTCAAGTACCATCTTCGCAGCACCGAGCACGGTCTGCGCTGTCATTTTATACGCGGTATCTCTCGGAATCCCGCAGCAGACTGCTGCATCTGCCATAGCTTCGATAAATACATAGACAAAGGCAGAGGAACTTCCGGAAGCCGGAATTGCCGCATCCTGTAAGGACTCCGGCAGTACCACATATTTTCCGAAGGAATCAAAGAAATTACCGACTGCCGTCTTTTCCTCATCGGTAAAGTCTGCTCCCTCGTCAAAGGTTACTGCGGACATACCCTCTCCCACCATAGCCGGAGTATTCGGCATCACGCGTACTACCTTAATCTTCCCTCCGAGCACCTCTTTTATGTAAGAAATCGTAATTCCGGCAGCTACCGTTACGACGATTGCCCCGTCCTTCACCTTTCCCTTAATCTCGGAAAGTACCGTGTCGTATACATATGGCTTAATAACTAGTACAATCATGTCGGCTGCTTTTGCAAGCTCTGCATTGCTTTCACAGTAGTTCGCTCCCTGGGCAATACCACGCTCCCTGTCCGAATCGCTCTTACAGGTAAAAAGGACATTCTCCCCGCCGACAACCTTTACTGCTCCGCATAACATCGGGTACCCCATGTTACCCGCTCCGATAATACCGATTTTCATAATTTCTTCCTTCTTTCCCTATAGTATCAATTGTTTTACAAATACGCATATATGAAATTGTAGCACACTGCCGTTATGAAGTCAAATAAAACAGAACGCACCCTCCTGATTTTAAAGAATGCGTTCTGTCCTGATTGTTTCATAAAGGCTTTATGAAAAACATATAATTTACCGGTTCAGCCGGCTAATGTCTACCCATATGGCAGGTCGAATGCCTGCGGTAAACGAGTCGTAGACTATTACTCCCTGTTCAGAAATAGCACCTGTTCCTGTTACAAGAGTTGCATCGTATATTGTCTCTCCCGGCGTTCGAAGCCACCATGCAGTATTAATGCTACTCCGGTATTCATCCTTTGAAGGTTCATCGTACACGTTTAACCAGGAAGAAAACTTGTTTCTTACTATAGCTGTTGCCGTCGGAACCGTTAGTCTTGCTTCCTCGTTCCCAAAATACGGCGTACCATCCTGTGATTTTCCGTACAATACATCATCCATGCTTAAAAGAAATACGTAATCCTCTGTGGTATTGCTGACGTTATTTTCAGCATCTGCGTTATACGGATTCTTATTCGTTGTTTTTAAAATACATGCTCTCTCTTCTGCCGTAAATGCTGATTTATAGATATTTCCATACAGCCATTCACGAATATTGCTCCTTTCCCAAAATTGGTTAGCGCATTTATCGTAATAGTCCGTATATTCAATTACATATTTCGTCAGAAGCAATACTTTATCGTCTGTACGGTCCAGTACAATCCACTCCAAAGGCTCCGTTCCGTTGGAAGAATCATTGTCCTGCTCATAAGAACCGAACACTACGGAAGAGCCAATGGAAGGATTTGATAACCCGGTGTTTGGCTTTGCAGCCTGCGGCGGACTGCTCCAGGTTTTTCCTCCGTCCTCTGACAAAATACAGCTGCTTTGCATCGTTACTCCGCTTAATTTGAAATAGCATACCACGCGGTTTTCCGTCGGTAGCAGTATTGACCCGATATCGCCTGCGGCTGCCGTATAATCCTCTGCAACCAAAGACCAGTTTTCTCCGGAGTCCTCACTGCGGTAAATATTATAATGTGTGACATTACTTAAGGTATAATGCGGTATAAAGGCTATACCCAGCTTAAATTCCTCACTTATCGCTACATTTTGCTTCGGAACTGTTACAGTTGTTCCGTTCAATGATAACGTCTCTGTAAAATCTTTTTCATATACATAATGAAATACCGCACAGCTTTTTACCCGTTCAAACTGTTTCTCGTCTATGGAGGACAACGGTTTGATACTTCGGCCGTCAAATACATCCCAAACATAAAGCTGCTCTCCGTCAATACCTTCCATCTGCTCTATCTTGGTATAATTTTCTTTATCAAAGGTTTTATTCAGCCCTTCATACTCGGTAAAGGTGGTTTCATATACCTTAGAATCGTTAATTACAAGATAAGCGTGAGGAAACAGTTTTTTCTCCATATCAAACTCTGAAATCCATACCTCCAGCTTCAAAACGTCCCTGTAACCGTCTTTTTGCAGATAGCCGTTTTTACATAATTTTTCATAAATGTAACTGACACTTGTTTTATATTGATTCATATCCGTATCATTTCCCTTGTGATACTCCGGCTTTGTAACCGCAGGGATTCGTATCGTGTCGGTTCCGAGATAGGTGATTTCTTCCTTTTCCTGTAAAAGCTTCATGTTGTCATTGCTCATTCTGCTGACAAAAAGAGGTGTCTCTTCCTTCAGATATCGTTCCGGACTGCATAGAAACCATGTATCTTCTCCGTTTAGTACCGTCTTTATGTAGACACGTTTCATCCTGGACTCTTTGGTGCAATATACATCTATGGTACAGTCATATGCTTCCTGCGGATACATGGACGGGTACAGATACGCCTGATGATTGAAAAACTCCAAAAAGGTACTCTTTACTTCCTCATACGCATATCTTGACGGTAAGCGCGAAGCAAGAGAGTCAGAATCAGCAGACTCTGAGGATGTATCCGGATTTTTTGTATTCTCTGTATCGTTACCGGCATTTTCTGTATTGTTTATTTCCACCCAGATAGCCGGGCGTACGCCCCAAACATTTTCGACATACCCATATCCGTTATCGAACCCGCCGTAACGGTCAAGCCGCGGTACTGTATAACATTTTACCGGTTCCGCATTCGTGGACGGATAAAATGACAGATGCGAATTTGTGCGCAACAACCAGCCGCTAAGATAGTTACCTGTTGTATTCCTGTCTGCATATGCCGAGCATTTTGCCATACGCTCTGTGGCTGTCAGAAAATAGCCGTCAAAACGATAGCGGGACATTTCCGGATAATTCCCGCTAAATTCATAAGTTCCGAATAACACGTCCTCCATTGCAGGCAGAAACACCTTATCTTCTGTGTATTCATACTCTGCCAGAGGATTCCACGGGTTCCATACATTCTCTAAAAGCGTCGGTATCACATGCTGCTTTTCCTCCTTCGTAAATGCGGTCTGATAAAACTCCTCATTCAGCCATTTACGTAATGTACAACTCTCCCACGTAACACTCTCATTATATTCATGATACGGCATACGTTCCAGAATGTAACGGCTGAGTAACAATGCTTTCCCGTTTTCTACGTCTAAAACAAACCACTCAATCGGTTCCGCTCCGTTTTCTGCTACATTATCCTGTTCATAAGCACCAAACTCTACCACATAGCCCGCTTTTGCTTCGGATAACGGTACAACCTCCTTCCAGCGGGCACTTCTTGTATGCAGGATGCTGCTTCCCTGTCCGTCTTCTGTTGTTACTTTTGCAGCCTCCACAAGCTCATACTTCGCTCCGGAAAGCTTAATTCGGACTGCAGGGCGAATTGCCATACCGCCGTAATCCACTTCAACATCATAATTCAACTTTCCGGTTGCACTGACTCTGCTTACCTGCTGTAAAATTTCTCCCGGTGTTCGAAGCAGCCATGCACACACGGCAGAATCCCCGGTACCAGTTTCCCATGCCTCCTGCGCCTTTGCGTAGGCTGTTGCTGTAGTGATACATAGATTTAGGAAATCATCGGATTCGACATCTGTACTTTTCTCATTCAGAAGCTCAAAAATTTCCTGCACCTCATCGACACTCAGTAAGTACAGCTTGTCTGTCGTATCCGGTCCGTCGCTTGTACCATGACCCGATGCTTTAGGGTTTTCCAGCTTTGTTGTAAGAATGTGTGACTTTTCATCCGCGTCAAAGGCCGACTCAAAGAATTCGGTATTCAGCCAGCTTCGCAAAGAGCAGCTTTCCCAGGTGACGTCAGTCTTTGTAGTATGATACGGTTTTGCATCCAGTCCGTATCTGCTGAGTAAGGTTGCTTTGCCGTCAAATATATCCAATACAATCCACTCAATCGGTTCTGCACCATTCTCTTTTCTATTATCCTGCTCGTATGTACCAAAGGAAATAATATCCCCTGCCTTTAAGCCTGAGGTATCATTTTCGTCTCCGGACAGATTTTCCGGTTCTCCTGTCAAATTTGGTGTCAGTGTAGGCTCCGTAGCATTGTCTGTGCTTTTCTCCTTTGGATTTGTCAAAAAGCACACCGTCATACCCACACAGACCAAAACAGAAACAATCAGTACCCAGAACGCAGGCTTTTTATAGTGTAACACAGACTTCACGCGCCCCTTTACCCCGTTTTCCCCGAAAGCAAGCGGACAGGCGGAAATCATTTTCTTTGATACACTACAGTTAATGAGTGCCTCGGAATACGGCTTTTTCTGCTCCGGTCCCAGTTCCTTTATAACCTTTTCGTCGCAGGCGTACTCGATATCCCTGCATAAAAGAATATACGCTACCCACAGAAGCGGATGAAACCAATACACAGCAAGAAGCAGGAAGCCGAGCGGTTTCCAGATGTGATCAAGACGCCTTATATGTGCCTTCTCATGGGCAAGCACATACGCTTTGTCTGCTTCCGAAACATCGGATGGCAGGTAAATCTTTGGGCATATAATTCCTAATATAAACGGACTCCCGATATGGTCACAAACACGGACATTGTCCGAAAGTGGCGCCGATTCCGCCACTCTTTTGTAAATCCGTACATAACTGAAAACCGTATAAAGAAGCATACTCCCGATACCGACAAGCCATATAACTGCAGCAATTAACAGGTGATCTGTTTTCTTTGCAGGAAAATCCGGCGTTTCTTCCGTTGTTTTAGTGTCGGAGGCGGGTGCTTCGTTTCCCTCTTCTTTTATAGCGCTGCCCTCGGATGGTGTTTGTTTAAAATCTTCTTTCTCCGGTTCCGTTATTGCCTGCGACTTTTCCTCAGGAGTATTGTCCGTTTGCCCGGAACTTATATCAGTTATGATTTCTTGTTCATCGGAAGCAGGCAGCTTATCCTGTTCCCATAGTCCGGACTGATTGCCCGGAAAACCTTCCGAGGTTCCGATATGCCCCGGTAAATCCACCGGTTCTACTTTTCCTAAGGTCTCTTCCTTTGTATTATCCGTTGGGCTATTTTGAACTGTATCATCCTCCACACTGTTATCCCGTAGTGCTGTTATGCGCTCTACCGGTTCCGCATCCGGAATCAGACTGATGCTGCTTTCAAACGTAACCGGGCAAAGGAGCCGTACCGCCACAAACGCCCACAGCACCGGAAATAACGCCTTCGGTGCTTTCCTCTTTAACAGCAGGCGCACCAATAATACCGCCAGCACAATCCAGCCTGCGGTCAGGCTCATATTTAAGATCTTAACAAATACCGCTCCCATCTCTAGTCCTCCTCATATTCCGCTACCATACGACGCAGCTCGTCAACCTCCGTTTTTGATAACTTTCCCCGTCTGGACGTAAAAGCCGCCAGAAACGCCGGCAGAGAGCCGGCAAAGGTTTCCTCCACAAACTGTTCGCTCTGCATCGCAAAAAACTCGTCACGCTTGATTTTAGACGTTACGATACAGTTCTTATTTTCAAAAATACCTTTGTCACAAAGACGTTTTAATACCGTATAGGTCGTGGACTTCTTCCAGTCCAGCTTTTCCCCGGCAAGTCGCACCAGTTCTCTCGAATGTACCGGCTCCAGTTCCCATATCATATCGGCAAATCTGGCTTCCACAGCTCCCATTTGAAGTTCAGGCATAATCATTCTCCTTTTCCTAATCGACATCATGTAGTTTGATTACAGTCTACATCATGTGGAGTGTTTTTGTCAAGTAGTAAATCACAATTGGAAAACGAAAACTGCCGGGAATTCTCCCGACAGCTTTTCATAGCTTTTTTCATTTTCTGATTACCCTTTGGGTGTTCGTTTTACTCCACATCCTTAATAAACTGCTCGATGCGGTCTAAGCCCTTCTTAATCTGCTCCATGGAAATTGCGTAAGACAAACGGATATGGTCGTCAAAACCGAAGTCCGCGCACGGAATTACCGCAGTCATATAATCCTCGATAAGAATCTTTGCAAGCCTGCCTACATCACCGATTTTCTCGCCCTTATAAGACTTCTCTAAAAGCCTGCTTACATCCACAAATACATAGAATGCGCCAAGCGGCTTCAATGCATCTACCAAATCCATCTTGCTCACGCGTTCATACATATAGATACGGCGTTTGTCAAACTCTTTATTCATGGCAGCGACTGTATCCTGCGGTCCTAAAAGCGCCTCTACCGTAGCCTTCTGTGCAATGGAATTCGGGTTGGAGGTCTGGTGGCTCTGGATACTTCCCATGAGCTTTGCAATCTCTGCGGAGGAACCGGTATAACCGATTCTCCAGCCGGTCATGGCATAGCTCTTTGCTACACCGCTGCAGGTGATGGTTCTCTTATATATCTCGTCGTTTAAGGATGCGATGCTGACAGCCTCGTTTCCTTCATAAATCAGGTTCTCGTACATCTCGTCGGCTACACAGTAAATATCCTTCTCTACGATAACCTTTGCCAAAGCTTCAAGCTCCTCACGGGTATAAATCATACCGGTCGGGTTGTTCGGGGTATTCAGAACAACAGCCTTTGTCTTTTCGGTACATGCGGCTGCCAGCTGCTCTGCATTCATCTTATAGCCCTGCTCCTTGCCGCAGCGAACGATGACCGGCACGCCGTCCGCAAGACGAACGATTTCCGGATAGCTGAGCCAGAACGGTGCCGGGATAACAACCTCATCTCCCGGATTTAAAATAGCGGAAAATATATTGGTTAAAGAATGCTTTCCTCCGTTACTTACCACAATCTGATTCGGCTCGTAGTGAAGCTTGTTGAAAGTCTCGAACTTCTTGCAGATTGCCTGCTTTAGCTCTACCGTGCCGGAAGCCGGAGTATACTTTGTAAAACCGGCATGAATCGCTTGAATTGCTGCTTCACAGATATTTTCCGGTGTATTAAAATCCGGCTCACCTGCACCGAAGCCTACAACATCAAGCCCCTTTGCCTTTAATTCGTTTGCCTTTGCGGTAATTGCAAGTGTGGAAGAAGGCTTTACAGCCTGTGCTTTTTTAGATAACGTAAGTGCCATGTCTTAACTCTCCTTCATAATCCCGTTCAAAATGTATAATTGTATACAGCTGAGCAGAGTATTCTTACATATTGTAATATACACTTTAGGAAAAAGCAAGTATTTTTTTCTAAAATGGCAAAATGAAAAAAACTGCCGCATCTACGATTTTTCAAACGTAAATGCGACAGCCTCTTTCTAACTTCATTACTTTGCGTAATCCGTTGCTTTTGTCTCACGAACCACGTTAATCTTAATCTGCCCCGGATATTCGAGTTCAGATTCAATCTTTTTCGATAAGTCACGGGCAAGTAATACCAAGTCGTCATCGGATACCTGTTCCGGTACTACCATGACACGTATTTCTCTGCCTGCCTGAATTGCAAAGGACTTATCTACCCCCTTAAAGCTGTTGGCAATATCTTCTAACTGTTTCAATCTGTTGGTGTACGCTTCTAACGTCTCACGTCTTGCGCCCGGACGGGCTGCGGAAATCGTATCGGCTGCCTGTACGATACATGCAACCAAAGTCTGCGGCTCGACATCACCGTGGTGAGCTTCTACCGCATTAATTACATTTGCGGACTCCTTGTACTTGCGGCATAAATCTACACCGATTTGCACATGAGTACCTTCCATTTCATGGTCAACGGACTTACCAATATCATGCAGCAAACCTGCACGCTTCGCAAGTCGGGTATCAACACCGATTTCACCGGCAAGCAAACCGGATAAAATCGCAACTTCAATGGAGTGCTTTAATGCATTTTGACCGTAGCTTGTACGGAACTTCATACGACCAAGGAGCTTAATCAGCTCCGGATGAATACCATGCACGCCGACCTCAAGAGCCGCAGCTTCGCCTTCTTCGCGAATCATGGTATCCACTTCTTTTTGCGCTTTCTCTACCATCTCTTCGATTCTTGCCGGATGAATACGGCCATCAATAATGAGCTTCTCCAGCGCAATTCTTGCAACCTCTCTCCGAATCGGGTCGAACCCTGAAAGCACTACTGCTTCCGGAGTATCGTCAATGATAAGTTCCACGCCTGTTAAGGTTTCAAGTGTACGGATGTTACGGCCTTCACGACCGATAATACGTCCTTTCATTTCGTCATTCGGTAACGGAACAACGGAAATGGTAGATTCTGCTACATGGTCGGCCGCACATTTCTGAATCGCGGTAATGACGTACTCTTTCGCCTTCTTATCCGCTTCTTCCTTTGCACGGTTGTCCATTTCCTTAATCATAATGGCAGTCTCATGCTTTACATCTTCCTCAACAGATTTAATAAGATATTCCTTTGCTTGTTCGGAGGTAAGTCCGGAAATCTTCTCAAGTTCAAGTAACTGCTTCTGGTGAAACTCTTCCACTTCGGTTCTGAGTTTATCCAGCTCAGCTTCCTTTAAACTAAGCCTGCTTTCCTTCTTTTCCAATGCAGTAGCCTTTTTGTCAATAGCCTCTTCCTTTGACAAAACTCGCTGCTCGTAGCGATGTAATTCGGCACGCTGCTCCTTCGCCTCCTTCTCAAGATCGTTCTGAGTCTTCAGCTTTTCCTCTTTAATTTCGAGCAACGCTTCCTTTTTCGTAGCCTCTGCAGCCTTTAATGCTTCATTCTTTATGTCTCTTGCCATGCTCTCTGCAGAACCGATTTTTGCCTCCACAATCTTCTTGCGGTACGCAATCGCAGCAAACCAGCAGACAACGCCAACTACAACAGCAGTTAAAACACATGCAATAGCAACAATAATTTCTACCGGCACGGAAACACCTCCTTTATTCAATTTTCATTGTACGGAATACAACATAATAATTTTATACTTTTTTAAAACTTATGTCAAGTATAACATGAATTGATTTTAATTTTTCAAATTTTTTTTCAACTTTGAAATTTGTCTTCCAGTGAACCAATATAATAGAAGCCTTTGCATTCCTTTAACTTAACTGGTACTATTTTCCCAATCAAAGAAGCATCCCCCGGAAAATGTACCAACAAATTGTTGCTGAGTCTCCCTGTCATAAGTGCGGCATCCTGTTCGTTCCGTTCTTCTACCAGCACTTCTGCCACCTCTCCCGTATGCTTTTCGGTAAGCTTTGCTGATTGTTCGGAAACAAGCGCAAGTAACCGGTTGAAACGCTCCTTTGCAACCTCCTCCGGCACCTGCTTCTCCATGGTTGCCGCCGGTGTTCCGGTACGCTTGGAATATAAAAAGGTGTAGGCGGAATCAAAGCCGGCCTTTTCTACCACGTCCAGTGTATCCTTAAAATCCTCTTCCGTTTCTCCCGGAAAACCGACAATAATATCCGTAGTCAGAGAGAGCTCCGGCATGGCGGTTTTAATTTTCTCCACAAGTCTCAGGTAATCCTCCTTCGTATATTTCCGGTTCATCCGACGAAGAATTTCCGTGCTGCCGGACTGCATCGGAAGATGCAGATGTCTGCAAATCTTTTTGGAATCACGCATCACCTCGATTAACTCATCGGACAAATCCTTCGGATGTGATGTCATAAAACGGATTCGCTCAATCCCTTCTACCTTCTCTACCTCACGTAAAAGCTCCGCAAAGCTGATAGGATTGTCCAGAGTCTTTCCGTAGGAATTTACATTCTGACCGAGAAGCATGACCTCCACAATGCCTTCCGACGCCAGTTTTCTTACTTCCGCAAGAATATCCTCTGGCTTTCTGGAACGCTCTCTCCCGCGTACATACGGCACAATACAGTAGCTGCAGAAATTATTGCAGCCGTACATGATATTTACTCCTGCCTTAAAGCGGTATTTATGCTCACTCGGAAGCTCTTCCACAATCTTTGTAGTTCCGTTCAAAATCTCAAATACATGCTTCTCACCGGATATTCTTCGCCAGATAAGCTCTGCCAGCATATAAATATTATGAGTACCGAATACAATATCTACAAAACGGTAGCTCTTTCTTATTTTCTCAATTACCTGCGGCTCCTGCATCATACAGCCGCACAGTGCAATCCGCATATCCGGATTTTTTGACTTAAGATTGCCGAGATATCCGATACGTCCGTATACCTTTGTATTTGCATTTTCCCGCACGGTACAAGTATTATACAGAACAAAATCCGCCTGTTCGGACTCCACCGGAGCATAGCCTGCCGTCTCTAAAATACCGGCAAGCTTCTCCGAATCCTTCGCATTCATCTGACACCCGAACGTCTCGATATGATAGGTGAGACTACGTCCCAGTTCTTCCTTTTTCTTCTCGTTATGCTGCCGCAGAAGCTCCATAAAATAATACTGCCGCTCCGGCTCGGTAGTCGGTACTAAGTGCTGTTCTTTCTCTGTATGCACAAAACTATCCTGCATCTTTTTTCCTACTTTCTATTTGCTTATTTTCTTACCTGGCCCTGTCCGAAAATAATATACTTGGTCGTCGTCAGTGCCTCTAACCCCATCGGTCCTCTGGCATGAAGCTTTTGCGTGCTGATACCGATTTCCGCACCGAAGCCGAATTCTTCTCCATCGGTAAACCTGGTGGATGCATTGACATACACTGCCGCCGCGTCAATCTCATTTAAGAAACGCATGGCCGCATCATAATTTTCTGTAATAATTGCCTCGGAATGTCCTGTATTGTAGCGGTTGATATGAGCAATCGCCTCCGTCTCCGAGTCAACCGTTTTTACGGAAATCAGTCGGTCAAGGTATTCCCTGCCGAAATCCTCCTCAGTTGCCGCCTCACACTGCGGACATACCGCTCTTGCCCGCTCATCGGCACGAATCACAATATTTTTCTCTGTAAGACGCTTTACAAGAAGCGGGAAAAACTCATTCAGTACCGCGGAATGAATCACGAGTGATTCACAAGCGTTACATACTCCGAGACGCTGCGTTTTCGCATTATCTATGATATCCAGTGCCATAGTAAAATCAGCCTGCTTATCTACGTAAATGTGACAGTTTCCGGTACCGGTTTCAATGACCGGAATGGTACTGTTCTGCACCACGGAAGAAATCAGCCCTGCGCCGCCTCTCGGAATCAATACATCCACATACTGATTCAGCTTCATAAACCTTGTCGCGGTCTCTCTGCTTGTATCCGTCAGAAGCTGTACCGCATCCGGCGTAATTCCACAGGAAGAAAGTGCCTCACGAATCACCTTTACAATTACAATATTAGAGTGTATACAATCGCTTCCGCCACGCAAAATCACAGCATTTCCGGTCTTAAAGCAAAGTCCGAACACGTCCGAGGTCACATTCGGACGGGATTCATAAATAATGCCTACCACACCGAGCGGTACACGCTTTTTCCCTATCATAAGACCGTTCGGTCTCTGGTCCATGGAAAGGACACTTCCAATCGGGTCCGGCAGGGCTGCTACCTTGCGGAGTCCCTCGGAAAGAGCCTCGATTCGGGCTATGGTCAGGGTCAGACGGTCGAGTAACCCTTCCGACATCCCGTTCTTCTTTGCCGCATCCGTATCTGCCTTGTTTCCCTCTAAAATCTCAGACGCGTGGGCACAAAGCGCATCAGCTACGGCATACAATGTCTCATTCTTCTTTGTCTGTCCCAAAAGTCCTAAAGAAACCTTGGCTTCTTTCGCTCTCTGTCCGATGATTTCTAATGCTTCCATACGAATCCCCCTTCTAGACGATTTCTTGTTAATCTCGTAAAATCTGATTATTTCATGCTTCCCTAGTTATTTAATTTCCTCTGTGGCTTCGTTACCGTTCCGTCCGGCTCCAGAATCGACACATTGTCTAAGGAAGCACGGAGGTTTCTGCGAATCGACAGCACATATTCCTTACGAAGCAATGCCTGTTCTGCCTTTTCCTCCTCGGTTAAGCCCTCTGTCTTTGATTTATGATATAATTCATTGATTCTTGCAATTCTTTCATCCATTGTCATAGCACATCACTCCTCTTTTCCGGTTATGTAATTCTTTAAATGGAAATGAGGCACCTTATGGGCCAGTACCAGCGTTCCCACCGGTTCTCCGTTTAACACCGCGCGTATATTGTCTACATCGTTTCCGTTTGTTATAATCATATCCGCACCGGACTCTGTTGCGATTCTGGCTGCGGAAAGCTTTGTCTTCATGCCGCCTGTACCAAAGGAGGTTCCTGCACCCTTTCCCATATTCAGATATTCCTCCGAAAGCTCCGGTACTAAGTCGATAAACTCCGCATCCTTGTTCTTTCGTGGGTCATCCGTATAAAGGCCATCAATATCGGATAGTAAAATCAGCAAATCAGCGTGAATCAGTCCCGCAACAATCGCAGAAAGGGTATCGTTTTCACCGAGTCCGAGCTCCTTAATCTCATCCGTGGAAATAGTATCGTTTTCGTTTACAATCGGAATAACGCCCATTTCATTCAGCCTTTCAAAGGTATTTCTTGCATTCTGACGGCTGATATCATTAATCATGATATACTTGGTTAATAAAATCTGTGCAGTCAGCTGATGATATTCGGAAAAAAGCTTCTGATACACTGTCATCAGGCTCGCCTGTCCGATAGCGGCACAAGCCTGCTTTTCAGAGAGCTCCTTTGGCTTTTCCTTTAATCCGAGCGTTTTTCTTCCTACCGCAATCGCACCGGAGGATACCAGTACAACCTCTTTTCCCCTGTTACGAAGGTCCGTCAGAATCCGTACCAGACGTTCCATTTTTTCTAAGTTCAGATTGCCGGTTTCTTCATGGGTCAGGGAAGAAGAACCGATTTTGATTACAATTCGTTTTTTATCCTTTAATGCTCCTCTATAGTCCATACTGTTTTCCTTTCCTATACAATGCAGTTTTATCTTTTAACCTTCGATGCTTCCCGGCCGGAACCGCTTCGCGAGACTTTCATATACTTTTATGCCGTCAACGGCAGCGGAAACAATCCCTCCCGCATATCCGGCTCCCTCACCGCAAGGATAAAGTCCGGAGATTTCAGACTCAAGCTCCTCTCCGCGTTCTATCCTGACCGGAGATGAGGTCCGTGCCTCAACGCCAAGCAGTACCGCTTCTTCGTCCGCAAAGCCTTTGATTTTCATATCAAATGCGGCAATACCGTCCAGTAAGCTTTCCGTTATAAACATCGGCAGACATTCTTCTATGGAAGTCAGCCGATACGCTCCCTTCGTATTCGGGACGATATGACCTATTGTAACAGAAGGTTTGTGATTTAACAAGTCCCCATATAACTGAACCGGAATTTTCCCTGCGCCTGCAAGATAAGCAGCCCCCTCAAGCCTTCGCTGAAACTCCACTCCGGCAAGTACATCCTCCTCTGCTCCGCCGAAATCCTCCGGCGTCACCGTTACAATCAGGGCACTGTTTGCATTTCTCTCATCTCTGGCGTGGTTACTCATTCCGTTTACCGTAAGGCATTCCGGCTCGGACGAGGCATTTACGACAAAGCCGCCCGGACACATACAGAATGAATATATCCCTCTGCCGTTTGCTGCCGTATGGGTGAGCTTGTAATCCGCCGCCGGAAGTTTTTCCGCCGTGCCGCCGTACTGCGCCCGGTTGATTAAATCCTGCTCATGCTCGATACGTACCCCTACGGCAAAGGCTTTCTTTGACATAGGAATTCCTCGTTTTCTTAACACGGAAAAGGTATCTCTTGCACTGTGTCCTATGGCAAGAACAACAACCTCACACGGCAAAAACTCATCTTCCAGAAACACACCGGTCATCCGATTCTTCTCTATCGAAAAATCGGTCACCCTTGCGTGAAAACGAACCTCTCCGCCAAGGCGAATCAGTTCTTTCCGCATCCGTACAATGACCTCTCTCAGACAATCCGTGCCGATATGCGGCTTATTCAGATATGTAATCTCCTCCGGTGCGCCGAATAACGCAAAGGTTTCCAGCACCGAACGGATTCTTCCGGTAGTATCCTTTACCATTGTATTTAGTTTTCCGTCGGAAAAGGTCCCTGCTCCGCCTTCCCCAAACTGCACATTCGTATCCGGCTGCAGGATACCGTTTTTCCAAAAGTCTTCTATGATACCGACACGTTCCTCTACGGGAGCACCGCGCTCCAGCAGAATCGGTGCATAGCCTTCTTTTGCCAGATAATAGGCACAAAACAATCCCGCCGGTCCCGCACCGATTATTACGGGGCGATGCGTCAGACGCTCTTTTCCCGTCGGCGTGAAGCAGTACCGTACATTCTCTGCCCGTACCGCAATCTGAGGCTTTACACGGCGAAGCACCTTTTCTTCCAGTGCCTCGGAGGAAAGCACCACCTCACACACATAAGAATAGTGAATCTCCTCCTTTTTTCTGGCATCCAAAGAACGCTTCACCGGGCGAAGCTCTATAATATCCTCTTTTTTTACCGACAAAAGCTTTGCCGCCTTTTCCGTTAAATCCTCTTTTTTATGTTCAATTCCTATTTTTAATTGTTGTATGCGAAGCATAAGTTCCTCCGATTTTTCTGCCGGCTGCCGCGCCGCTGCTCCATGCCCATTGCAGGTTATAGCCGCCGCAGGTACCGTCGATATCTGCCAGCTCTCCGGTTATATAAAGCCCCGGTATAAGCTTTGATTCCATCGATTCCGTTAATTCCGTAAGAGGAACTCCTCCCGTACAGGCCTGTGCCTGCTCAAAGCCGTTGGTTCCTGTAATCTTAACGGTAAAATGCTTTAATTTTCCGGCAAGCTGCGCCGCTTCCCTTTTTTCATACATACCGGCAGGTTTTGTCGGCTCCATATTACATTTCTGTAACAAAACATAGTTAAGCTTATGGTTACACAAGCCGCCCAGTGCTTCCTCCGCCGTATTCTTCTTCATATAGCGGAATCTGCGGACAATTTCCTCCGTCAAATCTTCTACAGACAGTGCGCGGAACAAATCAAGCTCTGCCGTCACCGTTTTTTTCTGTGCCAGCGCCACGGATGCATACCTGCTTACCTGCATGACCGGAATGCCCGAAAGACCGTATGCGGCAAATAAAAGCTCCCCTTCTTCGGTATAACTCTCTTTTCCGATATGCAGGGTAATCGCTCCGTCTGTACGTACACCGGATAAGGTTTTAAAAAATTTTTCATCTGCCTTTAATTGTACAATCGCCGGAAGTGGCGGAATAATGGTATGTCCGAAGCTTTTTGCAAAGAAATATCCGCTTCCGTCCGAACCGTGCACAGGAGAAGCCTTTCCTCCGGTCGCAAGCACCATACTTTTCCCGGTATAGCTTCCGTTTTCTGTTTCAGCAATAAAATTTCCGTCTTTTTTCTTTATGACATTTTTTACCCGAATCCCTGTCAGGCATTGTACATGCAGGCGCCCGGCCTCTCTGCCGAGGCTCTCCGCAACGGAAGCCGCCTGCTCGGAATTCGGATAATAATAGCCGTTTCGTTCTTTCGGATAAATGCCTATCCTCTTGAAAAACTCCAATGTATCGAAAAGTGAAAAAGAACGCAAAACCGGCTCCGCAAGGGAGGAATCATTTCCTCTGAAATACGAAGCCTTCCAATCACGATTTGTAAAATTACACTTCCCGTTGCCGGTTGCATAAATCTTTTTACATAGCCTGTCCTTCTGCTCCAGCACAAGGACACTGCATCCGGCTTCGGCAGCAAAAATTGCTGCCAGCATTCCGGAAGCACCGCCACCTACTACAATGGTGTCATATACCTCAGTTTTCATCCGTGCTTCTCCTTTTTAACTGGAAAAACCCTCCAATATAGAGTATAATTCCTCTCTGTCTTTTACATAAATACCTTCAATTAGTGAAATCCTGTCTTCTTCCGATAAATCTACTGCCGGAATATGCGTATATTCAAACACAGATTCCAAATCACTGTAATATACCGTAACCATACCGTCCGATATGTTTACATAATATTTATATGGAACCCTTGTGGCATCATAGGTTTTACGCAGAACCACCCGATTCTCCGAAAACGATATTACTTCATAGGTAAGCAGCCCTGCTTCATATTCTGCCAGAGAAAGATTTTCCATATAGTTTTCCAAATAAGATGTCAGCTCTTCTTTTGTCATTCCGATTAAGAAGCCGGGGGCGGTCTTTACCTCGGAGCCTAACTGTCTTGTCACAAGGTCATAGGTTTCCTCAACATAAGAAACCGTTGGCAACACTGTATTTTGCGGCACTATACCTACTGCAACCGTTCCGGGTGTTGGCTCTGTAATATCAGTCTCTGCCTGCTTTTCTGTTTCCCTTTGTGCCAGACGGTTCAGCAGGGACTTATTTTCTTCGCTTACACGCATCAGTTCCGAATACAGACTGTTTTCCTGTTCCCTTGCTTTTCTGTTAAATTCCTTCAATGCATTTTTATAACTTGTATAGTAGCAAAGACAAAATACAAGACAAAGTGCCGTAACACCTCCGGCATACCAAACTATTTTTTTCACGAAAACACCTCCTGTTACGAAGTGTTTCCATAAATTCAAACCCTATTCCGAATATTGTATCAAAGTATTACATTAAATGAAACTTTTTAGCCAACCTGACAAGAAATGCTCCCTTCGGCATTTCGCTCAGCTCTTCCTCTTCCACCGCACGAAATACAATTAAGGTAATAAAATACACAACCATTGCAAAGAGAATCGCTGCAAGAAGAGATATGGTATTACTCTTCGTAACGGAAAACAAACCACGGTATGCCAAAAAAGCAAGAATGGACATAAATACCGTACATAGACCGGTTCGAATGAATGTACGGTCAAGCTCCTGGATATATCCAAGCTCCCGCCGCAATGCTCTCCGGTTTAATATACTTATTATGAGCGGAAATACCATGTTTCCGATAACAAGCGAATACACTCCAAGTGGTGTGTACATAAGTAAAATAACATCTAAAACCAAATAGATTACTAACGAAATAACACCATGAATTACCGGAAGCCGCATCCGGTTTACTCCCTGCAAAATGCTGTTTGTTGCGGTTGAATATGCAAAGAACACAATGGATGCTGCACCGATATGCATCATACGGGATGTCATTGCAAGAGCTTCTCCGGTATCTTCAAAGACAAACTGCATAATCGGAGATGCAAGCACAGCCATTCCTGCCGCACACGGGAATGCAATCAGCATATTTAACTTCACCGCCTGGGCAATTCTACTGTGCAATAACTCTTTATTCTTTATGGTATGTGCCTGTACGATACTGGGAAGCGTTGCCATACCGATGGAAGATGCAACCGCAATCGGTACATTGGTCAATAAACGATACTTTCCGGAATACCGGCCGAACAATGTCCGGCGTACCAGTTCTTCCACACCCTTATAATCAAAAATCTGGTTCATCAGTACACTGTCCAAAAAACTGCTGATGGAATAAACCGTCTGATTTAAAATAATCGGAATCGTGGTCAAGAAAAGAATTTTGATTAATAAAGCACGATCTTCATAGGCACCGATGCGATCCTTTTTTAATCTGCGTTTCAAATACGGATAATAGCTAAGGAAAATAAATAATAGGAACAATAATGCCGTCACTGCTCCGCAAAGTGTACCGAGCGTGCCGCCTGCCGCACCGTATGCGGAAATTTTCGGTGATGCGCTGAAATGGCTGATTAATAATTTTGCTGCCAGTACACTGACTACTGCATTCACAATCTGCTCTAAAATCTGCGATACAGAGGTCGGAATTACGGTGTGCTTTCCCTGAAAAAAACCGCGAATCACTCCCATAATCGAAAACACAAAAATCGTCGGTGCCAACACCTTTAGCGGAATCGCAGTGCTTAGATCCGCCTCCTTATATATATACTGCGCAATAAAATCAGCCCCTAAAAACAATAACAAAGAGGCGAGAAATCCGACAACAGCTGAAAAGATTAAGCCGACCTGTAATAAATGATACGAATTCCCATATTCCTTTTTATCTTCCCGCTCGGAAATTAACTTGGAAATTGCGGTAGGAATACTATAAGTCGATAGTAAAAGTGCAATATTATATACTTCAAACGCATTAGAATAAGCACCGAGACCGTCATCTCCGATGGCTTTCGCCAGCGGAATACGGTAAATCAATCCGATGAGACGGACAATCACCGATGCCACTGCAAGTATAATTCCCTGCGTAATAAAACTTGATTTTCTATCCTTAGCTGCCACCATAATCAAACCCCGTTTAACGATATAATTTCAGCGCCTCCATAATCTGCCGCTGTTTTTCTTCCATTACCACTCGATCCTCTTCCTCAATATGATCAAACCCGCATAAATGAAGAATACTGTGGGCAAGTAAAAAGCCGAGCTCACGTTCTATCGAATGACCGAACTCTTCCGCCTGAGACATTACGCGCTCTACGGAAATCACAATATCGCCAAGCATCAATTCTCCGGTATCCGGATGAAAAACGTCCGGCTGTTCCTCCTCTAATGAATCAAACTCTCCCGGAACCGGATATTCACCCATAGGAAATGATAATACATCTGTTGCCGCATCCAGATTCCGGTTCTCCCTGTTGATTTCACGAATAGAAGCATTATCCGTGAATAAAACATTTACCTCGGCTTCATACGGACACTCAATATAATCCAGCGCACCGGTAATCACACGTTCCGTTAATGCTTTATAATCGAACAAAAACGGTATTTTGGTTTCTTCTTCGATATGAATTGTCAAAACATATCCTCCTTAATCAGCTCTGTCATTGCGTTCCGGATTATGGAAAACTCCTTTACCGTAAGACCGCTCTGGCTTAAATCCTCCTTTGAAATCCGAAGAGCGAGAGCCTTGTCGATAACCTTTACAACCAGAATTTTCCCTTCCTGTGTCTTCTTTAAATACTCACACATTCCGCAAATGTTATCCGTCAAAAGCAGCAATGCCGCTTCCTTTGTTGTCGGTTTGTCCCCATTTACCGTATGCTCCTTCAGAACATGAATTAATAACTCCGGAAAGCCCTCCTGTTTTGCTACCGCGAGAGTATTGTCCAGTGTGTTCCGTCCTTGTAATCTTCCGATTTCATGGTAATATCCACCACATTTTACAAGCAGCGGATTTACTCCGTCCAAACGTTTTGCGATATCTTCCGCAAGCTGTGCAACCCGCTTAACATGTAAATAGGCTTCTGTATTCTTTTGGGACAGCTGCAAAAGAAGCGGTGCATCTTCCGCGCAAAGCTTCTCCAAAACCTCTGAAAATACATTGCACTCTTCCTTATCCGGAACCTCGGCATCCTGAGATACACATACCTCTTCTGTCGGCATTACGGCTTCTGTGCTTTGTGTATATTCTTCCGTCAAAGCCAGATAATTTAGCAACTCTGTATCCTGTTCTTCGGCACCGGCAGCCAGCTCCTCCAGAAAATCAAAGCTCTCATCCTTATATTCCGGCAAAAGGTTTTCCTGTAATAATCCTGAAAACAGGATAACGGCAAACACAATCGCGCCATACACCGCTACAATATAAAAAATGTCACTTGTCAGCGCCTCTTTTCCGATTATAAAAAAGCACACAATCCTAACACTGATTACTACCGCTGCAATCGAAATTAATATGTTTACCCCATTCCTCCATGATTTTGCGAAAGGCATTACAGATCCCAACAAAATCAGACACAGCATATGAATTACAAGTACTTCACCGGAAGGCTGATTCTGCATACTTCCGATGACAAACAAAAGAAAATAGTTTAAAAGCATCCCATACCGCAGCTTAAATGCACACAAAAGCAGCGTGCCACCAAAGCACCAGAACGGAAAAATAAGCGGCTTGTCAAACAACAAAAGAAGGGCAAACGAGATAACATATACCAATGGAATAATTCCAAACAGAATCCCTTTTATCGCACCGGCTTCAAAAAAATATACATAAGCGGCTGCCGCCACGGAAAGACCCGCTAAAAAAATAATATACAACGGCTTTATTGCCTGTCCTCCTTCACGTAACAGAGGAGCAATAACCGCACTTCCTATCATCAGAGCACACATAAGCAGGCTCCAGAGAGCTGTATTTCGTTTATCTGATACTTTTATCCTTCTACTCATTTTATTTCCGTACAAAGAAGCGTTCTCCCTTCTTCTTCATCACTTTATTTTGTGTATTTTCAGACTTTTTTGCCTTTTCGGTTTCCTGTATACTCTTTTGCTGCTTCCGGTAATTCATCTTTTGCTCATATTCATCATAGGCATTCACTATCTTTTGTACAAGCGGATGACGCACCACATCCTGAGCCGTCAACCCACAAATACCGATATCATCAATGTTCTTTAGAACGCGGAGTGCAACATCCAGTCCTGATGTAGTATTTCCGGGCAAATCCTTCTGGGTTAAGTCACCGGTAATAATTACCTTAGAGCCGAAGCCGATACGGGTCAGAAACATTTTCATCTGTGCCGGTGTAGTATTTTGCGCCTCGTCCAGAATAATAAATGCGTTATCCAGAGTTCTTCCGCGCATATACGCAAGCGGCGCCACCTCAATCAGACCCTTTTCCATATTCTTAGTAAAACTGTCCGCCCCCATAATCTGGTACAATGCATCATAAAGCGGTCGTAAATACGGATCTACCTTACTCTGTAAATCTCCCGGTAAGAAACCGAGCTTTTCCCCTGCCTCAATGGCAGGACGTGTCAAAATAATACGGCTGACATCATCATTCTTAAATGCCGTAATTCCCATTGCCATGGCAAGGTAAGTTTTACCGGTTCCTGCCGGCCCCACACCGAATACAATCATCTTTTTACGAATCATATCCACATAATGCTTCTGCCCCAGAGTCTTCGGCTTAATCGGCTTTCCCTGAATCGTATGGCATATGATATCCTTGTCAATCTCCGTAATCTTTGCCTCCTGCTCCGACCGCAGAAGCGAAAGTGCATATGATACATTCTGTTCCGTAATGGCATTGCCGCGCTCCGACAAAAGACAAAGCTGGTCAATCACACGTTTTGCCTGTTCTGTTGCCTCGGCAGTACCTAATATTTTCAACTTATCATTTCGAACAATCAACGTCACACCCAGATTCTTTTCAATCAGCTTTGCATAAGCATCAAACTGACCGAAAATATTTCTGCTATGCTCCACCGGCAGTTCCATCGTTGTTTCCACTATACTCATCTGAATTCTGTTGCCTCCACTCATTTTCCTGCACCGTCATCTGCTCCCATGCGGCAGATAACAGTACCAGCTTCCCTTCGGTCACTATCGTATCCTTTCCCACCGTAGTTTTTGTATCCACGGAAAGAACCGTGGTTTCATTCTCCGACAAATAACGTAAATAACGTTCCAATGCCCGGTTTGCAATACCCTCCGCCTCCTCCTTTGTATAGTCCCGCACCACCGGAACATACTCCGAAACCGTAGACTTCTGCATCCTAAGCGGCAAAGGATAATGTTCATGAAGCGATAGTACCGCATCTTCTGTTATTATATCATAATTTGTATAGGAATGACTAGGCATATGCGAAAATATTTTTTTATTTCCGTAAAAAAACGTATACCCTGTTTTTCTTTTTCCGGTATATTCCCTTTCTTCGGTTTCTCTTTCGAAGCTGTGAAAATACTTTTTCACCGTCCGCAGCACAATATCCGCTTCCGCAGTAACCGCATAACGATTCACCAGTGTCTCATTGTCCCCGATTACCGATACTACGCCGCTTACCAATATATCGCCCTTTTTTACAACATCGCCTTCTTTTACCAGAGGAGTGCCGCTACGGCAGACAATATGTTCTACGATACCGTCTGAGCTTGCCACCAAATGGGCGGGTGCGTTTTCTTCCTTCTGCATTATCGGCATATCCGTTTCCGCTACACGAAGGAAAAGCTTTGTCCCACGCAGTTCTGCGGATACCCAGCCGATGTCCGGATAATCAATCCGGAGCTTTCGCTCAATTTCCGTACAATCTACCTCATCGCAGCGCATTCCGCATACCACATTGTTTTCACAAAGATAAGAAAGCAATTCTTCCTCCGTATGTACAAAACCGCCGGTCACGGATACATCCCAGACAAACCGGGACAAAAGCCACATCAGCCATAAACAATAAACACCGCCTGCAAAAAACGCAATGCGATTTCGATATTTTTTCATTAAAAACGGCATCCCTACTTTTTTCCTGATATACGGAATGCAATGCGCCTTTTTCGCTGCTTGGCGCACACGGAAATAATCTTTCAATTTGATTTTCGCTACATAAATCGTTCCCTTTTCCGTTACCTGTGTACCGATTTCATATAAAGGGATCTGTCTGCTCCTGCATACATTAAAAAAACGTTCCGGTGAAGCTCCTTTTAATTCCACAAACACCATACCGCAAAAAAAATCAAACAATCGTCTCATCCGCTCTCACCCTCTGATTTAATGATAGGATACCCCTGTAATTTCGCCGACAATTCTAAGCTCCTCCGGCAAAAAATACGCCAGACGAAGATAGTTTCCTTCCACACATAACTCATACTTTTTTGTTTTCATTCGAATTCTGCATGAAGTATATTCTGTTACCGACGTAAAATTCCGGACTATCATACAATGTCTGCCTGCAAGATATAGTATCATATCTCCCGCTACATCTCCGGTGAGAGAAACCGAATCCGTCAATCGTTCAAAAAAGGCGGCATATTCTTTCTTTTCCTTCTTTTCCGTCCGTTTCACCTGCGAATAAAGGTCTTTCTTTCCTTCGGACTTTCTGTGCCGACGTACCCTGTACTTCGCCATACCGCCTCCGTAGAAGTTCCCTTATTTCTTAGTATATTGCAGTAATAAACGTAAAATACCCCTTAATCCTAAGATTAAGGGGCGTTTTTAGCACATTATTTATACTTGCGCTTACGAGCTGCTTCAGACTTTTTCTTACGTCTTACGCTCGGCTTCTCGTAATGCTCTCTTTTGCGAATCTCCTGCTGAATGCCAGCCTTTGCGCAGTTTCTTTTGAATCTGCGGAGAGCGCTGTCGAGGGATTCATTCTCTTTTACGATAACATTCGACATCTTCTCACCTAACCTCCCTCCAGTTGTGTATTGTGCCTATATACAACTGTTTGGGTATTTTATAGCACTACATAGATTATACCATAAAAAATCCATTCGTCAATAAGAAATTTATAATTGTTGGAATTTTTTTGAATATTTTTTCCGTCATGACTTCTTCATAAGTGTAGCTGTGTCTGCTATCACCAGCGTCCCGTCCGATTTAAGTCCCAGACAGGTTTGAAAGCCTGCACTTACGGCAACAATATCCTGCCACTCCAAAGCAGTTTTCTGCGCTTCGGTAACATGCCCGGAATACATTACCGTCCCATCCCTTTTTAGCCCCATAATTGACTGAAAACCAACTGAAATTGCTATAATATCCGTCCAGTTCTTCACATCATGGAAGGAGCCCTCCCCTACCCAGTTATCCGATATTAAAACTGTACCATCTGCTCTCAACCCAGCAACAAAGTCTCCTGCCGAAGAATCAATATCTATAATATCTGTCCACTCGGCGATTCTCTTTTGAAACCAATTATCCGAACCGTCACATCATTGGATACTGTTTGAAATGGCCTTATCTCAAAGAAACGCACAACTGCCGGAAGCAGCTTCTCGGAACGAAAAATATGTACAAAAGGAAATTCAACGATTCCAAAATTGTAAAGATATCACACCATAAAATTGCCATAAGAAATGAAAATAAGGTTGCACTCATTACTTATTCTTTTTTCTCCTCTCTGCAATCATCTGTTCCAATTCGCAAAGCACTTCATCATTAATATCACTATCCTGTACCAGGGCCGCAAAAACAGAGGTCACAGCAGATTTTTTAGACTTATAGCAGGGACTCTGTTTAATCTGATTCACAGCAGATAAAACATACTCATCATGGGTAAGCAACGGTCCAAACGTTCTGCCGTAGTTTTTATTCGTACGTACAAAGCCGACCACTTCAATCGCCCTTTTCTCAAGCAGACTGTTCAAAAGGATATGAATCGACCTCTCACTCCAGGAGCGTCCCGGTGTCAGCTCAATAATTTCGGAACGTGACAGCGCTCTCTCCTCCCTCCATAACACTTCCATTATTTCCAACTCATTTTCTGTCAAAGCAGGAATTTCCATAGGTTAACCTCCACGTTAGCAGCTTTTAGTTCTTACACAAATATGTAAAACGGATTGCCAATCCAGTCTTTATTTTTATAATAGCATATATATTTTCATGTGTCAATTATTTTATTATATATATATTATACAGTCATGTTTATATAACTGTATAGAACTAAAAGAATCCGCAATATAGTAAACTGTCACTTTTGCGGATTATTTTATTAATCTATTTACCTAATCTGTCCTTTTAACACCTCAGCTGCCTTTGCGATTGCGTCATCAATACCGGCCGGATTCTTACCGCCCGCCTGTGCCATGTTCGGACGACCGCCACCGCCACCGCCGACACATGCCGCAACTTCTTTAATGAGGTTGCCTGCGTGAGCACCTTTCGCCATTGCACCGTCGGTTGCCATAGCGATTAAGTTTACCTTGCCGTCAAATGCGGAAGCAAGTAACAATACGCCCTCGCCAAGCTTCTCTTTTAAGCTGTCGCCTAAGTTACGGATACCGTTCATATCCATCTCCGGCACCTTTGCAGCCAGCACCTTCACGCCGTTAATTTCCTGTACGTTATTCATGACATCGCCAAGAGAAGCATTTGCAAGCTTTGCCTTTAACTTTTCATTTTCAGAATGGGTTACCTTTAACTCCTCCTGCATTGCCTCAATCTTCTTAAAGAGGGAAGCCGGCTCGGTCTTTGCGGCCTTTGCAGCTGCCATAAGCTCTTCCTCAATCGACTTATAGTAAGCAAATACGCCGTCTGCCGTAATTGCCTCAATACGTCTTACACCTGCTGCGATACCGGATTCGGATAAAATCTTAAATACGGAAATCACACCGGTATTGCCGACATGAGTACCGCCGCAGAATTCCTTTGAAAACTCACCCATGGATACGACACGTACCACATCACCGTACTTTTCACCAAAAAGTGCCTTTGCACCGGTCTTTCTCGCCTCATCGATGCCCATTTCCTTCATCTCAATGGTAAGATTTTTTGCAATCTGCTCGTTTACGATAGCCTCTACCCTTGCAATCTCCTCCTTCGTCATGGCAGAGAAATGCGTAAAGTCAAAACGCAAACGGTCCGGTGTTACGAGAGAACCTGCCTGCTCAACATGAGAGCCAAGCACCTGACGAAGTGCCTCCTGTAAGAGGTGGGTTGCGCTGTGGTTCTTGCCGATAGCACTTCTTCTTGCACTGTCAATGGTAAGAGTAACGGTATCGCCTACCGCAAACATACCGCTCTCCACCACGCCGACATGGCCGATTTTGCCACCCTTCAGCTTAATGGTATCGGTTACGGTAAATACCGCATCGTCCTTTGTAATCTGTCCTAAATCCGCAATCTGACCGCCCATGGTAGCATAAAACGGGGTCTCGTCCACGATAACGGTAGCATTCTGCCCCGCAACCACTTCTTTTACAAGCTCGGTTTCGGTAGTAAGCACAGAAATCTTTGAGGAAGCACTGCTCTTGTCATAACCCACGAACTTACTTGTGATTGCCGCATCTATTTCATCGTAAACCGTAGCGTCCGCACCCATGTAATTCGTTACCGCGCGGGCATTTCTGGCAGTCTCCTTCTGCACCTCCATAGCCTTCTTAAAGCCGTCCATATCAACGGTAAAGCCCTTTTCCTCAAGAATCTCTTCCGTCAGGTCAATCGGGAAACCGTAGGTATCATAAAGCTTAAACGCATCCTCACCGGACAGAGTCTTTTTTCCTGCTGCCGCAGCAGCCTCTTCCATCTCGGAAAGAATGGAAAGTCCCTGGTCAATGGTCTTATTAAACTTTTCTTCCTCTAAGGTCAGAACCTTTAAGATATACTCCTTCTTTTCCTCTAACTCCGAATAACCGTCCTTAGACTCGGCAATCACGGTCTCGCAAAGCTTTGCAAGGAATAAGCCCTGAATACCTAAGAGTCTTCCGTGACGGGCCGCACGGCGGAGAAGTCTTCGTAGGACATAGCCTCTGCCTTCATTGGAAGGAATAATACCGTCGGAGGTCATAAAGGTAACAGAACGGATATGGTCGGTAATCAGGCGAATAGACTCATCCTTCTTTTTATCCGTCATATAGGTTACGCCCGCAATCTCGCAAACCTTGTCGCGGATTGCCTTCATCGTATCAATATCAAATACGGAGTCTACGTCCTGCACCACAACTGCAAGACGCTCTAAGCCCATACCGGTATCGATATTTTTCTGGCTCAGCTCCGTGTAGTGATGATTTCCGTCGCTCTCATACTGGGTAAATACGTTGTTCCAAACCTCCATGAAACGGTCACAGTCACAGCCGACCTTACAATCCGGTTTGCCACAGCCGTATTTTTCGCCACGGTCATAGTAAATCTCGGAACATGGACCGCACGGACCTGCCCCATGCTCCCAGAAGTTATCGCAATCACCGTTCTCATCCCGGTAAAAGCGTGTAATATGGTCTGCCGGTACACCTACCTCCTCAGTCCAGATACGAAACGCTTCCTCGTCCTCACAGTAGATGGACGGATACAGACGCTCCGGCTCCATGCCTACATGCTCTGTTAAAAACTCCCAGGACCAGTGAATTGCTTCAGTCTTAAAGTAATCACCAAAGGAAAAGTTTCCGAGCATCTCAAAGAAAGTAAGATGTCTTGCAGTCTTACCTACATTTTCGATATCGCCGGTACGAATACACTTCTGACAGGTGGTAACACGCTTTCTCGGCGGAATCTCCTGTCCGGTAAAAAAAGGCTTCATCGGCGCCATACCGGAATTGATTAACAGCAGACTCTTATCATTATGCGGAATCAGGGAAAAGCTCTTTAAACGAAGATGCTCCTTGCTTTCAAAAAACTCCAGATACATTCTTCTTAACTCATTTACACCGTACTTCTTCACGTTCGTGATTCTCCTTTCGTGCGCTGTTGTCGTGGTTGCGCACATAGCTATTGTCCATTATAAGATTACACGGTTTATTTGTCAATAATGCGAATCTATTTTTTTGAGCAGTAAAAAACGGTGTCGTGCATTTGCAACAACGCCGTTTCGTTTGATTCTTAACCTTTAAATTTTCTCAAAATCCGACGCTCCGTGCTTACAAATCGGACAGATAAAATCCTCCGGTAAAGACTCTCCTTCGTATACATATCCGCAAACCTTGCAGACATAGGAGTTCTTAGGTGCTCCGTCTGCATCTTTGCTTTCTCCGGTTGCTTTTGTCGTTTCCGGCTTTTTTGCTGTCGGCTTGTACGGCTGCTTTACATTATTCTGATAATAGTCATAAGTTACAGTTCTCTCACTGCTTACCACATCTGCCGCTGTTACGTCTATCAAAAACAGCGTATGAGTGGTAAGAGCAATGCTGTCGTATACCGTTCCGCAGAAAAAAGCACTGCTGTTGCGGTTCAGACGGTAACACCCGTTGGCACAGCGTGTAACATCATCAAAGTCCGCAAACTTATCCGTCTGCTTACCGCTCTGATAACCGAAATGTTTATAAACCGAAAACGGTGTTTTCTCGGTAAGTACAGAAATTGTAAGCTTTCCGGTGTTTTTCACCATATCATGCGTCAGATTCTGATTATTGATGCTGACTAAAAGACGAAGAGGATTCTGTGTCACCTGCATTACCGTATTTACAATACAGGCATTGTCCTTTCCGTTCTCATTGGCCGCCACCAAAAACAAGCCATAATTAATTTGAAATAATGCATTCTGATTTAAAGTCATATTGTAATCCTCCTTATTCTGTGACATTGTAATCCATTGTCTCTTCCATTAAAAGATTATAAAACGGAAGAATTGCCTCCTCTGTTTCCTCTAATTCATCCGCAATCTGAGCAACAGATTTCCCTTTTCTCATTTTTTTCTGTATCAATGAAAGCAGTTTATTCTGTTCCCCCTGTACGATGCCTTCCGCACGGCCTTCCGCACGGCCTTCCGCTCGGCCTTCCGCTCGGCCTTCTTCAATTCCGCGTTGTATTCCACATGAATATCCTTCCTGCTCTGCTTTTTTGGTTTTCGCCTCGATTTTATCTTTTAATAATTCTTCCAATGCCTCACACATATGATCCACCTCCTGAAACCGTTCTTCGTTTGCTTTCACAATAATATTCATTACTGATTCATATAACTTGTCATTATTATGTTTTCCATAATCTTTAATTAACTTTACTGCCGTTTCATTTTCTTCTATGTTGTTAGTGAGACTCCTTAACCACAGGTTTTCACTTTCAGGTAATTGACTTGTTATAATTAATTGAATCAAAAATTCCTCATCAGAAATCAGATAAATACCGGTACTTTTCAATATAATCTTACGCCCTTTTCCTTCTAAATACGTTATCATTTCTCTGGGATAATGGCTACAAACCAAAGATATCGTCAAGTCCTCTGAACTGATTTCGTTTATTCTTCGTGTGTCAGACTTGTAAAAACAGGTATATCCGTAAACCTTGTAAAAGTCGTCAATGCTCAAATAATCCTCCGGACTCTTATACTCAATAATGTTAAATGTCCGGAAAATCTGTCCGATATTTTTCTTAATCTCCCTTGCCCTATCTTTTTTTATAACAAGCACATCCAGCTGCATCGGCTTACTGCCAAGCATATGTTCATTTTCAAACACCAAAAATTCCGCCTCTTCCGCCAGTTCTATTTGAATACTGGCAAAAAATGCCGGGTGCCACTGCAATCTTTTTTCTTTCATGTGTCCTCCTTATGTAATTCTCAGGAGTTCACCGTTCTCAGAAAACTCCTGCTTAAAAAATGAGATATAAAGCATGAATTTTCTAAAGAAACCTCGCATCATACAGCATGTATTATGCCGACATGTTAAGATCGTCCAAGACTGCAAAACAGAATCATTTGCACAAAATAAAGAAAAGTATGCTTTTCTCTATATTAGCATATCATCATAAAAAAATCAAATAAAACTTGACACATACGAAAAAAGGACTTATGCTTGAAACGTAAATAAAATTCGATAAGACAGCTGAAAAAATAGTTGTCTTTTCCGTTGAAAAGAGGTATTTCTATGTCTGAAATAAAAGAACAATGTATGGCTGCCACCCGTGAATTAATCGAAGCAGCCGGCTTAAAGAAAGGACAAATTATTGTCGTGGGCTGCTCTACCAGTGAAGTATGCGGCTCCAAAATCGGCACCGATTCCCGACCGGAGGTGGCCGTAGATATGGTAGAGGGAATTCTTTCCGTTTTAAATGAGCATGGTATCTACCTTGCGGCACAGTGCTGCGAGCATCTCAACCGTGCAATTATTGTTGAACGAGCTGCCGTGCCGTTTGCCGAACCGGTAAATGTAATCCCGCAGCCGAAAGCAGGAGGTTCCTTTGCTACCGCTCTCTATGTCAGACTGTCGGACCCTGTGGCTTTGGAAGAAATCAAAGCAGATGCCGGTCTTGATATCGGCGGTACCTTAATCGGTATGCACTTAAAGAAAGTAGCTGTTCCTCTTCGACTTTCTATCAAACAAATCGGCGAAGCAAATCTTTTAGCTGCCCGTACCCGTCCGAAGTTTATCGGTGGCTCACGTGCGCACTATGATGAAAGCTTGCTTTAAAACTTCCAACCAGTATTGCAAAAATAGTAATACGGTTAATATATCCAAAACAAATGGGATGTCCGTACCTATGAATTAATCAATAATACGGCATCTCATTTTTTTACAACTGACATACTCCTGTAAAACACACAGAAAACGATAATATACTTAGATTAATTAACAGCAGTTCTTTTAACCGGTAAATCTGACTTCTGATTTTTTACAGCAATTTGAAAATCATCTTCATAAATAATATCGCCAGGTATTTCCTCTGTTTCGGTTATAAAAAGCTTTAGTCCATACTTTGATGCCATTTTCCTGTAAAATGTCATCTCTTGATATATTTTATTCCCGGCTTCTGTATCCTTAAACCTAGTTATCGCCCTCTCCGGATTCCCCCCTTCATAAAATGGAGGAACAGGTAATACCTGTTCAAAGTATTCTCGATTTTTCCAATATTCCTTTTCTTCCTCTTCATTCAGAATTTTCGCATCTACAAGTTCCAGGCACCAATCCTTCCGTTGACATGGTGCTTAGATTCCGTATGCTGAACGGTAATAATCGTTTTATCTTTCTTTTTTGCAAAATAATCCTGTATTACTTCTTCTGCCTTTTCCCGGCCATACCAGCCCTCCCCCATATTCTTATCTTCGCGCGGATATAACCGGTGCATATCTTCCCTTTCCGTCTCACTTAGCTCTGAAAAATCCTCCACGTCTCTGTCCGGGAGCACTCCAACCAGCTTATGGTCACCATCTCCACGGAAGAACACACCGATGATTTTTACTTTCACTTCCTCCCCAAGTGAAAACTCCCTGTCCGTCATAAGAATAACATCAAGATGATTGCAGGGCGGCGTACCGGACTCCCTGAGCCATCCGTAAGGCTGTTTTACATTTCGTACATACGAAAGGCTGAAAGAATCTTTTTCTATAAAGGAATCAGATGCGGCAATGTACTTCATACGTTTCGGATACGCATAGGTTTGCTCAATTTTTGCAGTAAATACCATTCCGGTTCTCCTTTCCAATCCAATTATCCCCCTTCATTCATTTTCCACACAAAAAATATTCCTTCACTCATGCAGATTTCCCTTTTTTATATTCTCCTGAATGATACTATCTGCAATCTCAAACAGTTTCCGGGACCCCAATTTTGTTTTACTATGTCTTTTATAAATCTGGTCCACCGTTACATTATGTCCCTGCCAGTCACTTCCGTTATTGCTGTTATTAAGGAGAAGCGGCTGCAGGTTATCCATCGCATGGGCAAATTTAGACTCGGCGGTTTCACATTCCTCAAACTCATCAAACAGTGCAATCAATTCGTTCTTCTGCTCCTCAGGTAAAATCGAAAAAATACGCTCCTTTGCGGCGTCCTCTCTGGCCTTTTGTGTTTCCAGACCGATACTGTCATATGCATAGGTATCACCTGCGTCGATTTCCACAATATCGTGAATTAAACACATCAGCATAACCTTTGCAATATCAATTTTTTCATTTGAATACTCTTTCAGCAAATATGCCATAAGCGCCATATGCCACGAATGCTCGGCATCATTTTCATTTCTTCCGTGCTGCGATAGGTGGGTTTGCCGGAATATGTTTTTTACCTTATCTATTTCCAAAACAAATGCCAACTGTTTTTCAAGACGGGAATCCATAAAACACCTCCAAAGCTAAGTGATTTATACATTAATTTTACTCCACTTATTCCTTATTTTCAAGCGAAAAGAAAACATCATTTTACCTTTGGTCGCTCAGTCGTGGGCGCGTTCGCATAACCGAGCAACTTACCTTTGCGTGCTGGCACGCGCTTTCGCGCTTACCCACGCACTTCACGACCCCTGGTCGCTCAGTCGTGGGCGCGTTCGCATAACCGGCATCTTTTGCAAGTAAACTTGCAACGACACTGGTTATGCTCACTTTGCCAGCACGCAAAAAAGCACTCATTTCTGAGTGCTTTTTCGGGGTTGGGCTGTATCTTAAATACAGAGCAGCTCGTAGCGGAATCGAACCGCTGTTTTCGCCGTGAGAGGGCGACGTCTTGACCGCTTGACCAACGAGCCATAGCCTATTAAATTCAGTCATCCGTAGGATGAGCAGCTCGTAGCGGAATCGAACCGCTGTTTTCGCCGTGAGAGGGCGACGTCTTGACCGCTTGACCAACGAGCCGTAACTTGCAAAACAGATTATACAACAGGTAGTATCAAATTGCAAGCTATTTTTCATTTTTATTTAAAGTCCAACTATTTGCTTAATTGTTTATACATTTACAATAGTAACAACTTTTAAATCATATTCTGATGTCACATCGAAAATAAATCCATCAATGACATCTGGTTGGACTCCGGAATATCACCGAGCAGTCCCAAATCCGCCATCTGGTCTACAATCGTCTGGCTGATTTTACAACGGGTACGGAAATCATCCTTGGACAAGAACGGACCGTCCTTTGCCGCTTCCTCAATCTGCTCCGCCGCCTTCTCTCCCACGCCGTCGATACTGTCAAAGGACGGCATCAGCTTTCCGTCAATAATCTGGAAGGCATGGGCTTTTGCGGTAAACAGGTCAATCGGTAAAAAGTCAAAGCCTCTGGCGTACATCTCCTGCACGATTTTCATATCTTCGTAGGAATCCTCATCCTTCGGCGATGCGGATTTTGTTTCCATTTTCCGCTTAATCTCCTTCATATTCCGTTCCAATACCTCTTTTCCGAGACACATGGTTTCGTAACTGAATGCCTTGGCACGGATGCCGAAAAATGCCGCATAATAGGCAAGCGGATAATAAATCTTAAAATGTGCCACACGGAATGCCATCATAACGTAAGCACAGGCGTGCGCCTTCGGGAACATGTACTTAATCTGCTTACACGACCAGATGTACCAGTCCGGGATGCCTTTCTCTATCATAGCCTCTTCCATTTCCGGTGTCAGTCCCTTACCCTTTCGTACACTCTCCATGATTTTGAAGGCAAGACCGTTTTCCACTCCCTGATAAATCAGAAACACCATAATATCATCTCTCGTACAAATCGCATTTGACAGAGTACACTTTCCCTCCTGAATCAGAAGCTGGGTATTATTTAACCATACATCCGTACCGTGGGACAGTCCGGAAATACGAATCATATCCGAAAAGCTCTGCGGCTTTGTATCACGCAACATCTGCATAACAAACGGGGTTCCGAGCTCCGGAAGTCCGAGACTTCCGAGGTCACAGCCACCGATATCCTCCGGGGTAATACCCAGAGCCTCTGTAGAAGAAAATAAAGAAATTACCTTTTTATCGTCCAGTGGTATCGTCTTTGCATCAATTCCCGTTAAATCCTCCAGGCGGCGAATCATGGTAGGATCATCGTGTCCCAGAATATCAAGCTTGAGCAGGTTATGGTCAATGGAATGGTAATCAAAGTGCGTGGTAATCGTCTTTGTAGTCATATCGTTTGCCGGGCGTTGTACCGGAGTAAACTTATAAATTTCATGCCCGATCGGAAGAACGATAATACCTCCCGGATGCTGTCCTGTAGAACGGCGCACGCCGACACAGCCCGAAGAAATTCGTTCAATCTCTGCCTTCCGCATTTTTATTCCGTGTTCTTCGTTATATTTTAATACATAACCGTAGGCTGTTTTTTCCGCCAGAGTTGCAATGGTTCCCGCACGGAAGGTCTGGCCTTTTCCGAAAATTACCTCCGTATAATCGTGCGCCTTTGCCTGATATTCCCCGGAGAAATTCAGGTCGATATCCGGCTCCTTATCCCCGTAGAACCCAAGGAAGGTTTCAAACGGAATATCGTGACCGTCCTTCACCAAAGGCTTGCCGCACTTCGGACATACACGATCCGGCATGTCGCACCCGGACAACCCTCGTTTCTGACAATCCTTTACCTCCTCGGAATCAAAGTCTGAGTAATAGCATCCGGTACAATAATAGTGCGCCGGCAGCGGGTTTACCTCCGTAATACCGGACATAGTCGCAACAAAGGAGGAACCGACGGAGCCTCTGGAGCCTACCAGATACCCGTCTTCATTGGACTTCCAAACCAGCTTCTGGGCAATGATATACATTACGGCAAACCCATTTTTGATAATGGAAGTCAGCTCATGCTCCAGACGGCTCTCAACGATTTCCGGCAGAGGATTTCCGTACATGGAATGTGCCTTGTCATAGCAGATTTTTCGAAGCGTTTTGTCTGAATCTTCAATAACCGGCGGACATTTATCCGGATGAATAGGACATACCCGCTCTATCATTGACGCAATCTTTTCCGGATTATCTAGCACTACCTCTTCCGCTTTTTCCCTTCCGAGATAGGAAAACTCCTCCAACATCTCTTCTGTGGTACGAAAATACAACGGTGCCTGATTATCCGCATCCGCAAAGCCTTTACAGGACATAATGATGCGGCGGTATACCTCGTCCTCCGGATTTAGGAAATGCACGTCACAGGTGGCTGCCACCGGCTTATTGTACTGCTCACCGAGAGCAATAATCTTTTTATTAATGGCAATCAAATCCTCATCCGACTTAATATTCTCATGCTTTTCATCCGCAATCATAAAGCGGTTATTGCCGAGAGGCTGTATCTCGTAATAATCATAAAACTCACAAAGCCGCTCGATTTCGTTATGCGGTGACTCCCGCAAAATCGCCTGATACAGCTCTCCAGCTTCACAGGCGGAACCGATGAGAAGCCCCTCTCTGTTCTCTAAAAAAACACTTTTCGGAATACGCGGTCGTCTTGCATAATAGTCAATATGAGAAAGCGAAACCAGACGATACAAATTAATGCGTCCCGTCTCGTTCTGACAAAGAATAATGGCATGATAGGTCGGCATCTTCTTAATCATTTCCGGTGTCGGCTTACACACCTCATTCACTTCATCAAGCGACTTTACCTCCCTCTCCGAAAGCATTCCGAGGAACTTTACAAAAATGTCTGCCGTTGCCTTTGCATCATCTACCGCACGGTGATGGTTTTCCAGCGAAACACCAAGCTCTCTTGCTACAACATCCAGCTTAAAGCGGCCAAGTCCCGGCAAAAGTGCTCTTGCAAGCCCTACCGTATCAATCACCGTATAATCATAGTTAAGTCCCAGACGTTCCGCATTTGCACGGATAAAGCCCGTATCAAAGGAAGCATTATGGGCAACTAACGTACATCCCGTACAGAACTCCAGAAACTGCGGTAAAATTTCCGTAATCTCAGGAGAATCCATTACCATGGAGTCCTTAATTCCGGTAAGCTCCTCAATCCGTGGCGGAATCGGAACCTTCGGATTAACAAACGTGGAATACCGGTCCGTAATTTTGCCGTTTTCCACCTTTACCGCACCGATTTCAATAATTTTATCATGCTCCGCACCGAATCCGGTGGTCTCGATATCAAATACAACGAAGCTGCTGTCTAAGGACTGCCCCTTACTGTCCCTTACCGGTTCCAGAATATCATCCACCAGATAGGCTTCCACACCGTAGATAATCTTAAAATCCTTGGCGCGCTGCATCTTTTCTTCATCATCCTTGTAGTCCTTCGGATTAATGGCATGGTTGGCTTCCGGAAATGCCTGTACTACACCGTGATCCGTAATGGCAACCCCCGGCATTCCCCATTCAAAAGCAGTTTTTACAAGCACACTTGGGTCTACCACTGCATCCATATCACTCATCTTCGTATGCGCATGCAGCTCAATCCGCTTCCGCTTTGCTGTATCCATACGCTTTTTCGTAAAATCCTTTACATTTTTTATGCCATAAATGACACCGACGGATACCTCTTTTTCATAGGTATCAAACAGTGCCTGTCCCTTTAACAGTACAAACTTTCCCGGCTTTAAATGACCGCGCAGCTCATCTGCCTCCTCCTTTTTTACAAAAATCTTTGCACCGATGGAATTGGTAAAATCGGTAATCTGGAACATAAACAAAAGCTTCTCGTTTCGAAGCTCACGTTCCTCGAACTTAATAATCTTGCCGCGAATCAGACAGTCTCCGAAGCCGTCCTCAATATCGGAAATCGGTATCAAATCTCCGTCAAACGGCTTTCCGTAAAAAATATCCGGATCCTCCGGAAGCTTTTTCTTCGGCGTGTAGCCGCTGTTTCGCTCAAATTTCTTAAAGTCTGCCTTGCCGCCTTTGTCGTCAGACTTCTTTCCGGAAATCTCGGAACCGGCTTTTGCTGCATTTCCGGCTGCCACAGCACCGGACTGCCCGGCGTTTTCTCCTGTTACCTGTCCACCGGCAGCACCTGTCACCGTTTTGTCCTGTCCGTCCTTACCGGCTTCCGCGACTGCTCCGTCTCCTTCCGGTGCTTCGTCCTCTGCTGCAGCGCTTTCCTCTTTTACAGGCATAACACCCATGCTTTGAAGCTTTTCTTTAGAAAAAAACTCATAGACCGGCTTATCCGGTATTTCCTCCTCTTTTTCTTTCTCTATAAACTCATTTATTACCCGGAGCGGCACCTCAAAGCGTGACAAAAAGAGCTCCTCAATGCAGCTCTTTATTTCCTCTCCGATATGTCTGTTTATAAACGTATCTTCTGACTTTATATGTAATTCCTCACCGGTCACATTCACTTCTGCCTGAAGCATAAAATTCAAATACAGGCGGCTCTTTTCTCCTAATTCCGCCTGTATGGATTCATAATAATGCTCCCAGATGGAAGCCGGTGTATACTGTGCCGACAAACGGTAATGCTCTGCGATTACCGCATGCTTGTCCATTTCCTTAAAAAACTGGTCATTTAATACCTTTTCCAGTTGTCTTATTTTATGATAAGTAAGCAAACGCTCACTTTCGATATGTACCGTTACCTCTCCCGAATGGCGGGAAGCGCAAAGCTTTAACACTTCCGTTTCCCCAAACATCCGTCGTAACTCTTCCGGCGCATTTACCGAATCAAATACCTCAAATAACTTCATACGCCTCTATCTCCTCCCTGAGTGCCGACAAAAGCTCTGCCTCCGGCACTTTACGGACAATTTCCCCTTTACGGAACACAAGACCTTCGCCGTTGCCTCCCGCAATTCCCAAATCTGCTTCCTTTGCTTCTCCCGGTCCGTTCACCGCACAGCCCATGACGGCAACCTTAATCGGTAAATCATAGCCTGCCACCATAGTTTCCACCTGCTCTGCAAGTCCGATTAAATCAATCTTTGTTCTGCCGCAGGTCGGGCAGGAAACCACCTCAATACCGCCCTTGCGAAGCCCTAAGGTACGTAATATTAACTTTGCCGTTACAATTTCTTCTACAGGAGCCGCTGTAAGTGATACACGGACGGTATCTCCGATGCCCTGAGACAAAATCATACCGAGACCGATAGATGACTTGATATTACCGGAACGAATCGTACCTGCCTCCGTAATACCTACATGAAGCGGATAGTCCGTCTTTTCCGCAATTAACTCATGTGCCTTTACACACATCAGCACATCGGAGGACTTGATACTGATGACAATATCATGAAAATCAAACCGTTCTAACATTGCCACCTTATCAAGAGCACTTTCCACAAGACCTTCCGCGGTTACTCCGCCGTACTTTTCGAGCAAAGACTTTTCCAAAGAGCCGCTGTTGACCCCTACACGAATCGGAACGCCGTACTGCTTTGCTGTCTCCGCCACGGCACGTACCCGCTCCATGCTCCCGATATTTCCCGGATTGATGCGGATTTTATCGGCACCGTTTTCAATAGCCGCAATCGCAAGCCGGTAATCAAAATGAATATCCGCAACAAGCGGAATCGTAATTTGCTTTTTTATCTCGGACAATGCTTTTGCCGCTTCCATAGTCGGCACCGCACATCTTATAATCTCACAGCCTGCTGCCGTCAATTCCTTAATCTGGGCTACCGTAGCCGCAACATCCTCCGTCTTCGTGTTAGTCATGGACTGTATGGCAACCGGTGCACCGCCTCCGATTGTAACCGCTCCGATATTTACTTTTTTCGTTTGCATCCGACTTATCATACATCCTCCACACTTATTTAGAGAAAAATACATTTTTCACATCATTAAACAATAAAAATACCATGAGTATCATCAAAACTACCATGCCGATAAAGTGTACCATGCCCTCTTTCTCCCGGTCAATCGGCTTTCCGCGTATCACTTCAATCGCACAAAACAATAGCTTTCCGCCGTCAAGTGCCGGAATCGGAAGCAGATTCATTACGCCCAAATTTGCACTCAGCAAAACAGTGATATAAAGCATATTTAAAACGGTATCTTTTACACCGTATTCAACCGAAGCCTCATACGTCTCTCCGATAGCATCGACAATCGCAACGGCACTTCCGATTTCATTTGACTTTAATCTGCCAGTCACAAGCTTCCCAAGTCCTCTCGCTGTCTCTACAATCCAATATTTTACTTCCGAAACCGAATACTTAATTGTTTCCCATGCATTTGCATCTTCTCTTGCAAGATTATATGCAAAACCGAGGGAATATCCGGTAGTCTCGTATTGCGGGGTCACAGATAATGTATGTTCTACACCGTCCCTTTTATAAGTGATTTCAACCGCTTTTCCATCCAGAGGATTTCGGTCTAAATATGCAGATAGCTCTCCTCCTGTTCTTACTTCCGTATCATTTATTTTAGTAATCACATCACCGGCAGATATCCCTGCTGCAGCCATGGGATACCCTTTGGATACTTCAATAATCTCTGCCGTTCCGGCTTCGTTTCCGGAATACGTAAATCCGAGCAGATACCTGTCGTACTGTTCCGGCACCAGTGAAACCTTTATCTTTTCCCCGTTTCTCTTTACCGTAATATCTACCGGCTCCTCTGAAAGTGTATGATAATCAAAATATCCCTGTACTTCCCTTCCTACAGAAATAGAAGAATGGTTAATCCTTGTAATCACATCGCCCTCTGACAGTCCTGCCTCTGCCGCCGGTCCGTCTACAGCTACCTTTATAATCCGTGCCGGGTCATATCCCGCAATACCGATAATAATCACAGAGAAAATAAATGCAAGAATAAAGTTAAACCCCGGTCCCGCAAACAACACCGAAATCCGTTGCCAAACATTTTTTGCATAGAAAGAACGTTCATTGTTCATATTCTGGTCTTCGTTTTCACCAAGCATCATACAGGCACCGCCAATCGGCAGAAGACGCACAGAAAACTGAGTACCGAAGGCCCGGAATCCGCAGAGGCGCGGTCCCATGCCGATGGAAAAATCCAGCACTTCAATACCGTTTATTCTGGCAAAAATAAAATGTCCCAGCTCATGTATTAAAACAATCAAGCCAAAAATCAATATTGCAATAACAATTTTCATACTTCCTCTTTTCTGCGTTTCTAACGCCAATGCTCCCTAATATACTCATACGTTTCCAGCTCTGTAGAAAGAACCTCATCCAATGTCGGGTTTTTAATTTTTTTATGGGCATCCATTGCGTGTTCCAAAAGCTCCGTAATCTGCAGATAGCTGATTTTACGCTCCAAAAACATTTCAACCGCCATTTCGTTTGCGGCATTATAAACCGTCGGCAGACTTCCTCCTTCGCGAAATGCCTCATAAGCTAATGCGAGTGCCCGGAATGTGTCCGTATCCGGCTTATAAAACTCAAGCCGTTGTAAGTCAAAGAAATTCAGCCGTTCTCCGGATAAACTGACACGATTCGGATAGGTCAGTGCATATTGAATCGGAAGCTTCATATCCGGTATGCCGAGCTGCGCTAAAACCGCTCCATCCGTAAACTGAATCATGGAATGAATAACACTCTTTGGCTGAACAACCACTTCAATCTGCTCCGGTCGCAGTGAAAAGAGCCAGCCTGCTTCCATTACCTCTAACCCTTTATTCACCAAAGTAGAAGAATCAATGGTAATCTTCCTTCCCATTGACCAGTTCGGATGCTGTAATGCCTGTTCTACTGTTATAGAACCAAGCTCATCTCTCTTTTTCCCGAAGAACGGTCCGCCGGAGGCGGTCAGTAAAAGCTTTTCCACAGTCTGCTCTCCTGCGCCCTGCAAACATTGAAAAACAGCGGAATGCTCACTATCTACAGGAAGAAGCTTAACATTATATTCTTCCACCAAAGGCATAATAATATGTCCGGCGGTTACAAGGGTTTCTTTATTTGCAAGCGCAATATCCTTTCCGGCCTTTATTGCGGCAACCGTAGGCAATATGCCTACCATTCCTACTACCGCATTTACCGTCATTTCCGCTTCTGTCTCACAGGCACAGGCAACTAACCCGTCCATACCATATACTACTTCTGTAGAATCTATGTCTTTAAAACGTAATCTGGCTTCTAATTCCTTTGCGTCCTCCTCTTTTTTAAGACTTACAAGCCTCGGACGAAACTCACACACCTGTTGCTCCAAAACATCTATATTGCTTCCCGCAGAAAGCGCTGTAATCTGAAACTCTTCTGCCCGTTTCCGCACAATTTCCAAGGTCTGCATGCCGATGGAACCGGTTGAACCGAGCACTGCAATTTTTTTCATTCTGCCTCCTATGCCACAAGTGACATCAACAACCATACTGTCAAAATCCTATTATAATAAAAAATGTACAAGAAAATACACAAGCGGCGTTGTAAAGATTATGCTGTCAAACCGATCCAATATCCCGCCATGCCCCGGAATAAGCGTTCCGTAATCCTTAATTTTGTAATTACGCTTCATAGCGGATGCCGCCAAATCTCCGATTTGGGATATAACGGATGCAACAATTCCGATTATTGCAAAAACAAAAACCGATACGGTGGCTTCCTTTGTAAAATGATTAATGCACCCTGCATATATACCTGAAATCAGTGCTGTCCCAAATGCACCGCCGATACATCCCTCCACGGTTTTTTTCGGACTCAGCTTCGGAAAAGCCTTGTGTTTTCCGAATAAACGTCCCGCGCAATATGCACAGGTATCGGAACCCCATGTTCCGATAAAGACAAGCCACAGCAATAACATACCGTTCTCCTCCGCACGGATACGATAAAGGAAGGAAAGTAATACTGCCGTATACACAAAGCCTGTATAGGAAGCAAAAATCTCTTTTGCGGAAAACATCGGATATGTGATTACATAAATCGCCATCAGAACCAACAATTCAAGAATGATTACAGCATCGGCAATTTCCGTTTTTCCAAAGAACAACAGAGCGTCAAGTCCGATACACATTATCTGACCCGCATAGAAAAGAGGACTTTTTTGCAGGTTAAGCATCCGGTGAAATTCAAACATACCAAGTAACGAAATCACGGTGACCAGTGTCCAAAAGACAGGACCTCCTAAGATTCCGGTAAAAATCACTATTGCCAACAGAACTATTCCGCTTAACAGTCTTGTAATAAACATATTTCCTCCATCAAACATCGGATGATACGGCTATTTATCCTCTAAACCGCCAAACCGCCTGTTTCTGCCTGCGTAATAAGTAATGGCCTCTTCCAAAGCCTTTTTATCAAAATCCGGCCAAAGCACATCGGTAAAATAAAACTCGGAATACGCGGACTGCCACATCAAAAAATTTGACAATCTTTGTTCACCGCTGGTACGGATAATCAAATCCGGATCAGGAATCTGTGCCGTATCAAGCGAACGGCTGATATCCTCCTCTGTCATATACTCTATATGCTTTCCCTCGTTTGCAAGCTTTACAGCCGCTTTTTTTACGGCACGAACTATTTCATTCTTCCCGCCGTAATTTAATGCTATCTGAAATTGAAGACCGGTATTAACAGATGAAACCTCCTCCAAATGATGAATCGAAGTGATAATATCCTCCGGCAATACCGAAATATCACCGATAATGCGCACTCGCATATTGTTATCCGTACATTGTTTCACCGCATCCTTTAAAAAACCACGGAGAATCTTCATCAATGCATCGATTTCTTCCTGTGGTCTGGTCCAGTTCTCAGTAGATAAAGCATATACAGTCAGATATTTCACGCCGAGCTTCCATGCCGCTTCACATATCTTACGAACGTTTTTACTTCCCTGTGAATGACCCACATTACGCGGCATCCCTCGTTTCTTTGCCCATCTGCCATTTCCATCCATAATAATTGCTATATGCTGCGGAACCTTTTCCATATCCAACTCCTCCCGACATTTTTCTACTAAAAGATAAGAAGAGGGTGTCTGCGGTTTTTCTACCTGAGACTCAACCGGAACCCCCTCTGTCCTTTTTGCATTTTTATGTTTATCCAAGCCGGAACATTATTCCGGAAAAACACATTAAATCGTAAGAATTTCCGAGGACTTGCTTTCTGTCATCTTGTCTACTTCTGCAATAAACTTATCGGTCATCTTCTGGATTTCATCCTCAATGCCCTTCTGCTCATCTTCGGAAATCTCATTTCCCTTTGCAGCCTTCTTAATTGCATCATTTGCATCACGGCGAACATTACGAATCGCAACCTTTGCATTCTCAGACTTTTTCTTAACATCCTTTACAAGCTCTTTACGTCTGTCCTCAGTAAGCTCCGGGAATACAAGACGAATTATTTTGCCGTCATTACTAGGGGTAAGTCCTAAATCAGAGGCTAAAATTGCCTTCTCGATTTCCTTAATCATCTTTGCTTCCCACGGCTGAATCTGAATGATTCTTGCTTCCGGTACGGAAACATTTGCCACTGCCTGGATAGCAGACGGAGTACCGTAATAATCGACTCTTAACTTATCAAGTACATGCGGATTGGCACGTCCCGCACGAATTGTTGTAAATTCTTCTCCGAGTGCATCCACAGACTTCTGCATTTTTGCTTCAAACGGTTTTACTCTCTCATTCATTGTTTTCTCTCCTCTTGTTACTTTGCTTTATGGTGTAACGGTTGTACCTATCGGCTCACCCTTGGCAGCCTTCACAATACCGTTTTCCTCATTTAATGAAAAGATAAATAACGGGATTTTATGTTCCATGCACATAACAGTTGCCGTCATATCAAGTATTTTCAACTTACGTTCCAACACTTCCTCAAACGAAATCGTATCAAAACGCTTTGCATCCGGATTTTCCTTCGGGTCACTGTCATACACACCGTCAACGGCACGTGCCATTAAAATCACATCGGTTTCAAGCTCGATTGCACGAAGTGATGTGGCGGTATCCGTAGAAAATAACGGATGTCCCGTACCGCCTGCAAGGAAGACAACCTTCCCTGTCTCTAAAGCATCTACTGCTTTATCCTTTGTAAATAATTCGGTAAAGCTCCCGCATACAAACGGTGTAAATACAGCCGTCTGCATACCACAAAAACGGAAAATCTCAGACACGTAAATACAGTTCATCACCGTTGCCAGACAGCCGATGTGGTCTGCCTTAATACGGTCGATTGTCTCGGAGCTTCTGCCGCGCCAGAAATTACCTCCGCCGATAACGATTGCCACCTGAATGCCCGCATCCACCAGTTCTTTTACCTGTCTGCCGACGGCAACACATGTAGCCTCATCAAACCCTGTTTTCTTTTCACCGGCCAGAGCCTCACCGCTTAACTTCAACAATACTCTTTTATATGCCATAATGTCCCCTTATTTTATTCAAAAATATCATCGATTTCAACCGCTGCATAAGCGAGAGAACAGAAGCCCTCTAATACGGCTCCGTTGTTCATCTGCACGGATTTTGCCTTTATATTTCCTTTAATAATTGCCGTGGAATCGATAACTACCGGTCCCTTAATATCAATTTCGCCCTTAACGGCACCTGCAATAACACCGGACGTAGCCGTAATGTCACCGATGATTACCGTACCGAGCCCAATCTTTACACAGCCTTCACTTGTAATATTGCCTTCCAGACGGTCCGTATTTACGTATACCTCGGCAGCCATGGCATTACCCGTAACCTTTCCTGAAATCGTCAGCTTTCCGAGACACTCGATATCACCGTTAATTGTTCCCATAACATCAAGAGAACAATCAGAGATGATACTACCGTTAATTGTAGTTCCCTTTGTTATTACAGTAATTCCCTCTGTATCAGGAACCGGACGTTCTGCTGAATCTTTTTTCTCATCGGCTGCCTGCTCCTTTACTTCCGAAACCGTGTCATTTGCAGAATCATTTACAGATTCCTTTACCGGTTCTTCCGCCAAAGCCTTCTCCTGATTCTCCTTGGACTCTACCAGTGAATCATCCTCCATCAGACTGTCCAAAAGCTCCAAATCAACATCTTCCTGCTCTTCCTCGGAAACAACGGTAAATAAGTCTTCCCTTCCGTTTGTTTCTTCGTTCTGTGCTGCATCCTCTTTCACATCTTTAAAAATACTCATGGGAACTCCTTTCTTTTTTATCATCTATAGCGACTTTTGCACTATAAGTGACTGTATTTTGTGTCTGCTAACTATGCAAATACTTCTTTAGCGTCTTTCTGACCGCCCCTTCTCCTGCGATCATCTCACAGAACATCGTCTCGATACGTTCGGAAAGTCCTGCCTCACATAAATCCACTGCAAATAAGGTCTTATTTGAAAGTACAGACTTTAACTGTCCCGTGTAGCTTTCCGGATTTCCGAATTCTACCGTTTTCAAAGTCTCTCTGATATCTGCTGCTGTCGGGTCCGGACTGATTTCCATAGCTTCACCGCTATCGTAAATTCCCATCAAATACCGGAGCCATCCTGCAATCGCAAGCGGAATATAAACCAAATCCGTAATATTTAATGTGTCGCTCGCCAGATAAGACTTCATTGTCTCACCGAACCGAATCGGAACTTTAAGTCCGGTATCCGTCGCAATACGCTGTGGCATATCCGGAATAAAAGGATTCGGAAGCCGTTCCTCAATTACTTCTTTGATAAATGCCCTCGGAGAAAGAATCTTCGGGTCAACCACCACCGGCATCCCCTCATCATACCCGATTTTCTCAATGAGAAGCTTTAACTCCTTATCCTTCATCTCATCCGCAATCTTTGTATATCCAAGCATACAGCCGTACACAGCAAGAGCCGTATGAAGCGGATTCAGACAGGTCGTAACCTTCATACGTTCCGTATTATTTACCGTATCCCGGTCGGTCATATAAACGCCTGCCTTTTCCAGCTGCGGTCTGCCGTTCGGGAACTTATCCTCTACCACCAGATACTGCGGAATCTCCGCATTCACAAAAGGTGCAATATACGTATTTCTTGACGTAACTACCGGAGTCATATCCGCCACTCCGAGCTTTTCAAGTGCCTTCTCTACACTTTCTGCCGGGCGTGGTGTAATCTTATCAATCATAGACCATGGGAACGATACTTCTTCCTCGTCCGAAATGTAATCCACAAAATCTTTGGAAACAAAACCGCGTTTTTCCCATTCCTGTGCAATCGCAAGAACGGAATTTCTTAACTTCTCGCCATTGTGACTACAGTTATCCATACTTACAAGTGCAAGCTTATACGCTCCTGCCTTAAAACGCTTCCACATCAGCGCAGCTACAACGCTCATGGCATGAGAAGCATTCTCCGGTCCGTTCTCCATATCGGCAATTACAACCGGGAGAAAATTACCGTTAATATCCTCTAGTGCATAGCCCTTTTCCGTAATCGTAAAGCTCACCATCTGAAGCTCCGGATTCTCAAAAATCGCTGACAATTTTTCAAGCTCATCCGGGCGTTCCTTACAGGCACAATAGGCATCCGTAATACTTGCAATTACAGAATTTACCATTCCGCCGTCCGGCTTTAAACCGACAAGCAATGCCAGATTGTCAAACGGACGGTAAATCTTGTCCACAATATCAAAATCAAAGGTTTCTGCCGCAATAATACCGCTCTTTTCAAGCCCCTGATTTAATAGGGACTGCTGAAGCACGGCAATAAAGCCGCGGAAAATATTCCCTGCACCGAAATGCACCCAAACCGGATGCTTAGCAGTATAAGCTGCCACCTTTGCTACATCATATTCCGGCAGGGAGATTCCTGCTTTTTCGTATGCAACACGGTCTTTTAATCCGTCTCTTGTTAAATTCAACATAAAAATGCCTCCATGGAAATTAGAATAATCCCCCACGGTTTAGTATACCTTAGGAGACTGAAAAATGCAATACACAGCTTTAAAAACTCGCAAATTTTCGTAAGATTTTCCCTTTTTGTTCTCTCCCGGTCAAGGAAACTGTGAATTTCTACGAGAACCCGCTCTCGCTCTTTAATTCTTCTGTATTCCCTGGGTAAACATATAGCTTCCGATACCTACCGCTATCGTCAGATTTAAGGAATCCACATCCGGGGTCTGCGGGATAATGATACTCTGTCCGTAAGAGGCAAATTCGTCCGGAAGTCCGGTAGCTTCGTTTCCGAATACAAGAGAGAACAGCTTCGGCTTCGGTACGTCGGACACGGTAAGCTGGCGTTCTCCGGTCAGCATAAAGCAAAACACCTCATGCTCCGGAAAATCCTTGCGGTAATCCGAAAAGCTCTCATAATATTTATGTCGCAACCGGAACAACGCTCCCATGGACGCGCGCACTGTTTTCGGATGAAAAGAATCCACTCCCGGCGCAATAATCGCAATATCATAAATCCCCATAGCTGCCGCGGTACGAAGAATTGTACCGAGATTTCCCATATTGCTCGGATTCACCAGCACAATATGCGGAGCATCCTTCTTTAACTCTTCCGTGTACTTATCAAACACACCTACCACAAAACAGTTCTCCTTATCGGAAAGTCTTGCAATCTGCTTGTCCGAAACAGACACCGGAATATGATACCTTCCACACAGTTCGTCAATCGTTTCCTTCTCCGGGAACGTGGAATGCACCAATACCTCCCGCACCGTCTGCGGACGGCATTTTAATAATTCAATGGTTGGAAATGCTCCTAACGTGTAGGAATACTCCATACCCTTTTTGTAAGGTTTTATCGGTTCCATAGAAATCCTCCTCTAAGCTTTATTGCAAAAAAGCATCATTTACATAGTTCCGGCTACCTAATATCTAGCACTACAATCTCCGGCATATTAAAAATACGAAAAGGAATTTTACTATTACCTATGCCCCGATTCACTACCATGATGTTGCCACCGCTTTTATACATACCGGAAGTATACTGTGGAAAAAAGCCCTGGTTTGGTGCATAAAGCCCAATACTCGTAAATGGAATCCGGAACTGCCCGCCATGTGCATGACCGGTCAGGGTAACATCAATATTATAGTCATCTGTATATAAAGAAAATAGCTCCGGGCGATGTGCGAAAAGAATCGAAACATTGTCCCGGTCCAATTCGTTGGTTATGTCATTCAATATATCAACACTCCCGTTTCCAAACGCATATTTTTCGTCTTTATATAAAGTCGCAGGATCCTGTATTCCCAAAAGATTAAACTCGTAACCGTCCTTCGAAATCATTTTACAGGAATTATTTAAAATATGAACTCCATTTGCCTCTAGACGTGTCTTAAATAAATTATTTTCCGGATCATCAAGCAGCATAATTTCGTGGTTTCCGTAAACAAAATAAACCGGAGCAATTGAGCACAAGCGCCTGCAAAATGATACTGTCATTTCCTGATATTCCTTGTTTGCATACTTGTCAGTATCAATCAAATCTCCTGTAATAGCAATAACATCCGGTTTCTGTTCCAACGTTTTATTATATAGTTTATCAGACTGCTCCTCACTTCGAATCATATGGATATCCGACAGTTGAACAATTCTCAGTCCTCCAAATTCTTCATGAAGCTTCCCTGTATCAAATACGTATTTTGTGACCTTAACAGATAAGTTCTCATATAGATTAATAACAACCACAGTAAAAACCACCAGCAGTATTATGAATACTTTCCATTTTGTTTTATGCCTCAAACCTTAATCACCTCTTAGTAACACAATTCTATTTCCGAAATCTTTTCCTATTCAATCATCATACCATAAAAATAGTGGAATGTATATGATTTCTTTCAAAACATAATAAGAACCCTGAAGTCAGAGTCCTTATTTACCGGTTCTTATATTCAGAAAATCTACAAATAGAGGGTTACCAATCTAATCTCTTTTCTATAATAATAATCGATTCTTCATTCTCGCCAATCCTCTCAACAGATATCTTTTCAATTAGTGAGGAAAAACTACAACTGATATCTTTTATTTCTTCATATGCATTATTTAATTCATCAACACTTGATAATTTCCCAACTGTCATATGTGGCGTGTATGGCAATTCCAAGTCTAATTTTTTAAATTCATTTTCATACAGAGTATCATGTATATCCTCTATAATATCACTGCCTCTGACTACCTCAAGGAACAAATAATTACCAAATTTATCCTCACATTTGCTAAATCCTTGAAATTCTATCTCAAAAGGCTTTATTCCGTTTAATCTGTTATCTAAAATCTTCTCAATTTCTTCATCAGAAAGTTGAATATCAAATGGGAAAACAATGGTAATATGAGGACGCACCATCTTTGCTAATGGGTCATATTTTTCTCTTATCTTATCAATAATCTCTCCATTTTCAAAATCCGGAAAAATCATTATTGTTCTTAATCCCATAACACCTCCACAATTTGTCTGCCTTTCTGTCAAGTCCGGAAACACACCTGCCTTGAATTAAATCTGCTCCTAACAATTCAATATACAACTATTTAATTCCATAATTTTGTACCCGACATCTTCAGGACAATGCGCATCAGATGAAGTAATAATTTTCACATTATTCTTTTTCAGTATTCTAAGTAACTCTTCATCCATACCCAGTGAAGCTGTGTCAGGGCACCTTCTGGCAACTCCGCTATTTTGATCTGCATACATATTACTATTCGAAAGCTCCTTAGCTAAACTCTCGTAGTATTCTGTAAGTGAATAGGATGGTTTATGACCAAAGAGTTTAATTGCATCCGGATGACCTATACCATCAAATATCTTGCTTTTTGCCAGTGAGATAGAATCTTCAAAATATCTGCGATATATTTTATCTACATCAATTCCGGTCCAGTGTTCGGCCTTATGATCAAAAGCAAAATCATCAATAAAATGAATACTGCCCAATAAAAAATCAAACCCTTTGTCTTTCGTTAATTCTGAAGTGAAGTCTTCATATTCTTTGAAATAGCATATTTCAAGACCAAACTTTATCTCAACAGGAAACTGCTCATTCCTAACTCTCTTGATTAGTTCCAAATAATTCTCAAGCTTTGATACTCCGGCCTGTCTATGAAACCATGCATCTACATATTCACTATATGAACACACTGAATCATACATAGGAACAAATTCTTCAAATCGATAACAATGTTCAAGCAACCGAATTTCATCAATCTGCATTTCAACCGCTCTGTTAACAAATTGATTTATCCAATCCAGCGTGTACTCTCCGCGCTCAATATGAATATGACCATCTATCATGTTATCCCCCTCCAATACACTAATACATCTCTGAAGTTTTTCTTATCATAAGTGTGCAATTCTATTTATACTGTCTGTTTGATTACACAAAGCCTAATTGAACAAAATAATCAACTTCCGCTTTATCGATTTCAAAGTTCTATTCTTTGATAAATTCCACAGTCTCTTCCTTCATAGATATTCTGCCAACCCTGTATCCATATTCCAGCAATTCTTTCTTGTAGTTCAAAAAAGAATGATCGATTGGAATTCCCGCAATTCGTTCGATTTCTTCATAGGATAGTTTAAAATTTTCTTTACCGCTACCTGATACATAGTTCCATAAAACATCATACTTACCCATTTTCACCGCACCATTTACTTGACTTTTTTAGGGAAATGCTGATTAAAACGTTTCCACGCCGAATTTGCGTAGCAAAGCTACGACTTATTCTAATCGTACCATAAAAATAAGGTAATGTATATACTTTCATACGATATACATCACCTTATGAATCCCTGCATTTTTACAACAATTCCTTCTTAATCAGCTCTATCATAATGCTTGTATTTAAGTTGAACGCATTAATCGGATAGGTCGGTTTTACGTTCTTTTTATAAAATCTGTCCTTATAATATGCGAGCGCATCGTCTACTGTACCTCCGGCCCGGTAAAGCGCAACTATTTTCTCCGCCGTATCACGGAAGGTCCACTCCGAATTTTTAAGAAAACGCTTTGTTTCCTCCTTGTCTACAACTCCGTAATGCGGAAGCAGCATATAGTCAATATCCATGCTCTTTACTTTTTCAAAGGAATCCAGGGACATCTGGTATCCAACCAAAAAGAACGGTAAATAGGTATCTTCACCAAAATACACACCCAGTGTTTCAGAGCAAAGCAAAAGCTTCTTCTCCCGTAAATAAAAAGCGATGGAATCCTTGGTACGTCTATCCGTCATCCAATATAAAACCGCTGTCCCCCGGCAAAATACGTACATCTGTAACCTTTAAATCTAACATCAAATCGCCTTCTTATACTAAAATCTATGATTTGACATTATAGCACAATGAGATATGGTTTTTAATACTATGTTTCATGTTTTTCAAAAGCACGATTCCTTTCTTATTGCTTCGTTTGTAAGCTGCAACCCTCGGACACGGATGTCCGAGGGAGCGTCCGCACGCAGCATGGATGGCACGTAATGACCAATAACAAAAGGCTGCCGCACAGCGACAGCCTCTGAAATTTGCTTAAACCGGGTATGCCTGATTCTTGGTATCAGCCGCATTCACATCAACCTTAGTCTGCTGTGCCTGACGATACTTAAAGAACTCCATTGCCACCTGCGGAAACAGTGCGTAGGAAAGAACATCCTCATCCTGCTGCTTCCATTCCTTGATTTCCTCCTCAAACTTCGCAAGCTGCGGAGCAATCTTATCCGCCGGACGGCAGGTAATCGGCTCTGCATCTCCGATAGCCTTCTTCTGTACTTCCGGATTAAACGGCTTAATGGTCTGACCGAATTCACCGCTAAGAACCTTCTTGGACTCCTTCGTTATCATCTTATAACGTTCGCCCTGCAATACATTAAGAACAGCCTGCGTACCGACAATCTGAGAAGACGGAGTAACAAGCGGCGGCTCACCGAAGTCCTTACGAACTCTCGGAATTTCCTCAAGTACCTGATAATACTTATCCTCTGCGTGTGCTTCCTTAAGCTGTGAAACAAGATTGGAAAGCATACCGCCCGGAACCTGATACAACAAAGTCTTGATATTTACGCCCATTACCTTCGGATTCAGAAGTCCGGTCTTTAATGCCTCCTCCTGTATCGGACGGAAGTAATCAGCAATTTCCGCAAGAAGATTCTGATCCAGACCGGTATCGTACTGAGTTCCCTTAAATGTCTCAACCATAACCTCGGTAGCCGGCTGGCTGGTACCCATGGAAAACGGAGAAATTGCGGTATCAATAATATCACAGCCTGCTTCTACAGCCTTTAAGTAGGTCATGGAAGCCACACCGGAGGTATAGTGGGTGTGGAGCTGAATCGGAAGCTTGGTGCCTTCCTTTAATGCCTTAACAAGCTTTTCTGCCTCATATGGAACCAGAAGACCTGCCATATCCTTGATACAAAGAGAATCTGCACCCATCTCCTCGATACGGCGCGCGGTATCCTTCCAGTAATCAAGAGTATAAGCATCACCAAGAGTATAGGAAAGAGCAATCTGTGCATGTCCCTTTTCCTTATTTGCAGCCTTTACTGCGGTCTCTAAGTTACGTAAATCATTGAAACAGTCAAAAATACGAATGATATCAATGCCGTTTGCAATGGACTTCTGTACAAAATATTCTACTACATCATCCGAATAATGATTGTAACCGAGAATATTCTGTCCGCGGAATAACATCTGTAACTTGGTATTCTTGAAGCCTGCGCGAAGCTTTCTTAAACGCTCCCATGGGTCTTCCTTTAAGAAACGTAAGGATGCATCAAAGGTAGCACCGCCCCAGCACTCCACAGAGTGGTAGCCAACCTTGTCCATCTTATCAATAATCGGAAGCATCTGTTCCGTTGTCATACGGGTTGCAATCAGGGACTGATGTGCATCACGTAAAATGGTTTCTGTAATTTTTACTGCCATTGTGAACCTCCTGTATTATTTTTCCGCAGCGAATTCTACCGCTGTGGAATTACGCTCATTTATCTGTAAATAATTCAATCACACTAATTATACACCAAATATCGCCATAAATACACCTGCTGCCACTGCAGTACCGATAACACCGGCAACGTTCGGTCCCATCGCATGCATCAGAAGGAAGTTCGTCGGATCTGCCTCCGCACCCACCTTCTGGGAAACACGGGCTGCCATCGGCACAGCGGATACTCCGGCGGAACCGATAAGCGGATTCACCTTTCCACCGGTTGCCTTACACATAATCTTACCGAATAATACTCCGGCCGCAGTACCAAGAGCAAATGCTACAAGTCCAAGAGCAACAATCTTTATGGTATCCCAACGAAGGAATGCCTGTGCACTCGTAGTAGCACCTACAGAAGTTCCGAGTAAAATTACTACGATGTACATCATCGCATTGGATGCGGTCTCCTGAAGCTGCTTTACCACACCGGACTCACGGAACAGGTTACCGAGCATCAGACTTCCTACTAAAGCTGCGGTATCCGGAAGTAATAAAACAACTACGATGGTTACGATAATCGGGAACAAAATCTTCTCAAGCTTTGAAACCGGACGAAGCTGTTCCATCTTAATCTTACGCTCTTTTTCCGTGGTCAACAGACGCATAATCGGTGGCTGGATAATCGGAACGAGTGACATATAAGAATATGCCGCAACCGCAATCGGTCCCATAAGCTCAAACTGTCCCAGCTTACCGGCAAGGAAGATGGAGGTCGGACCGTCTGCACCGCCGATAATGGAGATGGCTGCTGCTGCTTTTCCGTTAAAGCCTAATAAAATCGCACCGAGATATGCACCAAAAATACCAATCTGCGCTGCTGCACCGAGAAGAAAGCTCTTCGGGTTAGCAATGAGCGGTCCGAAATCTGTCATGGCACCTACTCCCATGAAAATCAGACACGGAAGAATTGCAAACTCATCTAATATGAAGAAGTAGTGAAGAAGACCGCCTGCAGTCTCAACTGTTTTAGACGGGTCAACCGTTGCCATAATCTCGGCAATCGGCTGTGTCAATACTTCTCCTGCTACATTTGTGTACTCTGTACCAGTCAGGTAACAAACTACTTCACCTGCCGAATTGTAGTATGTTGTCATAGGCTCTGCCATAATACCCGGACAAAGATTAACAAGTAACATACCAAAAGAAATCGGAACAAGTAAAAGCGGCTCATACCCTTTTACAATCGCCAGATAAAGGAATACGAGAGCAACTAAAATCATAATATAGTTTCCCCAATAAAGCTTGGTAAAACCGGTACTCTCTAACAATCCCATCAGCGTTTCACCTATACTGCCCATGTGATGTCCTCCTCTTTCATGTTAGTTTAACGTTACCATTACCTCACCGGATTCAACGCTTGCACCAACGGAAACATTCACACTTGCAACAGTACCATCCTGCGGAGCAACAATCTCATTCTCCATCTTCATTGCCTCAAGAACAAGGATAACATCACCCTTCTTTACAGCTGCGCCTACCTGAGTCTTTACCGCCAGAATCTTACCAGGCATCGGAGCATTTACCTTTACTGCGCCTGCTGCGCCGGATGCTGCCGGTGCAGCTGCCTTTGCGACCGGTGCCGGTGCTGCCTTTGCTGCTGCTACCGGAGCTGCTGCTGCCGGAGCTGCTGCTGCGCCAGCGCCTTCCTCTACTGTTACATCATATGCAACGCCATTTACGGTAATCGTATAAGTCTTCATAATTAACCTCCAAGATAATGTAAAATTTTATGCGTTATTCCGCCACAAAAAGGTTTCTTTTGCTGTCAATTTCAGCGATAAGAAACTTTCGCCTTTGCCCTGCGGATGGAACGTACTACCAAACCGTTTACTACTGTTTCCACATTTCCGTTTGCTTCCTCGTAAGCCTGGATTGCTGCGGTAATGACTGCTACTAAGGCAAGGTCATCGGAAAGCTCCTCTGCCTCTGCAATCTGTGCCACCGTATTCTCGATTGCCTGTACCGGAATTGTCTTTTCTTCCTGCTTTGCTTCCTTTTTCTTAGCTTTCCTGTTTTCGAATACAGAAATAAATCTAAATAAAGAAATAATAAAGCTGATGAAAAGCAATGCTACAAACACAACCGAGATACCGACTATCGTATTACCGAGTGCACCCGGCAACGCCTCCGATACACGCTCCCAGTAGCTGCTTAAAAAAACAGATGTCATATTCATCGTGTCACCTCACTAAACAGTTCCGTGCTTCTTGGACGGACGTGCCTCTCTCTTGGTATACAACATTTCAAATGTATATACCAGCTGCTGTCTTACCGCATCGGCGGAAATAATGCTGTCTACATAACCGCGCTTTGCCGCAGAAACCGCACTGCTCTGCATAGCATCATACTCAGCGGCCTTTTCGTTACGAACCTCTTCGCTCTCGCCTGCATACATAATCTGTGCCGCAAGCTTCGCATCCATCATACCGATTTTCGCATCCTCAAGAGCAAATACCATATCCGCACCGATGTGCTTGGAATTCATTGTAATGTATGCGCTGCCCAGAGCCTCCTTGCAAACTACGTTTACCTTCGGTACCGTAGCGTTTGCAAAGGCATTGGTAAGCTTTGCTGCCGCAATGGCAACAGACTTCTCTTCGCTCATGGTAGCCGCATAACCGGTTACATTAGTAAGAGTAAGTACCGGAATGCCGAATGCATCACAAAATTCCACAAAGCTCTCTGCCTTATAGCAGCCCTTTGTAGTAAGTACCGCATCAAACTTCTCGGAAGTCTTTCCATTCTCGTCAAACACTGCGGTACGGTTTGCAACGGCACCTATTGTAGCGCCGTTTAAACGGATAAATCCGGTAACCATTTCCTTAGCATACTCTGCCTTAATCTCGAAAAACTCACCGTTATCAGCGATATCCGCAAGTGCAACAGCCGGATCAGCCGTTTCCTCTGCAAATGCTGCAGTCGCTCTGTTCAAATCATCCGTACAATCTATTGTACAATCGGTCTCATTGTTGCTCGGCAAGTAAGAAACTAACTTACGAATGGAGGCAAGTACCTGCACCTCATCCTCCCTTACAACATCAACCACACCTGCCTCGGCCTGGAACTTTGCTGCGGAAGTATCGCACTTACCCACGAAATTGTCTTCTACTGCATTCGGAGAATTCACAAACAGCTTTGCACCCTCCTCCGGCATAAACGTAAAATCGCTCATTGCCGCAGAAACCGCGCAACCACCGCCGCATGTACCGAACACTGCGATAATCTGCGGTATTACGCCGGATGCCATGCTCTGCTTCAGATACACATTGCCGAAGCCGGCGAGAGCATCCGTAGCTTCCTGTAAACGCATGCCGGCACAGTCCACCAGACCGATTACCGGAGCACCTACCTTCAGTGCCAGATCATACATGCTCTCAATTTTCTTCGCATGCATCTCTCCCATAGTGCCGTTTAACACCTCTGCATCCTGGCTGTAAACATAAACCAGACTACCGTCAATGAGTCCGTAACCGGTAATTACACCATCAGACGGAGCATCGGTCTGAGCCAGATTGAAATCCGTATTTCTCTTAGTAACAAGAGCACCGATTTCAACAAAGCTGCTGTCATCAAGCAAGGTCACAATACGATCTCTTGCCGACAATTTTGTTGTACTACTCATCTTACTGCCTCCATTTTCTATAAAATTTCTTCGTAGAACCTAATTATTAGGAATGACATAAAAAAGAACTTCCAAATTACGCCTATTATATTATATCTCTAATCATTTCAAATTGCAAGCCTATATTTGACAATTTCTTAACCAAATCTTTATACTTTTTTATAAGTATAAACAATCACCGAAGCTCTTTGACTTTTCTTCCGGATACTGTTATAATATGTGCAGCTTTATTATAACTTATCTTTATAAATAGGAGGCTTTATTTATGGCTAAAAATCCGGTAGTTACTTTTACCATGGAAAATGGCGAGCAAATCCGTGCGGAGCTTTATCCCGAAATTGCTCCGAACACAGTAAAAAACTTTCTTTCCCTTGTGAATAAGGGATTTTATGATGGACTCATCTTCCATCGTGTCATCAACGGTTTCATGATTCAGGGCGGTTGTCCTGACGGCACAGGCATGGGTGGTCCTGGCTATTCTATTCCGGGCGAATTTGCCATGAACGGATTTAAAAACGAGCTTCGCCATACGGAGGGTGTCCTCTCCATGGCACGTGCACAGCATCCTGATTCCGCAGGTTCACAGTTCTTTATTATGCATAAAACTTCCCCTCACCTGGACGGTTCTTACGCTGCATTCGGAAAGGTTATCGAGGGAATGGATACCGTAAATCGCATTGCGGATGTTCCTACCGACTGGAACGACCGTCCGGCACATCCGCAGATAATGAAGAGTGTTACAGCCGAAACATTCGGTGTTACGTATGAAGAACCGGAAATTTTGAAATAACCGGAAATATAGCTATATATTTTCGGTATTCATAACTCATTGTCCAATTTTAGGAGGATACTAAATGAAGAAAAGAATAATCGCACTTCTTTCCATACTCTGTCTGATGACAGGATGTTTCAGCGCTTGCGGAAAGACAGAAAACACAGACACAACACCTACTGCCGAACCGACTGCTACCGTTGCACCTTTGGTCAATTCTGAACCGACACCGCCTCCAAGAGGTGACGGACCGACAACTCCTGCCGCAACCGAAACTCCGGCTCCTACGGCAGAACCTGTTGCTACGGAAACTCCTGTCCCGACATCCACAACCATACCGGAACCAACAAAAGCAGCTGAAGTTTCCGGCCCTACTGATTTAGTATATGATTTTAATGATCTAACCTACAATACTTCTTATGGTACCACATATGCGGTACAGGATGACGGTTCCATTTCTCTTCAGTTTGAGAATCTTTATCAGGAAATCAAGCTAAACCTTCCGCAGGCACTTGACATGAATTACTGTACAGGTGTTACAGTGAAAATGCAAAGCGAAGCCGGCAACCTTGCCGTTAAACTTTATGATGAAGGCTTTGCCGAAGTCTTTGTTCGATATGACGGCATGACAAACGGCATTGCAGACCATGAGTTATCTCCTGCTCTTACCTCAAAGGTTGCAGGTATCGGCTTAATGGCATGCAGTGAGCTGGAGGATTATTCGAACTTCAAAGCAACCGTTTACTCTGTCACCTTCCATATGAAAGCAGGTTATGATTCCGGTCTGCCTGCTCCGGAACCGACACCGTTCCCGGTAGACCCGGATGATGACGGTATTTGGGAAAATCAGACCGATATCTCATGGATTGACACAACAAAGCCGATGATTGCATTTACTTTTGATGACGGTCCGGTAGGTACCGCGGATACCGCTTATTCTATTCGTATCCAGAACGCACTCTCTGCTGCCGGACAGCATGCAACCTTTTTCTATTGGGGCAATCATATTAACAGTATAAACGCAGAGGAAATCAAACGTGCGCATGAGCTTGGCTTTGAAATCGGTAATCATACGTATTCCCATTCAAATTTAACCGAATTATCCGCCGAAAAAATCTGGGAGAATGTAAGCAAGTGTGCCGAAAAGCTGACTGAGATTACCGGTCTTGAAGAATTTCTAGTTCGCCCGCCGTATCTGGCAGTCAATGCAACCGTAAAAGCAACGGTGCCGGAACCGCTGATTAATTGCAGCATCGACAGCAAGGACTGGGCAGGTGCAACCTGTGACGATATCATTAACACAATCACATCCCAAAAGAAAGACGGTGCCATTGTATTAATGCATGAAACCTACAGCTCTACCGCAGATGCAATGGAAAAGCTGATTCCTCAATTAGTTGAGGAAGGCTGGCAGATTGTATCCGTATCTGAGTTATTTAAAGCAAAAGGGCTTGAACTTTTAAACGGTACTGTATACAACTCAGCAAAATAACCGCTATTTATAAAAGGAGCTGTCGCACCATCGGATGCGCAGCTCCTTCTTTGGTGCGCCTTGCGGCGCACGTCGCTAAAGGGTGCAAGTCCCTAGTTCGCCCTAGTAGTGGGAAGGACACAGCCAAAACCAAGGGTGTCGTGGGTGACTGCGAATCTGAAGGAAGGTGGAGGCAAATCTCTGGTCTGACG
>JAQXLY010000015.1 GCA_029012365.1 Lachnospiraceae bacterium | reverse complement strand
AAGGAGGAACTTACTAATCGTATCTACAGATATTTTGCAGAAATAAACGAAGAACCGATTGTGTTCCATTGGAAATATAATCTCGATGACATTGATGTATCGGAAGAAATCATTGTTGATACACTGCCTGTCAAAAAGTCGGGTTAATTAAAGGATGAAATACTAGGGCTATAAAAGTTACCACTGAATGAATTTAAATATACGGTAGGTCATATTAGAGACTTTGAGACATATATGAATGCAAATAGGAAAGGCATGTGCGGTTGTGTGCACATGCCTTTTTCTTTAGATGTTCAGTAGTTGTGCAATATCCGAGAAGTTAATATACAAATCTTCGTAGATATTGACTTTGATAGTGGAATCGAAGGAGTATTGGATGTTGAGAATATCCCCTTCGAAATAATTAACGGTTACAATCTTTCGGCGCGGATCCACAATCCAATACTCACGTACTCCGTGGTTTTTGCAGTTATAGAGCTTGCGGATGTAGTCATCTGCCGGATTGCCAGGAGAGACGATCTCAATAATGAAATCAGGTGCACCGTTGCAACGTTTTCCGTCCAACTTGTCTTTGTCACATACTATCATTAAATCAGGTTGTACGATTGTAAGGGGAGTGTCGTTCAGTTTTACATCAAATGGGGCATGGAATACTCGGCAAGAGCCGTGTTTGCTTTTGATGTAGGTGTTGAGTACGGTAGAAAGCTCCATGGAGATTGTCTGATGTTCCTGTGAAGGACTGGAAATATAGTATATTTGTCCGTTAAAGACCTCGGCGCGGATATCCTCCGGAAGAGCCTCGTATTGTTCCAATGTGGTAATCTGCAGTTGCGGTTGTAATGCCGGCATAGTAACACTTCCTTTCCTCCTTAAGCACAATTCAAAGGATGTTTATATTGGGTGACTCACTCTATGATATCGGCAGCAGTGGAAGTTCTTAAATCATCAGTAGTCAGAATTACCTTTTGCTCATTGTCTATATTAAAAGCGAGCTGACAATTAAGAAAATCTGCTATTTGAATAAGCTCATCTGCGGAGAAACTGCCCCGTGCAAATTTATTACGCATTGCCTGTTCGCTTATGCCGAACAGCTGAGCCAGCTCCTTATATTTTTTGCCCTTCATACTTAGAAGGGCTTTTATTTTGTCACTTACCATCATAACCTCCTACTTGTTTGACAATGCTATTATACACTACTGAAGAAACATTTGCGACTGATAAAATATAAAAGTAATCAAAAAGATGTAAAAACATTCGACAGCATAATTGAAAAAAGTGTAAATCGTAATCAGAAACAAAATACAATAACAGAAAAGGGTCATGCGAAGGTAGATGGGAGTACCGGAAGGGAAAGCAAGAGTAAGCCTGCATCGGAGGATAAATCTTCTCCATCAAAATTTACTTTAATCTGTTTATTGCTTTCTAATGATAAGTTGTTTACTTTACTCATAAAGGGCTCCTTTGTTTGTATTATTAATGGCTTCGAACACCTTAATTTTACCACAAATGGATGCTCTTTTTTCGTTCACTTGATAGGAGAAAAGCAATATTCAGTAAAAACACAGTAACTATGCGGCTTTCAGCCTTCTTCATGGCTGTGTTGTGAATAATCTGGGACGGTCAAGACGATATGTTACAGGATGCCTATGTGCAAATCAATTTTTCTGAGGTATTGGAAGTAGAAAATAAATGTAGCAGAGATGTAATAAGTGGAGTTATCAAAGTACTGAATACAAGTGTGCTATTTGTAGCGGGATACAAGTTCTTCTTTTAGATGTGATTTCATTTTGTCAAGGATAACATTTTGTTCTTCGGGTACGGCGGTTATTGTTTGCCGAAGGATACGAAGCAGGGCGTATAGGAGAATACCAGAAACAGTGGGAAGAGAAAAGCTTTTTGAAAGCTCGTTCCGGGAGTCGACATAATACGGCAGGCAAAAAGGGGCTGCCACAAATGAAAAAGTAATCACTGTGGCAACCCCGGAGAAAATAGAAAATCGGACTGATACATATTAATGCGACAGCCTTATTTGTGTGAAGCTATATTACAAACGCTTCTTAAAACGGAATACATTCCAGGAAAGCGGTTTTACTTCCGCGGAAAGCCTTCCGTTTTCAAAGGTCTGCCCGGTTACGGTCCTTGGAACAATCATATCCGGATTCTCGTAGCTGTTCTTTACTTCCATATCCTCACAGAAAAGCTCAATCTGTTCTGCAAAATCGAATCCTTCAAACCCACGTACATCAAGCTCAACCGGATAGGAGGTCTCTGCATTCCGGTTAATTACGAAAAGGCTCAGGCTGTCCGTGGTCGCATCGAAAGCAGCAGCGGTATCCACATACGGAACGCCTTCCTTCTCCATGTACTGGGAAGTATCGTTGACTGCATAGCCCGGAATATCGTAGGTCTCGCAGGAAGTATCTACCTGTAAGGAGGTACCCTTTGCGTACTGCATCAGCTGCATAAAGATGTAGTGGGAGGCAGACTTCCAGACATGGTCATGATTGGAAGCACAAAGCGCACCGAGACCGCCGGTCATGCAACCGATTTTTACCCGGTCCGCATGACGCAGGAAGGCAAGCTGGATGGAAGCCATGGACAAGGCCTGAAGCATTTCGCTTCCCGGGAAAATGCGATCCTGCATTTTATCCGGATCATGGAGGACATACTTTCTGTCCGGATTGAAAACGTAATGGGAGGCTGCCATATTGTGCGGGCCGTATCCCGGATGCAATGCTTCGTTCGGACGTATCATGCCGCCATACTCGTCAAAGGAGAGCATCATTTTCTTCGGAGAATGCATCTTTGCCTGAATTAAATCGCAAAGGGCAGCTTCGGTGTTGATAAAATCCTCATAGTAGTGGGAACCGCCGAGCAACGCCTTATAATCTCCCGGAGGTGCACTGTGATAGTGGTGCATGGAGAGATAGTCTACGGTTTCGTAGCACTCCTGCAATACATCCTCTTCCCACTGCGGATAGGTGTTCATCCACAAAGAAGAGGAAGCGCAGACTGCGGTTTCAATTCTTGCGTCGGTCCACTTCATTACCTTGGAAACCTCGTTACACAGGATACCGTACCCCTTCGGATTCTTGCTCCAGGAACCGATTTGCCACGGTCCGTCCATTTCATTGCCGAGATACCATGTTTTTACAGCATACGGATTTTCATGACCGTACTGACGGCGTAAATCAGACCAGTAGGTGCCGCCCGGATGGTTGGTATATTCTACGATATGCTGGGCATCCTTTATATCTCCGGTGCCGAGATTGATGGTATACAATGCTTCGGTGCCGACCTGTTCTGCCCACTGTAAATATTCGTCGTGGCCTACTTCATTTGTAATATACTGATACCATGCCAAATCCAGGTGCTTTTTTCGCTGCTCCTTCGGACCGATGGAATCCTTCCATTCCCAGCCGGATACAAAGTTACCGCCCGGAAGACGGCATGCCGGCATACCGGTTGCTTTAAGCGCATCGATGAAATCCTGACGGAAGCCCTGTGCGTTTGCGGTCGGGTGCTTCGGATTGTACATGGTTCCGTTTACCATAGTACCGATAGGCTCTAAAAAGGTACTGAACAGCCTTGGTGAAATTTCACCGATAGTAAATGACGGGTGAATCGTGATTTTTGCTTTTTGTGCCATAAATACCTCCTCTTGATTGAATGGTGCAATTTATATCAGTCACATAGCCTGATATAAATTAGTGTTCTAACTTATAATCTATCGTAACAAATAAGGAGACTTCTGTCAACGATAGCATCTAAGCAAGAATATAAAAATATGAATATAATTACGCAAGAAAAGAAAAGCGGATTCATCAAATAGCGCCGGTAAGTACAAAAAGCATTGCAAAATAGGATGGAATAAGGTATACTTTAGATATCAGCATATAGGAGGTGCCCTATGGCAGACTATACTAAGGCGTGGCTTTCATATGAAATGAAAGCGCTTACAAGCAAATCCGTTTGGAGCAAAGTAACCGTAGTGACGGACGGGAAGGCTGCACAGGTGCCGCAGACAGTGTATACGGCAGTAAAAGAGCTTGTGCGTGCGGCAAAGGAATTATTTGGAATTGAATTGGTAAGTGAGATAAAAAAGGTGTCCTTTTCCGGTATAAAGGAGGGGGCTGACGAGGCAGTCACTCTTGCCGGATGTGAGGAAGGACTTTTGTTAGTGTATCTTCCGGAGCTTGCGGATTCCTATAAAGAGGGCTACCGCATTGTTGCGGGGGAAAGGACGGTTCAGATTATTGCAGGAACCGGACGCGGCATATTATACGGTGCTTTTGATGTGATTCGCACAGAGATTATAGAGGACGGACCGGCAAAGTGCGATAAGACTATTATTCCGGATAATCCTCTCCGTATGCTGAATCACTGGGATAATATGGATGGCAGTATTGAGCGCGGATACTCCGGTAACTCATTCTTTTTCGTGAAGAACGAGGTAGTGGTAAACGAGCGGACCAGAGAATATGCCAGACTTTGTGCTTCTGTCGGTATCAATGCCACGGTGATTAACAATGTGAATGTAAAGGATGCGGCTACCTATCTGATTACGGAGCGCTATGAAAAAGAATTAAAGGAAATGTCGGAGATTTTTGCAGAGTACGGCATTGACTTGTATTTGTCATTAAACTTTGCGGCTCCGATGGAGCTGGCGGGACTTTCCTGCTCAGACCCTCTTGACGAAGCGGTCAGAGCATGGTGGAAAGAGACGATGCAGCGTGTGTTTACGGCGATTCCGAAGCTTGGCGGTTTTCTTGTGAAAGCGGATTCCGAGGGACGTCCGGGACCGCATACCTACGGCAGAACCCAGGCGGAGGGTGCCAATATGCTGGCAGAAGCAGTGGCACCGTTCGGAGCAAAGATTATCTGGCGCTGTTTTGTATATAATTGTACTCAGGACTGGCGTGACAGGAAGACGGATCGTGCCCGTGCAGGCTATGATTATTTTAAGCCGCTTGACGGACAGTTTGCGGATAATGTGGTGCTTCAGATAAAGAACGGACCGATGGATTTCCAAATCAGGGAACCGATTTCTCCGCTCCTCGGCGGTCTTGAGCGTACCAATCAGATACTTGAGGTACAGGCGGCACAGGAATATACCGGTCAGCAGAGACATTTCTGTTACCTGCTTCCGATGTGGAAGGAAGTACTTGATTTCAAGACGTATTGCGCCGCGGAGAAGGATACGGTGGCGGATATTGTTGCCGGGAGAACTTATAATCAGAGCTTATGCGGTATGGCGGCTGTAACCAATACCGGGAATGACGAAAACTGGACCGGTCATGATTTTGCGGCGCTGAACTGGTACGGATTTGGAAGACTGGCATTTACCACGTCTCTTTCCGCAAAGGAAATCGCAGAGGAGTGGATTAAGCTTACGGTGACAAAGGATGAGAAGGCTGTGAAAGCATTGACCGACATGGCACTTTACTCCAGAGAGGTATATGAAAAGTATACGTCTCCGCTCGGTATCGGCTGGATGGTAAATCCAAACCACCACTACGGACCGAATGTAGACGGTTATGAATACGATCGCTGGGGTACTTATCACCGGGCGGATTTACACGGAATCGGTGTGGACCGCACTTCGAAAGGAACCGGGTATACAACTCAGTATCGTGAGGAAAACTGTAAGATGTATGAAAGTCCGGAGACTTGTCCGGAGGAGCTTTTGTTGTTCTTCCACTACATCCGTTATGACTATGTATTAAAGTCCGGAAAGACGCTGATTCAGCATATTTATGATACCCATTTTGAAGGTGCGGCGCAGGCAGGGCAGTTTTTGGAGACTTTCCGCAGCCTGAAAGACGTAATACCTGAGGAAATTTACAGGCGTGCATTGCCACGGTTTGAACATCAGGCGGAGCATTCAAAGGAATGGAGAGATGTTGTAAACTCTTATTTTTATCGGAAATCCGGAATACCGGATGCGAAGGGAAGAGAAATTTTCTAGGGAAACATGAAAATCAGGAGGAAAAATCTATGGATATGACATTACGTTGGTACGGCAGTAAAAATGACAGTGTGACCTTAAAGCAGATTCGCCAGATTCCGGGTGTAACCGGTGTTATCTCGGCGCTGCATGACATTCCGGCAGGAGAGCCGTGGCCATACGAGGAAGTAATGAAGTTAAAAAATGAGGTAGAGGCAGCGGGGTTACAGCTTGCCGGTGTGGAGAGCATCAATATTCATGAGGATATCAAGCTCGGTGCACCGACCAGAGAAAAGTTAATCGAAAATTACATTACCTCTCTGGAGAGCGTCGGAAAGGCGGGCGTGAAGCTGGTTTGTTATAATTTTATGCCGGTATTCGACTGGACCAGAACCGACCTTGCGATGCCGCTTGCGGACGGTTCTACCGTGCTTGCTTATGACGGTAAGGTAATTGAGGGAATGGATCCGGATGCCATGTTTGAGAAGATTGAGAAGGAGAGCGGCGGTTTTGTAATGCCGGGCTGGGAGCCGAACCGTAAGGAAGAAATTAAGGATTTATTCCGGAAGTATAAGGGCATGACCCACGAACAGCTCCTTGAAAATTACGGATATTTCATCGGGAAGATTATGCCGACCTGTGAAAAATACGGAATTAAGATGGCGGTGCATCCGGATGACCCGGCCTGGGACATTTTCGGACTTCCGCGTATCGTAAACAGTGAAGAATCCATGCTTAAGGTGGCTGCGCTTCATCCGAGCAAGCTTCATGGATTTACTCTGTGTACCGGCTCTCTCGGCAGCAGCCGTGCGAACGATTTGGTAAAGATTATCCGCAATCCGAAGATTGCGGAACGTATCCATTTCGCACATGTACGTAACGTAAAGTTTGAGTCGGATGATGAGTTTCATGAGAGTGCACATCTTTCCTCCGAAGGAAGCTTTGATATGTACGAAATCGTAAAGGCCTTACAGGAAGTGGGCTTTGACGGTGTCATTCGTCCGGACCACGGCAGAATGATCTGGGACGAGCAGGCAAGACCTGGCTACGGCTTATACGACCGTGCGCTCGGTGCCGTTTATATCGAAGGTCTTTGGGAGGCAATTAAAAAGTCAAAGAAACAGGAATGTTAAAAATTTATAATAAGGAGAAATCAGTATGGAAATTAAGAATCCGATTTTGTCGGGCTTTTACCCGGACCCGTCCGCCTGTGCGGTAGGCGATAAGTTTTATCTTGTAAACTCCAGCTTCTGCTATTTTCCGGGAGTTCCGATTTTTGAGAGCACGGATTTAAAGCACTGGCACCAGATTGGAAATGTTCTGGACAGAGAGTCCCAGCTTCCGCTCGGAAAGGACGGCATGTCCCGCGGTATTTTTGCACCGACCATCCGGTATCATGAAGGAACATTTTATATGATTACTACCAACGTAAGCCATGGCGGCAACTTTGTAGTAACGGCAACGAATCCTGCCGGTCCGTGGTCCGAGCCGCATTATCTGGCAGGGGCGGACGGCATTGACCCGAGCCTGTTCTTTGATGAGGACGGGAAATGCTATTATATCGGCACAAGACCGAATCCGGAAGGGGTAGGTCATAACGGTGACTGGTATATCTACATACAGGAAGTGGATTTGGAAAACTGGTGTCTGCTCGGAGAGTACAAGCTCGTATGGAACGGCGCAATGCGGAAGGCGGAATGGCCGGAAGGACCGCATCTTTACAAGAAGGACGGCTGGTATTACATTATGCATGCGGAAGGCGGTACAGGCCCGGCACATGCTGTCTGTGTGGCAAGAAGCAGGGATATCTACGGACCGTATGAAGGCAATCTGATGAATCCTGTTTTTACCCACCGTCATCTTGGAAAGGATTATCCGATTCGTTATGTCGGACATGCGGATTTAATTGAGGATACCATGGGCAACTGGTATGCGGTAATGCTCGCTTCCAGACCGTGTGAATGGCACACTAATATGGGACGCGAAACCTTCCTTGCAAAGGTCACCTGGGAGGACGGTTGGCCGGTATTTAACGCTGGCATCGGTAAGCTGGAGGATGTGGTAACGGTGCCGCTTAAGGAAACCGAAGGTGACCTGATTACAAGCGGAAAGGATGAAAATGGAATACCGTTCTCCATGGTAATGCTTCGTAACCCTGTGGAAGGAATGGCAAAGGGCGAAGGAGAAGGCTTCCGTCTGAAGCTTCTTCCATATACACTGGCAGAGTGTGAGCCTGCGGCATATCTCGGAATACGTCAGACCTCTTATTTCTTTACGGCAAAGACTACGGTCTCCTTTACTCCGGAGCAGGAGGGAGAGGCAGCCGGGCTTGCACTGTTACAGAGTGAGAGTGCATCGGTAGCGGTAGTATACGGTAAGTTTGACGGAAAGAATCAGGTGCGTGTGGTAATCAATACCACAGATACCGGTGTCCGGGTGATGAAGTCCGAAGAAGTGACGGCGGAAAGGGTGACCTTTACCATTTCCCAGAAGCGCCAGGAAGCAACACTTTCCTATAACGCAGGGGACGGAGAAAAGATACTTGTTTCCGGACTTTCCACAAAGTTCTTAAGCACGGAGTCCGCCGGCGGCTTTGTAGGATGTACGGTAGGTATGTATGCAACGGCAAACGGTAAGGAAAGCGGAAATACCGCATATTTCAGCGGAATAGATTACCGTGAAGACTGATTCCGGGCGGTGAGACTGCCAAGACGCCGGATACTGTGGCGTGAAAACCTGTGCAAAGGAGGAGTATTATGAGGCTTGATAAGGCGATTGCGGTCAGAGCGGCAAAGACTGTGTATCAGGAGGATGACCGCGTAATCAAAGTGTTTAATGAGAATTATTCCAAAGCGGATGTATTGAATGAGGCTTTGAATCAGGCGCGGGTGGAAGAAACCGGACTTCCGATTCCTAAAGTATCGGAGGTAACGAAGGTTAACGGAAAATGGGCGATTGTTTCGGAGTACATTCAGGGAAAGACACTTGCACAGCTGATGCAGGAGGAGCCGGAAAAGAAGGACGAGTATCTGAAGCTTCTGGTAGAGCTGCAAATGCAGGTACACGGAAAACGCGCTCCGGGACTTATTAAACTGAAGGATAAGATGAATCGCAAGATATCCGAGGCGGAGCTCGATGCCACAACCCGTTATGAGCTGCATGCAAGACTGGAGGGAATGCCGAAGCACACGAAGGTATGTCACGGTGATTTTAATCCCTCAAATGTAATTATTTCCGATAAGGATGGTAAGGCATATATTATCGACTGGGCACATGCAACCCAGGGAAATGCTTCGGCTGATGTGGCAAGAACCTATCTGCTGTTTTGCCTTGCAGGGGATACGGAGGGAGCAAAACGGTATCTGGAGCTGTTCTGTAAGATGAGTGACACTGCAAGACAGTATATCGAGCAGTGGCTCCCGATTGTTGCGGCATCCCAGTCCGTAAAGGGAAAACCGGAGGAACGTCAGCTTCTGCTGTCATGGGTAAATGTAGTGGATTATGAATAGAAATGAGAAAACAGAGGGTCTGTCGCAGTGGCTGCGGCAGACCCGTTTCTTTATCTGGTACGATTGTTAGCTTTGTAGAATTCCTTGAATTCTGTCGGCGTACATTCCTTAAATTTTTTAAATACGCGGTTAAACGTGGAGATACTGGCAAATCCCGACTGCAACGCTACTTCGGTAATCGGAAGCGAAGGCTCAAGCAGCAGAGCCTCCGCAGCCTTGATGCGTCTTATGCACAGGTAATCATAAAAGGACGTGTCTGTAAATTGCCGGAACAGTCTGGAAAAGTGAAACTTTGAAAAACCGATTTTGGCTGCCACGGTTTCGAGCGTAATGTCTTCCGCATAGTGGTGTTCAATGTAATCAAAGACGGTATTGAACTTTTCTATGTACTCCCGCTGTTTATTCGGCTGCATGGCTGGCAGAGCGGCAGGAACAGTGTCCTCGCTGTTGCGTGCAAGAAGAACAAAAAACTGAATCAGCAGGGCATGAATGGAGGGGGTTGCAAGGTCTCCGCCGTTTGCATATTCTTCTACGGATTGCAGCAAAAGCTCAGATGCCTTAGCATGAATCTCCGGCATGGTATCCCCGGTAATCAGACAGGACAGCGACAATAGGGAAAAGAGTCTGGTAAAGCCCTTGAATTTTGTAAGCGAGGATAAATCAAACAGTAAAACCAGGCGCAGTCCGGTAGGCGGAGCCGTCAGCTCGTGCAGCTCACCCGGCGGGATGATGAGGATGTCCCTTTCGTTGAGCTGATAGGTAGATTTGTTCATATTGACGGTGTAGCTGTTTATTAAAGGCATAATGATTTCCACCGTGGAATGCCAGTGCAGGGGAAAACCGCCGGGCTCTTTGTTAATCCACAAAAAAACAGAGGAGTCGTCATGGCTGTAGTTCGTCTTTTCGTAAGTGCCGTTTATGATACGCCGCCGGAAGTCGGTATTCCGTTCGCAGACCTTACGGCGCAGGTCAAGCCAGTGGGAAACTTCGGATTCCGGGATTTTATTATTCTGCATAAATGAAATACCTCCTTTAAATTGTTGTGAAATTTAACAAAAAAAAGCATGTGGGGACAACAATAAAAATAAAAGCATACAATTAATCAAAAATTGCTATTTCGGGGGAATCTCCCGGTGAGGTTAAAATGCATAAAAAAACTTCTCCAAATCCTCATTTTATACTTGAAATTATACAAATATCATAATATAATTATTGTAGGTTGTAAAGAGCCGATTATAAGATAGTCGATTGAAAGCGTATTGTGCCGAAACGGAGCAATAGGTGAAAAATCAAAAAGCAATATTTGATAAGCGCTTTTTTGAAAAAAAGACTATAATGGCACTATACGCTACAAAAAATCTTTTTCCGGCAGCACTGTTTTTGGTGATTATGTACAAAAACGGAAAAAGAAAGTCTTTGGTAATTTTTATCAAAGACAGAAAGCCGATACGCAAGGATGCAGGCTGCGAAAGCAGCTTATGTATGTTGCGCGCCGGCTTTGGTTTGTCGTAGGGACAAACCGAATGTGCAAAAGGAATATGCACAGGAAAGGAGAAGACTATGTCAAAAGGAAAGAAAATATTCCTTGCTGTAGCCGGAGTAGTTGCTGTGATTGCTGTGATTGTACTAATTAACAAGCTGACAGACAATAAGGACGGATTCAGTGAAAAGTACCAGGGGACGAATCTTGAGACCGCTGAGGGTGCGTTTGAACGTGAGAACACGTATACTGCATATTTGGCAGCTCATAAGGATTCGCCGAGACCGCAGGTAGACGAGATTATGGTCGATTTAGCCGCATATGATACGGCAAGTGCCAAGAATACCGACATCCTGACAGATTATGAGGGAGAAGAAAAAGTGCTCTATCAGGGCGAAAGCGGATTTACCGAATGGAAGGTCAACATTCCCGAAACAGGGATGTATCGTATCTATGTCGAGTACTATCCGGTAGAGTCCAGAGGCGTAAGCATGGAGCGAGGTTTCTATATTAACGGGGAAATGCCGTTTTCCGGTTCCGATGCCCTTACGTTTACGAGACGTTGGGCTGATGCCGGAGAAATTAAGGTGGATAACCGGGGAAATGACCGCCGTCCGACCCAGGTAGAGGTTCCGGACTGGTGCTCTTCTTATTTTATTGATTACATGGGATATTATACAGACCCGTATGAGTATTATTTTAAAGCGGGTGAGAACACCATCGCATTAGACTGTGTTAATGAGCCGATGGCAATTCGTAAGATTTCCTTACAGCCGGTAACGGATGCGGTTACATATCAGGAATATGTCAAGGCAAACCCGCAGGTGACCGGTGGTGCGGATTATAAGCAGGACATTCAGGGGGAAGCGTCAACTGCCCGTTCCGCACAGTCTTTATATGCCCGTTCCGACCGTTCCTCACCTAACACTGTACCGTACAGCGTAAAGAGCACAAAGCTCAACTTCATTGGCGGTGAGCAGTGGCGTACCGCAGGACAGTGGATTGAATGGGAGTTTGAGGTTCCGGAGAACGGCTATTATAACATCACCTTTAAGGCACGTCAGTCCACGAAGCGTGGTGCCGTATCCAACCGTGCAATTTACATTGACGGAAAGATTCCGTTTGCTGAGATGTCCACAGTACCGTTCCAGTATAGTTCACAGTGGCAGAGCGTTCCGCTTGCAGACAGTGAAGGCACACCATACAACTTCTATCTGGAAGCCGGAAAGCATACAATCCGCATGGAAGTGACATTAGGTGATATGGGCTTGATTCTCAGTGAATTGCAGGATTCCGTATCCCGTTTGAATGAGATGTACCGTACAGTACTTGTACTGACCGGTGCTACTCCGGATGTAAACCGTGACTATGACCTTGACAAGGTTTATCCGGAAGTAATTGAGGGCATGGAGCTTGAGTATAAGCGTTTGTATAAGATTGTTGATGAGTATATTGCATACAGCGGTGAAACCTCCGGTGATATCGCGACGGTATTAAAGCTTGCAAAGCAGCTGGAAGAGTTTGTTGAGAAGACGGAGAAGATTTCCAAGCAGTTTGCGTCATTCAAAGGTAATGTGAGTTCCGTAGGTACTTCCATTAATAACATGGCAGAGGCTCCGCTTGATGTGGATTACATTACCGTTACAGGCGTAAATGCCAAGCCTGATGATATTAAAACAAGCTTCTGGCAGGAGATGGTACATGAGGTTCGCTCCTTTGCTTCCTCCTTTGTAGTAGACTATGATTCCCTCGGTGATGTTTACGAGGACGGAGAAGCAATCACTGTATGGATTACTTCCGGACGTGACCAGAGTTCTGTATTAAAGACACTGGTGGATGATGTATTTACTCCTGAAACCGGCATTCCGGTTAATATTAAGCTGGTACAGGCAGGCGTGGTTTTAAATGCAACGATAGCAGGAACAGGTCCGGATATTGCTATCCAGATGGGACAGCAGGACCCGGTTAACTTTGCTCTTCGTAATGCAGTAGAAGATTTAACACAGTTTGAAGGCTGGGAAGAGTTGCTTTCCCAGTATCCGGACAGTGCAAAGGCACCGTACTGGTTTGAAGGCGGTCTTTACGGACTTCCTATGACGCATGTGTTTAATGTAATGTTCTATCGTACAGATATTCTGGATGACCTCGGAGTAGAGCCGCCGCAGACCTGGGATGAACTGATTGATATGCTGCCGACACTTCAGCAGAACAATCTGGATGTAGCTATCCCGTCTACGGAGCGTAAGTTCGGTAACACTTCAAGCCCGGATTTATCTACATTTATCGCACTGCTTTATCAGAACGGCGGCCGTTTGTACAGCGAAAAGCAGACAGAGACGCTGATTTCCAGTGAGGCAGGTATTAAGGCATTTGAAATGTATACGAGATTCTACTCACACTACAGCTTATCAATGGTATATGACTTTGCGAACAGATTCCGTTCCGGTGAGATGCCGCTCGGTATTCAGGACTATGATACCTATAATACGCTGGCAGTACTTGCTCCGGAGATAAGAGGTCTTTGGGAATTCAATCTGATTCCTGGTACGATGCAGGAGGATGGTACGATTGACCGTTCCTGTTCATCCTGGGGCTATTGTACAATGCTGTTAAAGAATAAGAAGCGTTCCGATGAGATGCAGCAGAAGTGTTGGGAATTCCTCAAGTGGTGGGGCGATTCCGAGACACAGACCCGTTTCGGACGTGAGCTCGAGGCAGTTATGGGTTCCGCAGCAAGATACCAGACCGCAAACCTGATTTCCTTTGAACAGCTTCCGTGGAGTGCTGATCAGATGGCAATCTTAAAGGAACAGCGCAGCTGGACCGAAGAAGTACCTGAGGTTGCCGGAGGATATTATACGACACGTCATATTACCAATGCAGCTCGTAAGGTATATAACGAGTCAGAGGATCCGAGAGAGACACTGCTTGACTACACCGACACGATAAACGAAGAGATTACGAAGAAACGTGGCGAGTTCGGCCTGGAAATCGAATAGAAAGGAGGATGACATGGGCAATATTTTATCACTTTATTTTCGGAAAAAGAAAAGAGATAGGCAGATTGCTTGGAAGAAAGCAAAGATGAATAAAAACTGCTATCTGTTCATTCTGCCTTATGCGGTTTTGTTTACCTTGTTTTATATCGTTCCGATTACGATGTCCCTCGTGTTGAGCTTTACATATTATAATGTATTAGAGCCACCGAGAGTAATCGGACTGACAAACTATGTTAACTTAATTCTGGCAGACGAGGTGTTCCTGACTGCGGTTAAGAATACATTCGTACTGGCAGGTATTACCGGACCGATAGGTTACCTTGCATCCTTCCTGTTTGCATGGCTAATCAATGAGTTGCCGAGATACTTAAGAGCAATTGCAATTGTATGTTTCTATGCACCGTCTATTGCCGGTTCGGCTTTTACCATTTGGCAGCTGATTTTCTCAAACGATGCATACGGTTGGGTAAACTCCATACTGCAGTGGTTTGGTATGGAGCCGAAGCTCTGGTTATCCAATCCGCAGTACATGCTTACGGTTGTAATTATTGTTACCTTGTGGATGAGTTTGGGAACCGGATTCTTAGCATTCGTTGCAGGCCTGCAGGGTGTTGACCGTGCCCAGTACGAGGCCGGTTATGTAGACGGCATCAAGAACCGCTGGCAGGAGCTTTGGTATATTACCCTGCCTAGCATGAAGCCGATGCTGTTGTTCGGTGCCATCAATACGATTGCATCTTCCTTTAACGTTGCGGATGTACCTGAGTTCCTCTGTGGTTTCCCGAGTACGGACTATGCGGTACATACGGTAGTATCACACCTGAAAGACTATGGTATTAACCGTTTTGAAATGGGTTATGCTTCCGCAGTTGCAACCGTTCTCTTCCTTGCAATGCTCCTTTGTAACAAACTGGTTCAGGCTATTTTACGCAGAGTCGGTAAATAACAAAGCAGGTTACAAAGAATTGAGACATTGCCTTATGCAAATATAGAGAAGGAGAGAAGCGATGAAAAGAATAAAAATGAAAAGAAGACAGCCGAACCGTTCACGCGGCGGCGATATCGGAGTATATCTGGTATTAGTCCTGTTTGCGTCATTCATGGTTATTCCGCTGATTTTCAGCGTGTGTCAGGCATTTAAACCATTGGATGAAATATACAAGTTCCCGCCGACGATTTTGGTTCGAAATCCTACGTTAGACAACTTTAGTGATTTGTTTGCGATTATGGGTCAGTCCTATGTACCGTTTACACGTTATATTTTCAATACCGTGTTTATCACGGCAGTGGGTACGATAGGACAGCTCATGGTTGCTTCCATGGGTGCATATGTACTTGCAAAATATGACTTCCCGGGCGGCAGAAAGTTCTTTACTATTATTACAACCGCACTTATGTTTAACGGTTATGTAACTTCCATTCCGAACTACCTTATCATGGCAAAAATCGGATGGATTGATACCTACCTTGCACCGATTATTCCGGCATTTGCGGCTCCGATGGGACTCTTCCTTATGAAGCAGTTTATGGAAGGAATTCCGGATTCTCTGATTGAAGCGGCAAAGATTGACGGCGCAAAGGAATGGGGCATTTTTACCAAGATTGTTATGCCGAATGTAAAACCGGCATGGCTGACCCTGATTATTTTCTCGGTACAGAACCTTTGGAATAACCAGCAGTCGCAGTATATCTATTCGGAAAATTTAAAGACATTGCCTTATGCATTACAGCAGATTACCGCCGGTGGTGTTGCACGTGCCGGTGCCGCTGCGGCTGTAGGTCTGGTATTGATGATTGTCCCGATCGGTGTGTTCATTTTCTCGGAGAGTAACATCCTTGAGACGATGGCCAGCTCAGGTATTAAGGAATAGGAGGAGAGAATGATGAAGCTGAAAAGAAAAGTTGCGGCCACTCTCCTTGGAGTGATGGCAGTATTGACAATCTGTCCTGCCGGAGTTGCAAACGCAACAGAGGTAAATACTTATACGTACAATTATGACTATTGGGGATTGGAATATGAGTCTCCGGATGCCTATACACCGGTCTCTTATACCGACGGTAAGGCTCTGGGCACAACTTCCATGAAGCTTCCGAAGGGTCTGTATGCCCGTGACAATCATTTATTTGTTGCGGATACCGGAAATAACCGCATTCTTGAGCTTTTGGAGGAAGACGGGAAGCTGACACTGGTACGTGAGATTACAGAGGTAAAGGGTGATTTGGAGGTACTTACCTTATCCGGTCCTCTTGATATGTTCCAGGCAGAGAACGGTGATATTTATATTGCGGATACCGGAAATTACCGCGTCCTTCATGTAACCGAGGATCTTGAGGTTGTGAAGGTAATTACGAGACCGGATGCAACTACGGTGGATCAAACCATTGAGTTTGAGCCGACTAAGCTGGTCGTTGACCGGGTAGGACGTGTGTTTACGCTTGCAAAGAACGTAAACAAAGGTTTGATGCAGTTTGAGGCGGACGGCTCCTTTATCGGTTTCCTCGGTGCAAATGAAGTAGTATTCAGTATGTCTGACAAGATTAAGAAGATGTTCTCCACGAAGGCACAGAAAGAGCAGATGATTGACTTTGTGCCGGTAGAGTACAACAATCTATACATTGATGATTTGTCATTTGTATACTGTACCACGGATGTATTTGAAGAAGCAGATGCGGATGCGGGTACGGCAAAGCCGATTCGTAAGCTGAATTCTCTCGGTAAGGATATTCTGATTCGTAACGGTGAGTACTATCCGATTGGTGATTTACAATGGACCAATGCAGCCGGCATGAACGGACCGTCCAGAATCGTAGATATTACGGCGTTTGATGACGGTACATACTATGTAGCGGATCGTATCCGCGGCCGTATATTCGGTTATGACGAGCAGGGACATCTGCTGTATGCCTTCGGCGGTCCGGGTAACAAGCTTGGTTATTTCATGATACCGAGTGCTATTGAACACATCGGAACCGACCTCTATGTACTGGATTCTACTACAGGAGGTATTACCAGATTCAGCAGAACGGAATTCGGTACTCTGATTCACGATGCACTTCGTGAATATGAAGTCGGTGATTACGCAAAGGCGGCAGAATACTGGGAAGAGGTTCTGGCATTAAACGGAAACTACGAGCTTGCCTATATCGGTATCGGTCGTTCCCTGCTTCGTGAGAAGGACTACAAGGGCGCTATGGAATACTTTGAGGTAAAGCGTGACAGTGATAACTACTCCCGTGCATGGAAGTACTATCGTAAGGACTGGATTGAAAACAACATGGGTTACGTTATTATTGTTTTAATCGTGTTGGCATTAATTCCGTCAGTAGTCAAGGGAATCAAAAAAGTAAGACGGGAGGCGAGAGAAGAATATGAACTTGAGCACAAAAATAAATAAACAGTCAATGCAAAGTTTTTTAGGATCGCTTCGGTATTCTCTTTACGTGATTACCCATCCGTTTGACGGCTTCTGGGATTTGACTCACGAAAAGAGAGGTTCCATGGCAGTGGCAAATCTGATTGTTTTCCTGTTTCTGATGACGGATCTGTGGAGCATGAGATTTACGAATTTCATGTTTAGCAATGTTCGTTGGGAAAGGGTAAACATCTGGTCACAGATTGTTGGTACTCTGGCTCCGATTCTGATTTACTGTGTGGCAAACTGGTGTCTTACGACCCTGTTTGACGGTAAGGGACGTCTTAAGGATATTTACATCGGTCTGGCATATGCCCTGACCCCGTACATTTTACTTATTAATCCGGTTACAGTTATCAGTAATTTCGTAACGGCAGATGAGGGTGCATTTCTAAAGTATTTTGATACTCTTGCACTTGTGTGGTGCGGAGCCCTGATTCTTGTGTCGGTAATGCAGATTCATGATTATTCTTTGTTTAAGGCGATTTTGGCAATTATTTTCTCTGTTGCCGGAATGATGATTATTGTATTCCTTGTTATGCTGTTCTTCAGCCTGATTAGTGATGCAGTCGGTTTCTTCATTTCCGTGTACAAGGAGATATTGTTCCGAATCTACTAACCGAAAGGAGGAAAATTAAGTGAAAAAGCTTGGTAAATTATTGGTGTTCCTTCTTTTGGCAGGTGTTCTCTTCGGATGTAGTAAGGAAGAGACAGAGAAGGAGTTTGAGATTTATTACTATGATGCGGATGCATGTAAGGATACGGAGTTCAAGCTGGAAAATGATGAACTGATTTTTGAACTTGATAAGACTACTACCCAATTCACAGTGACACAGAAGTCTACCGGTAAGGTCTGGTATTCCAATCCGACTGGCGGTGCGGATGACCCATTGGCAGACGGTGCCAGTAAGAAGCTGTTGCAGTCTACGATAGTAATCGAGTATTCCAACGTAAACGACCTGAGAATGACACTTAACAGCTTTGAGCACAGTACCACAAATCAGAATTACACTCTTGAGAAGACAGAGGATTCTATCAGGGTGAATTATTCAATCGGTAAAATTGCAAAGACATTTTATATTCCGCCGGCAGTTCCGGAAGAGAGAATGATGGAATTTTATAATAAGATGGATAATTCACAACAGAAGAGAGTGAATAACGGTTACACAAAGATTGATATTAACGATTTGCTCCCGACGGATAACAAGGATGAGCTGCTTGCCATGTATCCGATGCTGGAAACAACACCGATGTATGTTGTCAGAGACTCAACAAAGGATCACCAGAAGGAAAAGCTTCAGGAAATCTTTGCCGAGGTAGGATATACAGAGGCAGATTACGAGAGCGATGTGGAAAAGTATGCTGCAGCATCGGCAAGCGAAAAGCCATTATTTAATGTTTCCGTTGTATATCGCATAAACGGAGACCATCTCGATATCGAGGTTCCGAATGAAAGTATTATGTATAAGTCAAAGTACCCGGTTACAAAGTTAAGCCTGCTTCCTTATTTTGGTTGCGGTTCTACGGAAGATACCGGATACCTGTTCGTTCCGGAGGGGTCCGGCGCTATCATTGATTTTAACAACGGTAAGACGGATTTATCAGCATACTATGCACAGCTTTACGGCTGGGATTACGGTACAAAGCGAGATGTAGTAGTTGATGAGACGAGAGCTTCCTTCCCGGTATTCGGCATTGCAAACGGAGACAGCTCCTTTATCGGTGTAATTGACAGCTTCAGCACAATCGCAACGATTCAGGCGGATATTTCCGGGAAGAGACATAGCTATAACTACGCGTATGCAAGCTATGAAATGGTACATACCAGTAAGATGGATATTTCCAAAAAGTCTGATAATACCATTCTTGCATTTGAAAAAAATATTCCGGAAGGAAGTATTAAGCAAAGCTATTACTTCATGGAAGGAACAGATTATGTGGATATGGCGGAGAGATACCGTGAATGCCTGATGGATAAGTATCCGGAACTGCAAAAGACCACGGATTCCGAGTTGCCGGTTGCGGTAGAGTTTATTGCAGCGGTAGACAGGGTAAAGCAGATTCTCGGTATTCCGGTATCACGTCCGGAGGTATTGACCTCCTTTAAAGATGCCAAGTCTATTTTAGAGGAAATGATCGGAGACGGTTACACGAATCTTTCGGTTCGTTACACGGGCTGGCTAAACGGCGGTATTAATCATACCCTGCCGAAGGATATTGATTTGACAAGCGGCATGGGCGGAAAGTCGGCATTTAATTCGTTACTTTCTTTTGCAAATGAAAATAGTATTGATTTGTACTTAAGCGGTCGCGTACAGAATGCTTATGAAAGTAATGTGTTTGACGGCTTTATGAAATCAAGGGATGCTGCAAAATATCTCAGCCGTGAGGCTGTTGAGATTCCTGAATTTTCACATATCTGGTTTTCGGATTTATATGAGTCCAGAGCCGAGCATCATTTCTTACTCCGTCCGTCGGTTTGCGTCTCCCTGATGCAGAACCTCGCAGACTATGCGAAGGAGCATAATGCGGGTGTCGGCTTTGAGGATGTCGGATATCTTTTAAGCGGTGATTATAATAAGAAGAGAACCGAAGTAAGAGAGTCCGCTATGAATATGCAGACAGAAAAGCTTGCCGAGATTAAGAACAGCGGGGTACCGATTCTTCTGACAAACGGTAACGATTATGTACTTCCGTATGCAACCCTGATTACCGATATGGATTTGGAAGGAAAGGATTACCTTACCTTTGACAGAAGGATTCCGTTCTACGAAATTGCGATTCATGGACTTGTGAGCTATACCGGAGATGCAATCAATCTTGGTGACAACCCGGCGGATATGATACTTAAGAGCGCAGAGACAGGTGCAGGCTTATCCTTTGCTTATATCAAGGCATCCACAGCGATTCTGCAGGATACCGAGTATATGGATTTCTTCGGTGCTACCTATGATGACTGGAAGGAAAGGGCGAAGGAGTATTATCTCCGTTATAAAGAGGAGATGGCAGGGCTGAATAATCTGTTTATTACGGATCATAAGTTTCTTGCTGACGGTGTAACTGCCACTACCTATGAGGATGATACGGTAGTGTATGTAAACACAACTGAATATGCATATAGTGACGAGTCAGTTACAATTCCTGCAAAGGACTATCTGGTAGAAAGGAGTGGAAACTAAGTGAAGGCAAAAGTAGGAAAGCATAGAAATCTGCGCAGACGAAATGCAATAACGGGATATATGTTCATACTCCCTTTTGTAATCGGCTTTCTCGTATTCTTATTGAAACCGATGTTTGAATCATTTCAAATGAGCCTCAGTAATGTTACGGTTGCCGCAAAAGAGGCGCAGGGTGCAAAAGGCTTCAATATGGAGCTGATTACCTCGTGGAAGGATTCGAACTATTACAGAGCCTTCTTCTACGACCCTGATTATAAGAACAGGTTAGTGGATTCCCTGAAGAACATGGCATTTCAGGTTCCTGCAATTCTTGTATTCAGCTTCTTTATTGCATTGCTGTTAAATCAGGAGTTTAAGGGAAGAGGCTTTGTCAGAGCAATTTTCTTCCTGCCGGTTATCCTTTCCTCCGGTGTTATTGTAGGTCTTGAGTACAACAATACCTTGATGGCGGGCATGAAGGATGTTATTGCGGAGGCAGGTGACGGTATCAGTATTACGGCTACACTCGAGACGATACTGCGAACGACGGGTGTCGGAGGGAAGATACTGGACCCCGTATTCAAAATCATTGACGGAGTGTATGATGTGGCACTGGCTTCCGGTATCCAGATTATCATCTTTATTTCAGGACTGCAGACGGTGTCGCCGAGTATGTACGAGGCAGCAAAGATTGAGGGCTGTACGGCATGGGAGAGCTTTTGGAAGATTACCTTCCCGCTTGTCAGCTCAATGATACTTGTAAATTTAGTTTACACTGTAATTGACTTCCTTATGAGAACAGATAATCAAGTCATGGATCTGATTACCAGAAAGGTAAACCCACAGATGGAATATGGTCTGAGTGCCGCTATGGCATGGAGTTATTTCGCGATTGTAGCTGTGGTACTGGGTATTCTGGCCCTCATCCTATCAAGGAGGGTATACTATTATGAGTAAAAGCAAAGTGAAAAAGCAAAAAAGAAATGATTTCTGGGAGCGGAATCGGAAAACAAACGGTTACCTGTTGGAAAAGAAAATAGGTGAAGTTGCGTTTCGTTTTGTCAGAGCACTGCTACTGTTCGGCCTGTGCTTCCTGATTCTGCAGCCAATCATAAATAAGCTGTCCGTCAGCTTCATGACGGCTGAGGATTTGTATGATGCTACCATTGTAAATATACCGAGACACTGGACACTCGGCAATTACAGGCTTGTAGATGGTATGATTAATTACTGGAGGTGTATGTTCAATTCACTTTGGGTGTCACTGCTTGTAGCGGTTTTACAGGTGATTGCGGCTACATTGGTAGGGTACGGCTTTGCAAGATTTAATTTTCCGCTTAAGAAGTTCTGGTTCGGCTGTGTTATTTTGTTAATTATTGTGCCGCCGCAGACGATCATGAGCCCGTTATACTTAAACTTCCGTTATTTTGACATTTTCGGCATCTTTAAGGCAATGACCGGAGATAGTCTGAATTTGCAGAAGACACCTTTCCCGTACCTGATGATGTGTGCAACCTGTATGGGCTTTAAGAGCGGCTTGTACATATTTATGCTCCGTCAGTATTTCCGCGGTATCCCGAAGGAACTGGAAGAGGCTGCATATGTAGACGGCTGCGGTAATCTCCAGACCTTCATCCGTATCATGCTGCCTGATGCAAAGGCAATGATTACGTCCTGTTTCCTGTTTGCGTTTGTATGGCAGTGGACGGACTCCTTCTACTCCAAAATGTTCCTCGGAAATATGGAGCTTCTTCCGAAGGGTCTGAATTCCATTTCCGGACGTCTTGACCAGTATCTGAAGTCAATCGGTTCCGGTACACAGGCAAGTGCGGCAATGTTACAGCAGATGATTTCCGTAGGTACATTGATGACGATAGCTCCTTTACTGCTCCTTTACATATTTGCACAGAAGGGATTTGTTGAGAGCTTAAGCCAGACCGGTATAAAAATGTAACAAAAAATTGAAAATATTATAAAAAAATGCTAGCATTTTGTTACAAAATGAAGTATAATGTTCTTGGAAGTATTTTGATAGTGACGCAGAAGCGTTTGCTATAAAAGAGGAGTCGGCTTTTAAAAGCCGGATGGGGCGCCAAACCCCAAAAAGAAAAAGGAGGAATTTTGGTATGAGAATTAAGAAGTATGCTGCAGCTTTCCTTGCTGCAACAACCGTTCTTGGCAGCCTTGCAGCTTGTGGCGGTGACAAAGATGTTGATACGAAGCCAACCACAACACCGGCAGGCACTGAGAACACAGACAACAATAACAATGATGAGAACAAGGAGCCGGATGCCACCCCTACTCCGGCAGCTACCCCGATTCCGGACAGAGATCTCGGCGGATTAGAGATTATCATCGGTGACCACTGGTCTCCGGAAGAGCCGGCAGCTCCGACCAACGCTCAGGAAGAAGCTACCCTGAAGTATCGTCAGGAAATCATGGCAAAGTACAACTTCAAGATTCAGTCCAAGGCTGTTGCAGGCTGGGGCGAGATGACCGATACCTGTGTTAACTCCATTACCGCAGGTGAGCCGGCTGCTCAGATTTTCGAGCTGGACTACAGATTTGTTGCTAAGCCGATGGCAAACGGTCTGTTCTATGACCTTGCTACTCTGGATGAGCTTGATTTCACTGAGGAGAAGTGGAGCAAGGCTGTAATGGATTTGATGACCAAGGGTGACAGCATCTACGGTATGAGAGCAGCTAAGGCTGAGCCTAGAGGAGGCGTTATCTGGAACAAGAGACTGTTTGAGGAAGCAGGTCTTGATCCGAACCTTCCGTATGACTTACAGGCAAACGGCGAGTGGACCTGGTCCAAGTTTGAAGAGCTTTGTGCAAAGCTTACCCGTGATGTAAACAACGACAGTGTTACCGATGTTTACGCTACCGTAAGCCAGGGTGCTGCTACGATGTCCATCTTAGTTGCTTCTACCGGTTCCGACTACTTCCAGAAGGATGAGAACGGCATGCTTTACAACAACATGGGTTCCAAGGAAGTTCTTGATGCACTTAACTTCGCAGTAGACCTCTACAACAAGGGCTACGAGATGCCGCAGCCGGAAGGCTCCAACTGGGATTGGTTCATCCCGGCATTCCGTGAAGGTAAGGCTGCTATGCAGTTCAACGAAGAGTACAACTGTCAGCCGGGTAACAACTACGGTGACCAGATGGAAGATCCGGTTGGTTTCGTAATGCCGCCGAAGCCGGACGGAGCAGCAGATTACCACAGCTATGTATGTGATAACATTTCCATCATTCCGTCCTGCTATGATGCAGAGATGGCTGGTAACATTGCATTCGCATACAATGTATACACCATGGCTACTCCGGGTTATGATGATCCGAATGACTGGAAGGAGCAGTACTACGCTCACTTCGAGGATGAAAGAGCAGTTGATGAGACCATCGTTCGTTTCAACGACGGCAAGAGCACACACTTCCTGAACCAGACCCTTATTTCAGCTGATTTAGGTCCGGATCTTTTATGGCAGTATCCGTTTGCTAACGTTACTCCGGCAGATCAGGTTGCTGCAATTAAGGATTCCTGGGATGCTATCGTTGCTGAGGCAAACAAGTAATTTATAAGAACATAAGGTAGTTTCATAAGGGGCGGCTTGCCTGCCCCTTATGTGTTACCCAAAAACAGGCGGGTGGTTGTTTGAAAGGAGTGTCGCGAATGAAGAAAAGAAGGATATTTGAGTTCACAGCAATAGTAACTGCATTTCTTTTTGCAGGGTGTTCCAACTCTGTGGAAATAGGACCGGTTCCGACTATAACTCCAAAGCCTACTGTTACTCCTTTACCGGTTGTTACTCAGACACCGGAGCAGACACAGGATTCGGTTAAGACCGATGTATCGGTTACGAAGCTTTATAAAGAACAGTATGAAAATACAGGAGTTCTTCCTGAACTTTATACCATATATAAGGATTATTTCGATATAGGGATAGAAGTGACACAGGAGGATATTAACAATGGAAAAAGACAGGCGGTAGTAAAGCAGCAGTTTAACAGTATCAGCTGCAAAACAGATCTTTCGCCTGCTAATATAATGGACTATGAAGCTACGAGGGCTGCCGGGGATTTATCGAGGGTATCGCTTGATTTTTCCGGTGCGGACATTATTTTAAAGTTTGCAAAGGATAACGGAATTCCGGTTCGGGGGCCGAGGTTAATCACGAATGAGACTCCGTCCTGGTTTTTTACGAAAAGCTTTTCTGAGAGTCAGGTAACAGAGACAACAGACGAAGAGGGAGTAACTACGGAGACGGTGGAGTATGCTTCTGCTGAGGTTATGCTCAGCCGTATGGAGAACTACATAAAGGATGTAATCGGCTACTGTAATACCAATTATCCGGGAGTAGTGATTACGTGGGATGTACTGGATTCACCGATTAATACGGGAGACAGGCATGAAAAGAAGTATCGTACCTCCTCCAACTGGTATCAGACTATAGGTGAGGATTACCTGACTAAGGCACTTGAGTATGCAGGTAAGTATGCTGCCACGGAACAGAAGCTTTTCCTTTCACAGGAGGGGCTTAATGAGACAGCAGTGTTAAACGCAACAACGGATTTGTTGAAGGTGCTTCAGGCATCGGGACGCATTGACGGAATTGCAGCTCAGGCACATTATAACATTATTTCTCCGAATGTGTTTGCTATCGAGGATATGTTTAAGGCACTTTCCGCAACCGGTCTGGAGGTTCATCTTTCCGAGTTTTATGTGAGCACTCTTACCAATGATAATCAGGATAGTGAACGTACCTATGAGGAGGCTTTGGAAAAGTCCGCAAAGAGGTATAAAAATCTGTTTTCACTGTTTACAAGGTCAGAGGACAATGAAAAAATTGATATCGTAAATATTACCTTTGAAGGTCTGACGGATGACGGAAGCTCCTTAAACGAACCGAAGGAGTATACCGATTCGGAGACAGGTGAGCTTGTTGTAGGTGTTGAATTGCCAAGCTATCCATACCTGTTTGATGAGGAGCTTAATCCGAAGGATGCATATTTCGGAGCAATCGGTGATGCTTCAATTAAGGGCTTTTAAGATATCGGAATTGATTAAGGCTGAATTTTGAGATTATAATTTCGAAATTTGGCCTTACTTAATATTGCGGGGTCTAGTCCGCCACTCTTTATAAAATGAAATAAGACGAAAGGGGTATCAGAATGAAGGCATATCAGGATGAAAGTCGTTCCTTTAAAGAGAGAGCGAAGGCATTGGTTGCCGAAATGACTTTGGAGGAAAAGGTGTTTCAGACACTTCACTGGGCAGCTGCGATTGAGCGTCTGGATATCAAGGCGTATAACTGGTGGAATGAGGCTCTGCACGGCGTAGCAAGAGCCGGTGTGGCAACTGTATTTCCACAGGCTATCGGTCTTGCGGCAGCGTTTGATGAGGATATGATGGAAGAAGTAGGGGAACATGTATCTACGGAGGGCCGTGCCAAGTTTAATATGCAGCAGAAGTACGGAGATACGGATATCTATAAGGGACTTACCTTCTGGGCACCGAATGTCAACATTTTTCGTGACCCGCGGTGGGGCAGAGGTCATGAAACCTATGGAGAAGACCCTTACCTGACCTCGCGGCTCGGTGTTCGTTTCATTGAGGGCATGCAGGGAAAGGATGAAAAATATTTGAAGGTTGCGGCCTGTGCAAAGCATTTTGCGGTACATTCCGGTCCGGAAGATGTCCGGCACAGCTTCAATGCAGAGGTTTCCAAACAGGATTTGTATGAGACCTATCTTCCTGCCTTTAAGGCGTGTGTACAGGAAGCAAAGGTAGAAGCTGTGATGGGGGCATATAACCGTACCAACGGAGAGGCATGCTGTGGAAGTAAGACACTGTTACAGGCTATTTTACGGGATGAATGGGGCTTTGACGGTCATGTAACAAGTGACTGTTGGGCAATTAAGGATTTTCATGAGGGACACGGTGTGACCTCCTCTGCGGTAGAGTCCGTTGCGCTTGCAATGAACAGCGGTTGTGATTTAAATTGCGGTAATATTTATGTACATTTGCTGGAGGCAGTAAAGGAAGGTCTTGTAAGTGAGGAGACATTGACACGTGCGGTAGAGCGTCTTTATGTTTCTAAAATGCGTCTCGGTCTTTTTGACGCACCGGAGCATGTACCGTATAATTCCATTGACTATTCGGCAGTTGACAGTAAGGAGCAGAAGGAATTTAACCTTGCTGTGGCAGAGAAAACGTTATGCCTTTTAAAGAATGAGAACCGGCTTCTTCCGTTAGATAAGAATAAACTAAAGACGGTCGGAGTTATCGGACCGAATGCGAATAACCGGAAAGCCCTTATCGGAAATTATGAGGGAACGGCTTCTGAATACGTTACCGTATTAGAGGGAATTAAGGAGTATCTCGGAGAGGCTGTAACCGTTCGTTATTCCGAGGGATGCCATTTATTTAAGGACAGAGTGTCCGGACTCGGCAGGGAGAATGACCGTATCGCAGAAGTACGTGCAGTCTGTGATGAGTCGGATGTAGTGATAGCGGTAATGGGACTGGATTCCGGACTGGAAGGAGAGGAAGGAGACCAGGGAAATGAATTTGCCAGTGGGGATAAACCAAATCTTGAGCTTCCGGGGTTACAAAATACAGTGCTTAAGACGATATATAATAGTGGGAAGCCTGTTGTACTTGTTCTTTTGTCGGGAAGTGCATTGGCATTTCCGTGGGCAGAAGAGCATATTCCGGCGATTGTACAGGCATGGTATCCGGGTGCACAGGGCGGACGTGCGGTCGCGCGGATGCTGTTTGGTGAATACGCTCCGGAGGGAAAGCTTCCGGTAACATTTTACCGTACCACAGAGGAGCTCCCGGCCTTTACGGATTACAGCATGAAGGGCAGAACCTATCGTTATATGGAAAATGAGGCATTGTATCCGTTCGGATACGGTCTTAGTTATACCGAGTTTTCATTAAATCATGTGGCACTGTCGGATAATAAGATTGGAAAGGGTGGCAGTATTACGGTGACTGCATCCATAGAAAACAACGGTGCATACGACGGAGCGGAGACTGTACAGGTGTATGTGAAGGCAAAGGGGATTGAGGGTGCGCCGAAGCTCCAGCTGAAAGGCGTAAAGAAGGTGAAGGTTGCGGCAGGAGAGACTTGTCAGGTAGAGATTGTTCTGAAGGACTCTGCATTTGCGCTTTATGACAAGGAGGCAAATTTTGTTTTAAACGAAGGTACATATGATGTATTTGTAGGTACTTCACAGCCTGATGAGAGAAGTGTTCTGCTGACAGGGAAAAAGCCACAGTGCTTTGAAGTGGTATGCAATCATACGGAGGTTTTATAAGAAGGAGAGAATAGGAAAAGCAAATGAAATAATCAGGTTATTTTATTAGTTTTTCCTTTTTCTATAAAATACATAAGGAGAAATGATTATGGAAGAGAAAAAAGAAGTAATCTATGATGAGGCTTTTTTCAAAAAAAGTACCAATAAGCGTGCTATGATTATGTGGCTTGTGTTATGTATTGTGCTTAGTGTTGCATATGTAGTAGAGGTAGTAAAGGGACTTCGTACCGTTGAGTATTATGTGCTCTTTGAGTGCATCTGCTGGGGAACATTTTTAATAGGGCTATTGAGCCTAAAGGTGAAAGGCGCTGACTGGAAGCATTATAAGACTGTATTGGCTCTGGGCTACGGTATTTTCTATGTTTTTGTTATGATGACCACAACATCAAATCTTGCTTTTGTCTATATTCTGCCGTTAGCAAGTATGCTGCCGATTTTTAATGACAGAGGATATTTAATCCGTGTCGGAATCGCAAATATGCTCGCGGTGGCTGCAGCGGTTGTAAAGAATATAGCAGCGGGACAGAATACCGCTTCGGATTTTACATCATATGAGATATGGATTGCAGCTACTCTGCTTTGTTATATGGGCTATCTTTTAACGGTGACGCATCTGCATCAGGAGAGTGAGTCCAGACAGGCAGCAATTAATCACAATCTGGAACGGATTACAGGAACTGTAGAGCAGGTGAAAAAGGCCAGCAATTCCATAGTAGAAGGTGTAACAGTTGTTAAAGGACTCTCCGGTGAAAACATGGATGATGCAAACGCAGTAGCATCGGCAATGGAAACTCTGGCAGAGAATAATGATGTATTACGGGAAAGGACTACCTCATCCCTGGAGATGACAGAGGATATTAATACACAGCTTACTAATGTGACGGAGCTTGTGGAGCGGATGACAGCTATGATTGGAGAAACCGCGACACAGGCTAAAAACAGCTCTGACGAGTTGTCGGATGTTGCAAGGGCTACAAGTGTAATGATGGATTTGTCTGATACGGTCAGTGTGGTACTTAGAGAGTTTAAAGAAGGCTTTGATATAATGAAGAAAGAAATCGGCACCATTGAGGGAATTACATCAAAGACAAATCTGCTTGCACTGAATGCATCCATTGAAGCAGCCAGAGCCGGTGAAGCCGGAAAAGGCTTTGCGGTGGTAGCGGATGAGATTCGTGACCTGAGTATGGGAACGCAGACATCATCCGGAAGTATCCTTTCGTCGCTTAGGACGCTGGAGGACACCTCCGGAAAAATGACCGAGTCGATTACAGAGATGTTAGAGCAGATTGCGGTAACACAGCAGAAGGTGACACAGGTGGATTTAAGTGTAGCAAGTATCAGTAAAGAATCCGGACAGCTGGATGATGGTATTAAGGCAGTTAATTCCGCTATGAAGGAAGTAGAACATTCCAATAAAAATCTGGTTAATAACATGAAACAGATTGATATTGTAATGGAACAGATGACGCAGAGTGTGGTGGCATCTGAGCAGACGGCAAAGAGTATGCTTGGCAAGTTCGGTAAGACAACGGAGAGTGTGGATAATATTGAGAATGTAGTAGGAAATTTAGTTGATTATCTGGGGACGGACAGCCTCTAGGGAAGCACTGATTTGCCGAGAAAACAAAAGGAACTGTGCACCGACAGTTCCTTTTGTTAATTAAAGAATTCTAAATTAGCTTTGAAAGTGTATCTAAAACGTGTTCATCCGCAATCGGTGTGAAATGCTCCTTGTAGTAGAGCAGAGAAGCACTTCCGGAAGCAACGGAATGTCCGTATTCCGAGGCAATATTACAAAGCTTGTTAAAATCTTCGGCAGTATAGCCCGACATAGTAAGAAGCAAATAATACCGCTCGTTTGCCGTGTCCTTATAAAGCGTTGCCAATCCGTGATAACGTGGTGCCACGACCGCGGCAAAACGGCTGACAGCCTGTAAGGAATCAAAGGCATATACCTTTGTAAAGGTGTTTGCGTCCGGCTCTTTGCATACTTCCGGATTATGGGAGAGTTCACCCGCTTTCTTATCTAATAAATCCTTAAACTGTGCAAAGTAGTTAAGGATTTCATCCGCCAATACCGGAAGAGGCATTTTTTCGACAAGCTTTTCCTGCTCTGTAAACGGAGTAAAGTTTGAAAATCTTGAGTCCAGTTCTTCGGAATCCTCCACCTTGGTAACTACTAAAACAAGGCAGTCGGCATCAACCGGAATTGCTTCAATCATAAGAGGCATATTTTCGGTTTCAAAACCGCATTCGTAGGATGCCATTTGTACTAAATCACGGAATAGGGCCTTTGCTTTTTCACTGCCGTAGAACAATTCGCTTAACTGTAGCTGACGTTCCTGCAAATCCTGCTTATTTAGCGTACAACGAATCTGTGTATCACTTAAACGTTCGATTGTCATAGAGTATGCACCCCCTTCTTCGTGTTATACAAAGTATATAGTAAATTTCAACGAAAGTCAATAACATAAATTGTGAAGTTTGTATAAATAAGGGAAGGTAAAATTAAGGGATTCCCTTTGGTAAATATACACAAATTTTCCGAAAAAGTTTGTGAAATATGCAGAGGAAAAAAAGCTTGCGGAAGAAAGGCATCAGGCGTTATAATAAATGCAGGTGATAATTCACCGGCAGCCCGACCGGGACAAGGGACAAAATCAGTTCGTAAAACGGACAGAAAGGAGCAGATGGAAGAAGAATTATTATTTGGGAAATACCGTATTCTGAAGCTGCTGGCAAACGGCAGCGGAGGGGAAGTATTTCTTGCGGAGCACAAGGTACTTGGAGAACGGCGTATTATAAAACGCCTTTCAAAGAACCGGCCGTTTTATCTGGAACGGCTAAAGGAAGCACATACTTTAAAGCTGCTGCATCATGCAGCAATTCCCTGCATCTTTGATATAGAGGAGGATGAATCCGCTTTCTATATGATTGAAGAAGATATGGGAGGGGAGACATTAAACGAATTTCTTATCAGGCAGAAATGCCTTCCGACATCTCTTATTTCGCATTATTCCATTCAGCTTTGTGAAATTATTGAGTATCTGCACCAGAACGGAATTCTGTATCTGGATGTGAAACCGGATAATATAATGATTTGCGGGGAAAAGCTTTCTTTGATTGATTTCGGCAGCGCCTTTCAAAAAAAAGAAAGACAGCATGTAGTGTTCGGCACAGACGGATATGCGGCACCGGAGCAGTATAGTGGGAAAGCGGAGGAACGTTCCGATGTATATGGGATTGGGAGTGTAATAGGCGTTATGTTAGGCGTGGGGAATAAGGAGGGAACGGAGTTAAGGAAAATCTATGAAAGATGTGTGCAGCCGATTCCGGAAAGACGCTATCCGGACGTTTCCGCGTTAAAGGAGGATTTGCAGAGGTTCTGTGGCAGAACACAGAAAAGAGCAAAAAAGAGTAGAGGTTCTTATCCAAGGTATGTTGGCGTTACGGGAGTGCATGAAGGGGCAGAAAGCGCAGCTCTTTGTACACTGCTTGCGGGACATTTCAGTGAGCGAGAAAAGGGACGGGTTGCCTGCATTGATTTGTCCGGACATATGATATTCGGATGGCTTTATGAGAGTCTGTTCGGAACAGGAAAACCGGTGCCGGAGGAGTTTTCACTGCATGGAGTCAGTTATGTGACGGGGGAGGGCTCTTCTGCAATCGGTAACTGCGCGGTCAGAGGTTTTTCGGTAATCGTGATACATTTCGGGGTGCTGTCGGGGCGGTTTCGTGATGAGTTTTTTCGCTGTGACAGCCGGTTTGTTCTGGGAAGTCTGTATCCATGGAGACTGCAGGACTGGAGAAATCTTTTAAAGCTGTTACCCGGAATGGATTTACAGCGTGAAATTACGGCGGTAATCACCGGAGGGGAAAAGGAAATGCTGCCTTTACGGGTACATAAGGTCATCGAGCTGCCGTTTGTTCGTGATGTATTGTATACGGACCGGAAAACAGAGCGTTGGATTCATGCCTTATTTTAATCAGATTCCGCTTTTTCATACAGTTCGGCGGTGTATGCCGTCTACCGGAGGTTGTTTTGCATATCACAAGGTTCTACCTCCGAGCGTATAACAGAAAGAATAGTTTCAGAAATACCGATAGCTCATTGTATCGGAATGCACAGAACTGGAATTAGCGGGAAATTCATTCGGTTTGATTGACAGGCAGAGAATCAATACCCGGAAATTTGCCGCTGTAATAAAGGCAGAATACGGTGGATATGTTCTCTCAAGGAATCGTAATTCGTTGATTTACAGCGGCAAATTAGGGTTGATTATTTTTTGTATCTTGTATATACTAAGTTACAGTAATATACGGAAAAGAGGAAGGCTTTGTGAAGAAAAAAACGGGAATTACGGTAATAGGAGCGTTTGTTGCATTGCTTCTGCTTGCAGTGGCTCTTGGAGTTGCGTTGGTAGAAAAATATACCCCGAACAAGGAGTATGTCCGTCCGGAGGAGGCGGCTCCGGTGGCAGACGGGGAAGCACATGTGATATTTTGGCAGGATGAGTACGGAAAGAATGCATTGTTGCTTGACGGGGGAATCTACCTTGATTTAGAAACGGTGCTTACAAAGATAAATAAGAATTTTTATTATGACAAAGAGGAGCTTGTGCTGTCGTATACGACACCGACCGAGATTATCCGGGCGTATCCGATGGAGGCTGTGTACTACAGCAACAAATCAAAAAAGGAGTTGTCTTATGCTCCGCTTATAACAAAAGGCGGTGAACCATACGTATCTTTGGAATTTGTGGCATTATTTTCCGATGTGACGTATACCTTTTATGAAGAACCGGCACGTGTGCTGCTTTGTACGGGTGCGAAGGACATACTTTCGCTGCGGACGGAGAAAAATACGGTTGTCAGGGAAAAGGCGGATATAAAGAGCCGCATTGTATGTGATTTGCAAAAGGACAGTGTCGTCTGGTATGTGGATGCCGGTACGGAAGGAAATGCAAAGTTTGTTAAGGTAATGACGGAGAACGGTATCTTCGGTTTTGTGAGTAAAAAGACACTGAGTGAGACCTATCTTGAATCCTATCCTTCCATGTATACGGCACCGGAATATTCCCATACATTATCCGGGGAGAAGGTGGTGCTTGGCTGGCATCAGGTTACGAATGCCACGGCAAATGCCGGTCTGGAGAATTTAATTAAAAACAATTCAAAGCTTACTGTGGTTTCACCTACGTGGTTCAGAATCACAAGTCCTGCGGCAGAAAGTCCGATTATATCGCTTGCGGATGCCGCATACGTAGAGACAGCGAAGCTTTACGGTCTTGAGGTATGGGGACTGGTAGATAATTTTAATATTGCGGGCGAAAAGAACTTTGACCCGACAGCCAATTCTTTTGAGGTGCTGTCTTCTACCAAAGCCAGAGAGGCATTAATCAATGCACTGATTGCGGAAGCAATACGTTATGATCTGGATGGGCTGAATATTGATTTTGAGATGCTCTCGCTGGAAACAGGCCCGCATTTTATACAGTTCTTACGTGAGCTGTCGGTAAAATGCCGTGCAAACGGGCTGGTTCTTTCCGTGGACAATTATGTGCCGTCTGCCCATGCGGCATATTACGACTGGGCGTCTCAGGGCGAAGTGGTGGATTATGTTGTGATTATGGCGTATGATGAACATTATGCGGGGTCCGAAACAGCGGGGTCGGTAGCCTCCTTCGGGTATCTTGCTTCGGCGGTGGACAATATTCTTACCATGGTACCTAAGGAGCAGGTCATTATGGCGGTGCCGTTTTATACCCGACTTTGGACCGAGACGAAGGAAAACGGCAAGGTCAGACTGACATCCGAGGCCCTTTCGATGGTGACGGCAGAGGCGGAGCTTTCAAGAAACAGTGTAACACCGGTATGGGATGAAATAACCGGGCAATACTATGCAGAGTATGAGAAAGACGGTGCTACCTGTAAAATATGGCTGGAAGAAACCGATTCTTTGCGGGAAAAGCTGTCTTACATTTATAAGGCTGATTTGGCAGGTGTAGCCGCATGGCGTCTCGGCTTTGAAAAGCAGGAGGTCTGGTCCTTGTTTGAACGGGACGTTCTTGCGGAATAAGAGTGTGCATATACTTCTTTTTAGGAAGGAGTGACAGGTGCACAATGTTGAAATTCGGGAAAGAATGTTTATTTGGCTGGAAAAAATATAAGCATATTTTGCTTCTTTTCATCCTTTGCTTTGTTTTCTTTCTTGCGAGGAGCGGAGCGGGAGAGCGTTTTTTGGCAGTTTTCTCGGAAAAGGAGGGAAAGGAAGCGCCTGTAATCGTACTGGACGCGGGACATGGAGGTATGGATCCGGGAAAGGTCGGGATATCCGGGGTACAGGAAAAAGAAATAAATCTTGCCATTGCGAAAAAGCTTCGCACACTTCTGGAACAGGACGGAGTGCGGGTTGTTATGACAAGGGAAACCGATGACGGGCTTTATAGTGCGGAGTCGCAGAACAAAAAAAGGGATGATATGAAGGCTCGTGTCAATATTATCACGGAAGCCGGAGCTGATTTTGTGGTCAGCATCCATCAGAACAGTTTTCCTTCGGAGAGCTGCAAAGGGGCTCAGGTTTTCTATTATAAGGATTCGGAGGAAAGCAAAGCACTTGCGGAAGCATTGCAGAAAGCATTTCCTGAGGTGCTTAAGGATGACAACCGGAGACAGGCAAAGGCAAACAGCGACTATTTTCTGCTTCGGAAAACGGCATGTCCGATTGTAATTGCAGAGTGCGGATTCCTTTCAAATGCTTCCGAGGAAGCTTTGCTTGCTACGGAGGAATATCAGAAAAAAGTAGCGGAAGCATTGCATCTTGGGATTCTGCGGTATATGTCCGAAGCAAATCCGAATCAGCCGGAGAAATAAGATATCAGGTATCTTTGATGTGCCGGACGGTGAAAGGTAGGTAAAACAGGATGAAGACAGAAATAATAAAGGTGGATCGGGAGCACTTTGAGGAAGAAGAGCTGGAGTTTGCGGCAGAATGTTTACGAAACGGGAAATTGGTAGCATTTCCTACGGAAACAGTATACGGTCTCGGCGGTAATGCATTTGATTCTACGGCGGCGGCGAGGATATATGCGGCAAAGGGGCGTCCGTCGGATAATCCTCTGATTGTGCATATTGCCCGGATAAAGGATTTGAGTGAGCTTGCCTCTGAGGTGCCGGAGTCTGCGTATCGTCTTGCGGAAGCATTCTGGCCGGGGCCGCTTACCATGATTTTAAAAAAGAGTGACAGGGTGCCGGAAACAACAACCGGGGGACTTGATACGGTAGCGGTCAGAATGCCCTCGGACCCGATTGCGGCAGCTCTGATAAGACGCTCCGGAGTATTTGTAGCGGCTCCGAGTGCAAATAAGTCCGGCAGACCGAGTACCACGAAAGCGGAACATGTTATTGAGGATTTAGACGGAAGAATTGATGTAATTATTGACGGAGGGGCATCTGCTATCGGACTGGAGTCTACGATTGTGGATTTGACGGGAGATGTGCCTTTGATTTTACGTCCGGGCTATATTAGTGCGGAACAGCTGGCAGATGTGCTCGGAGAGGTGAGGTTTGATGAGGCAGTGTTAAAACGCAGTCCGTCGGAACCGGTAGTGGCAAGAGCACCGGGGATGAAATACCGCCATTATGCGCCGAAGGCACCGCTGTTTATTGTAGAAGGAAAGCCCGAAGAGGTGGTGCGTTATATTAACAGTGTTGCTGCAAAAAGTGCAGCGGAGGGAAAGATAATCGGCATTCTGGCAACCGAAGAAACAAAGAGGTATTATACCGGAGGTATGGTATTCAGTGTGGGAGAAAGAAAGGATGCCGAGACGATAGCAGCAGGTCTGTTTGACACTTTACGCGGATTTGACGAGACGGGTGTCAGTGTGATTTATTCGGAAAGCTTTGCGGATAACCCGCTGGGGACAGCGATAATGAATCGTCTGTTAAAGGCAGCGGGATACCATATACTTCATCCGGACAAGGGTGAGGCTGAATATATTTAATTTTCAAAGGAGGAATAACTATGATAGCATTGGGTTGTGACCAGGGAGGCTATGAATTAATGCAGGAGGTAAAGAAGCACTTAGAGGCCAGAGGTCTGGAATATAAGGATTTCGGTACCTATTCTTCCGCGTCGGTGGATTATCCGATTTACGGAAAAAAGGTAGCTCATGCGGTAGCGGACGGGGAGTGTGAAAAGGGTATCCTGATTTGCGGTACCGGTATCGGTATTTCCATTACGGCTAACAAGGTAAAAGGAATCCGTGCGGCACTTTGTCATGACGTATTCAGCGCGGAAGCAACGAGACTTCATAATGATGCCAATATCCTTGCAATGGGAGGCAGAGTAGTCGGACCGGGTCTTGCACTTATGATTGTGGACAAGTTTTTGGACACGCCGTTTTCAGGTGAGGAACGTCATGCAAGACGTATTGGGATGATGGAGGATTAGCAGCAAAATGTCCGGTGGAATTTGTACGTCTTCTCTTAGAAGAGGAGGCGTACAATCGCAAATAAAATATAAAGGAGATTGATAACATGGGAAACAACAAGTATTCAGGTACGAAGACAGAGAAGAATCTATGGGAAGCATTTGCCGGAGAGTCTCAGGCAAGAAATAAGTATACATATTTTGCTTCCGTAGCAAAGAAAGCAGGCTACGAACAAATCGCAGCACTGTTTTTGCAGACAGCCGAGAACGAAAAGGAGCATGCAAAGCTTTGGTTCAAGGCACTTGGGGAGCTTGGTAATACCGCAGAGAATTTGCTCCACGCTGCAGAGGGAGAAAATGCCGAGTGGACCGATATGTATGAGAGAATGGCAAAGGATGCAGAGGAAGAAGGCTTCACAGAGCTGGCAGCGCAGTTCCGCGGGGTAGCTGCGATTGAAAAGATGCATGAGGAGCGTTACCGTGCCCTTCTTAAGAACGTGGAAGCGATGGAAGTGTTCAAAAAGAGCGGAGTTACCATGTGGGAATGCCGTAACTGCGGTCATGTGGTAGTCGGTCTTGAGGCTCCGCAGGTTTGCCCGGTATGTAACCATCCGCAGGCTTATTTTGAGGTAAGAAAAGAGAATTATTAAAAAAGAAAAGGTGATTGCAGCGGCAGTCACCTTAATTCTTTTGCATATTTTTCAAGTGTTTCCTGATATACCGAAAATCCGCCGTTTTCGATTAGCTTTAAAAGCTCATCCGCCGCACGAAGGGCCAGAATTAAATCATCACCTGTGATGAGCCCCTGTGCAAAGGCATCCGCCACTTCATCCAAATCCAGAACATGTACGGTTCCGTCCGGCAGAACCGTAATGTCAATTAATAAATCCTCCATTGTATAGACAGAGGTGCTTTGTTCGGTATCATGGGAGATGTGCATTGTCATAATGTCACAGTACCAGTGATAAAGGCTGCCGTCGGCTCTTGCTACACGGGTGATTTTCCAGTGCTTTTCAAAGTCGAATATAGAAATGCCCGAAGCAAAATCTTTCCGTGGCTTTAAGGTGCTCCAACGTGTAATAAGACGGGAATCATCTAAAAAGAGAACGGTATCTCCGGAGAGCGGAATCCGTTCTTCCGGAATGTGTCTTTGACGATATAGTTGAATGGAAGCAGCCATATGATTTCTCCTTTATAAACGACAACGTTTCTTGTGAGAAGATTTTATAATCTTTTTATTTCTTTGGGATAGTATATCACGTTTCGGGATAAAAGCAAAGTAATTTGTAAAAAAAGTAGAAATAACTATACATGAATTGAATTTTGTGGTAAAATAGATTAGGCTTTTTGTATTCACTTTGTTGTGTGAAAAGCCCGGACGGGAGGTCTGGCAGGATGAAAAACAGTAAGGTAATCAGGGCACTGATGCTGATTACACAGCTTGGCATCAGCATGATGGTTCCGATTTTTCTATGTGTATTTGTCGGGAATTTTATTGATAAAAAAGCCGGAACCGTTTTTTTTATGCCGGTACTTCTGATTCTAGGAATAGCAGCGGCCTTCCGGAACGTATATTATCTTTTAAGACCTTTTTACGCTAAGGACAAGGAACGGGAGGATAGGGAACTGGCATATATTGAGCGCTTAAAAGAAGAAGGCAGGCAGCAGGCTTTGAAACGAAAGGACGCGGAGCTGTATGCACCTGAGGGTTCACAGACTTCCGGACGTGTGGCAAAAAATCCGGCCGATACGCAGACAGGAAAAAAGTAAGGAGTCTTTTTGAATGGATAATGAAGAAAAGGATCATACCACCGGCTGGCAATATGATTTTGATGAAGAATATGGGGAAAATAACGAGTTTGTGGAAGAGACACCTGTTCTGACCAGAGCGGAGCAGGAGGCACAGGTAAAGCAGACTTTAAAGGATTTGTATTTCGGAATCGGAGTCGGAGCAGTTCTTTTGCTTGCGGCAGGAAATCTGATTCTGGGCGGGAGTCTTAGATTTACTTTGGGAGCTCTGGCAGGGGTTGTGACTGCGGTTTGTCTTGCGGGCTATATGTACCATTCGGTGCTTATAGCTACGGAATACACGGAGAAGCAGGCAGCGGGTTACATGAAACGTTCATCCCTGATTCGTATGGTAATTATGATAGCGGTCATTGGTGCGGCTGTATTTTTTCTACAGATATACGGTCTGTTCGGTGCAGTATTGGGAATACTTACCCTGAAGCTGTCGGCACTTTTTTGGCCCGTCATTCATAAGTACAATCCCTTCGGTAGGGAGAAATAAGTCGCGCCATAAAGCGTAGAATAAAGGAAAGGAGTGTGATAAAGTGGGAACTGGAATAGTATCGCGGAGCGTTTTCCTTTCGCAGGATGTGGATATCGGTATTACAGGGTATTTTCATTTTGAAATCGGCGGGCAGACGCTTTGGATTACGACGACCCATGTCAGTCTTTTGATTGTGGTAATTGCTTTATCGGTATTTGCCTTTTTGGCAAACCGTGCTATCAAAAGGGCAAATCCGGAGGATGTGCCCGGTCCGTTTTTAAACGCGATTGAGCTGATGGTAGAATCGATTGACAACATGACGAAGTCCAACATGGGAAAACGCGGTATTAGGTTTGCAAACTATATCGGCACCTTGTTTATTGTAATTATTGTATGCAATATCAGCGGATTGTTCGGACTAAGACCGCCGACTGCCGATTACGGTGTAACATTGCCGCTCGCATTGATTACCTTTGTACTCATTCATTACAACGGTTTCAAATACGAGAAAGCGGGTCATATTACAAAGCTTTTTCAACCGGTACCGCTTACGCCGATTAACATTATCGGTGAGGTTGCGACGCCGCTTTCAATGTCCCTGCGTCTCTTTGGTAACATCTTGTCCGGTACGGTTATGATGGGCTTGCTGTACGGTCTGATTCCAAAGCTGATTCAGGCATTTTTATGGCCGGTATTCGGTGTACTGCATGTTTATTTCGACGTGTTTTCCGGCGCAATTCAGGCGTATGTATTCTGTATGTTGACTATGGTGTTTATTGCACAGAATTTCCCTGAGGATGAAGTACAGGGATAGCAATTATTTTTATTTTGAATGGAGGATTTATTTATGATGAGTCAGATTACGAATGAAGGTTTAATTTTGGCATGTTCCGCAATCGGTGCCGGTCTTGCAATGATTGCAGGTCTTGGACCTGGTATCGGACAGGGTATCGCAGCCGGTCACGGTGCTGCAGCAGTGGGCAGAAACCCGGGTGCAAAGGGTAATATCATGTCCACCATGTTACTTGGACAGGCAGTAGCAGAGACGACCGGTCTTTATGGTTTTGCGGTAGCAATCATTCTTCTGTTTGCTAACCCGCTGCTTGGTAAGTTATAAGAAGCGGTGAGAACGAATAAATCATAAAGGAGGCCGGAACGTGAACGGACTATTTACCGTATGTTCCAACCTTGCTTTTTTGGAAGCAGAGGCGGAACCTAAGATGGAAGGTTACATTTTCGGACTCAGCCCGCAGCTTATATTGGATGCACTGATTTTGCTTTTGGCAGTCGGCTTTATGTTTTTCTTACTGTCATATCTGTTATTTAATCCGGCGAGAGATTTGTTGAATAAGCGCCGTGAAAAGATTGCAAACGAGATGGCGGATGCGGCAAAGGAAAAGGCAGATGCGGAGCGGTTTAAGGCAGAGTACGACGCAAAGCTTAAGGCAGCGGATAAGGAAGTAGAGACAATTTTAAGCGAAGGGCGTAAGAAAGCGTTAAAGCGTGAGGATGAAATTGTAAATGAAGCAAATGCGGAAGCATCCCGTATTATGGAGCGTGCAAGCCGCGAAATTGAGTTGGAAAAGAGTAAGATGAAGGATGAAGTGAAGCAGGAAATGGTAGCGGTTGCTACCGTGATGGCGGGAAAATTTGTTGCATCCTCTCTTGATGAAGAAAAGCAGGCACAGTTAATCGATGAAGCATTAAGTGAAATGGGTGATGATACATGGCAAAATTAGCGGCTGACGTATACGGAGAAGCATTGTTTGGCCTGGCCGTGGAACAGAACAAAATCGATGCCTGGGCAGAACAGATTAAGACAGCAGAGCTTGTGTTTTCGGAGAATCCGGACTTTTTAGGCTTATTAACTCATCCGAAGATTACGAAGGAAGAAAAACTCTCGGTTGTTGAGAACGTATTCGGAGGACGGTTTGACGATGAGGTGACCGGACTTCTTACGGTGATTGTGGAAAAGGGCAGATGCAGTGAGATTCCTGCGGTTTTTGCCGTTTTCCTTGATAAAGTAAGAGAGTATCGTAAAATCGGTGTGGCAAGTGTGGTTTCGGCGACGGAGCTTAGCACCCCGCAAAGAAAGCGTATTGAAGAAAAGCTGTTGTCTCAGACAAAGTACGAAAGTTTTGAGATGAGGTATTCGGTTGACGCATCTTTGATTGGCGGTATGGTAATCCGTATCGGAGACAGAGTAGTGGATGCCAGTATCAGGTCAAAGCTTGAGCGTATGGCAGGGAGCCTGTCAGGTATCCAGCTCTCATAAAGCGTATGAGATAACAGACACAAGTTTCCAGAGAACATTTTAGAAAGAGGGTGCTTTTACCTTGAATTTAAGACCGGAGGAAATCAGTTCCGTCATCAAAGAACAAATCAGGAATTATAGTACAAAGCTTGAGGTGTCTGATGTCGGTACGGTAATTCAGGTTGCAGACGGCATCGCACGTATTCATGGGTTACAGAAGGCGATGCAGGGCGAACTTTTAGAGTTTCCGGGAGAGGTTTACGGCATGGTGCTGAACCTCGAGGAAGATAATGTGGGTGCGGTTCTTCTCGGTGATATGGGCAATATCAGCGAAGGTGATACCGTAAAGACAACAGGCCGCGTTGTGGAGGTGCCGGTAGGCGACGCAATGTTAGGACGTGTTGTAAATGCGCTGGGTCAGCCGATTGACGGCAAGGGCCCGATTGAAACAAAAAAATACCGTCAGATTGAGCGTGTGGCATCGGGCGTTATTTCCAGAAAATCAGTAGATACTCCGCTTCAGACCGGTATTAAGGCGATTGACTCCATGGTGCCGATCGGACGCGGTCAGCGAGAGCTGATTATCGGTGACAGACAGACCGGTAAGACGGCAATTGCTATTGATACCATTATTAACCAGAAGGGCCAGAACGTGAAGTGTATTTACGTTGCTATCGGTCAGAAGGCTTCTACGGTTGCTTCCATTGTTTCTACATTAGAAGAATACGGGGCAATGGATTACACCACGATTGTTGCGGCAACCGCAAGTGAGCTCGCGCCGCTTCAGTATATTGCTCCTTATTCCGGTTGTGCAATCGGTGAGGAGTGGATGGAAAACGGTGAGGATGTGCTGGTCGTTTATGATGATTTGAGTAAGCATGCTACCGCATACCGTACACTGTCCCTGCTCCTTAAGCGTCCGCCGGGACGTGAGGCATATCCGGGTGATGTTTTCTATCTGCATTCCCGTCTGCTTGAGCGTGCGGCAAGACTTTCCGATAAGCTGGGCGGCGGTTCGTTAACCGCACTTCCGATTATCGAGACGCAGGCAGGTGATGTTTCGGCATATATTCCGACCAATGTAATCTCTATTACGGACGGTCAGATTTATCTGGAAACCGAAATGTTTAACTCCGGCTTCCGTCCTGCCGTTAATCCGGGACTTTCCGTATCACGTGTAGGAGGTTCGGCGCAGATTAAGGCAATGAAGAAGATTGCCGGACCGATTCGTATCGACCTTGCACAGTACCGTGAGCTTGCTTCCTTTGCACAGTTCGGTTCCGATTTGGATGCCGATACGAAGGAAAAGCTGGCACAGGGTGAGCGTATCCGTGAAGTCTTAAAGCAGCCGCAGTATCAGCCGATGCCGGTAGAGTATCAGATTATTATTATCTATGCGGCAACGAAGAAGTATCTGCTTGATGTTGCGGTAGAAGATGTTCTCGAATTTGAAAAGGGTCTCTTTGAGTTTATCGATACAAAGTATCCGGAGCTTCCGGAAGGCATCCGTACCGAAAAGCAGCTGACGGAGGATATCGAGAAGCTTATGATTAAGACAATAGAAGAATTCAAGAAGGAATTTAAAAAATAAGCACAGCGCAAAGAAAGTGTAGGTGATACGTTATGGCGTCCATGCGTGACATAAAACGGCGCAGGGAAAGTATACAAAGCACAGGACAGATTACGAAGGCAATGAAGTTAGTTGCCACCGTAAAGCTGCAAAAAGCAAAAGCGCGTGCGGAAGAGTCGCAGCCGTATTTTAATGCAATGTACTCTACCGTTAAGTCCATGTTAAAGAAATCGGGCAACATCAATCACCCGTATCTGGACGGTACAGGAACCGGAAAGAAGGGAATCATTGTGATTACCTCAAACCGAGGTCTTGCAGGCGGATACAACTCAAATGTGATGAAGCTTGTGACAGAGAGCGGGATGAAAAAAGAGGATGTCGTGATTTATGCCATCGGACGTAAGGGACGTGACGGGCTTGCAAAAAGAGGCTATCACATTGAGAAGGATTATTCGGAGGCAATCAATGAGCCGTTATTTTCCGATGCCTCCGCAATCGGCAAGCAGGTGCTTTCCGATTTTGCGGAAGGAAAAATCAGTGAGATTTACCTTGCTTATACCGTGTTTAAGAATACGGTGAGTCACATTCCGACCTTTATTCGTCTGCTTCCGGTATCATTTGATGAAAAGGCAGAGGAAACAGCGGATACCACGGATTCACTGACATTGATGAATTATGAGCCGGAGGCCGAAGAAGCCATAGAGCTTATTATTCCGAAATATGTCAACAGTCTTATTTACGGAGGTCTGGTACAGGCACTTGCAAGCGAAAACGGCGCAAGAATGCAGGCAATGGATTCGGCGACAAACAATGCGGATGAAATGATTTCCGATTTGGAGCTTAAGTATAACAGAGCCCGTCAGGGATCCATTACGCAGGAATTAACAGAGATTATTGCAGGCGCGAATGCAATCAGTTAGAAATAAATTCTAAGAAAAGGAGTGAAGGAAAAGTTGGCAGAAAACAGACTTGGAAAAATCACTCAGATTATCGGTGCGGTTTTGGACATTAAGTTTACGGAGGGAAATCTTCCGGAAATATATGAGGCAATTAAAGTAACCAAACAGGACGGCGACGTTTTGGTAGTAGAGGTTGCACAGCATCTCGGCGATGACACGGTTCGTTGTATCGCAATGGGCCCGACGGACGGTTTAGTGCGCGGAATGGATGCACTGGCAACCGGTGCTCCGATTTCGGTTCCGGTCGGTGAGAAGACCCTCGGAAGAATGTTCAATGTACTCGGTAATCCGATTGATGAAAAGGCTGCTCCGGAAGGAGTGGAATATTATCCGATTCACAGAAAGGCTCCGAAGTTTGAGGAGCAGTCCACACAGACTGAAATGTTAGAGACCGGTATTAAGGTCGTTGACCTTCTCTGTCCGTATCAGAAGGGTGGTAAAAT
>JAQXLY010000014.1 GCA_029012365.1 Lachnospiraceae bacterium | reverse complement strand
AACGTCACAGCAATAGTCATTATACACGATACAGGAAATAAATGCAAGTACTTTTTTAAAAAAATCGCGAAAAGCTGTAACAGTTCAGCCGTTTAGTGTGTAATCGTTGTGGTGACGGAGTATTCTAAAGAGAACCCGCTCTCGCTCATGCAACAACGTAGCAGTACTAAGCTCGAAACCACCTAGCTAAGTACTGACGTTGCCTTATGGTTCTCTTTATAATACTCCGTCGCCACTACTTATCCCGCATAAGTAAGGCTGAACTGTTACTTTTTTAGAGTTCTTGACTTTTCCCGTTATTTGCGTTAGCTTGTAAGTGAGACAAAGAAGATACTACACTCCTGTTTTTACAGCGTAGTATCCGCAACGAAAGGAGTTACTTATGTGGAACAATAAGATGAAGGCGTTTACCTTAAGCTATGATGACGGCATCACGCAGGATATCCGGTTTGTGGAGCTTCTGAACCGCTACGGTCTGAAATGTACCTTTAACTTAAACAGCGGCATTCAGACGAAAGCAAACTTCTGGACAAACAAAGAGGGAATTACCGTTTCCCGTATGAATATGGGCGGATTAAAAGAGCTCTATGCCGGACATGAGATTGCGGTTCACAGCCTGACACACCCGGACTTAACCAAATTTGACGAAGAAACCGTTTACAATGAGCTTTCCCGTGACAAGGCAAATCTGGAAAGCTTCTTCGGTACCGAAGTAACCGGAATGGCATATCCATACGGCACCCACGACGAAAAAGTCCGTGCTACGGTAAAAAAGGCAGGACTGCATTATGCAAGAACCGTACACTCCACCAACGCTTTTGACCTTCCGGGAGACTTATTGCAGCTTCCCGCCACCTGTCACCACAGTGCCGAAAACCTTATGGAGCTCGCAAAGCAATTTGTAGCGCTCGAAACCGACACTCCGCAATTATTTTATGTCTGGGGGCACAGCTACGAGTTTGACTTTGATAACAGCTGGGAGCGTATAGAAGAATTTTTCCGCATCATTTCCGCCAGGGAAGATATTTTCTACGGAACCAACTACGAAGTGCTGTCGCCGCTTTTCTAACACGGAATCTTTATTCCGTAATTCCAATCACACAATAGGCTTCTTTGCAAAATCAATGGTAAGGATTTTGGGGCTGGCCTGATTCCTTACCATTGATAAGGAGCACTTTTAGAAAGCGTTTCCCACATCGGATTTGCGCTTCAAAGCAGCTTACTTTCTGCTTACCTTAACAGCTCGCTTAACGCTCCGGTATGCAGAACCGCCAGCTCATGCAGGGCTCTCGTCGCCGCCACATAAAGAAGCTTCGCATGTCCGTCATCAAGCGGATACTTTTCCTTTGTCGGATTATAAAGCAGAACCGCATCAAACTCCAGACCCTTCGTATAGTCTACCGGAAGTACCATAACACCGCTTTTAAATTCTGCGGTTTCCGGATTACTTGCTTCGATTTTCATCCGTGCAGACAGCTTCTTTGCCGCTGCCGCCGCTTCCTTTTCATCTCTGCAAATCACAGCAATGGTATCATATCCATCCTTCTGCCACTTTCGAAGAATCTGTTCCGCTTCGTTAAGCAACCCTGCCTCGTTCCCGCAATCCTTTCCCTGTACCGGATTACCGTGGCGGATAATCGGCTCAATCGCATAGCCTTGAAAGGAACCCTTCGCCAGAATCTCCTGTGCAAACTCTGAAATCTCCACGGTGTTCCGGTAGCTTTTCGATAACACCCGGAAGCTGTCAAGCTCGTCTGTCAAAAGCATCTGCCGCAATTCTTCCCAGTCATTTAATCCGAAGCCGAAGTGAATGTTCTGGGATACATCTCCCATAATGGTGTAGGTACAACGGGCAATGCAATAATGCAACACCCGGTACACCATCATTCCGAAATCCTGTGCTTCGTCAATAACGATATGGTGTGCTTCACGAATCGGGTCTGTTTCCTTTACCCGTTTATACAAATAGGCAAGTGCCGCCAAATCATATACATCAAACTCCTTCCGTAACCTTGAAGTCTGCGTCTCTTTCTGCTCCCGCAAAAATGTCTCATACAGCTCATAAATTGACTGTTTCCATTTTTTACCTCCGAACCGGAAGCTGTAGGCTTTGATTAATTGTTTCTTCTCCTCCGCCGTATACTCCCAGTCCTTACAGGAAAGCACATTTCTTAACCGCACCAGCACCTTTGTGTTTAACGCATCGATCTTTGACTGGATGGAAAGATTTCTATTTTCCTTCAGATATTGTCTGACCTGCTCTGCACTGTACAGTATGTCCTCGCCCAGCACAACGTCCTCCTTCGGAATTATGCTGTCCTCCAGTTCCTCGCAGAACTTCTCCAGTGCGCGGAAGCGCTCCGAGGTTCCCTTATGAAAGCTGTGCTGTCCGCAGGGAACTACCTTATACTTCTTCTCTCTCCAGTCCTCATACAAAAGCCTTATAAAAAGCTGTTCCATGGTCATCTGCTTCACACCGTGCACATCCAGCTCCGGCAAAACACCGGTAATATAATTTAATAAAATCCGGTTACTTCCGATAATATAAAAGTCTTCCGGGCGGAAATCCTTTGCGTAGTTATAGAGAATGAAGGAAATTCTGTGCATTGCTACCGTAGTCTTTCCGCTGCCGGCAACCCCCTGTACAATCAGGTTGCGGTACGGCGACTTTCGGATGATTTCATTCTGCTCCTTCTGAATCGTTGCAATAATTTCGCCAAGCACCGCTTCCTTATTCTTTGCAAGATATTTGGTCAGGAGTTCATCATTTGCCACCACCTCGGAGTCATAATACTCTAACAGCCTGTCCTCATCCACCTCATAGGTGCGTTTTCTTTGCAAATCAATGGTAATTTCCTGTTTTCCCGGTGCCTCGTAGGTGCAGTTACCAAGCCCGTTCTCGTAATACACATTGGCAATGGGGGCACGCCAGTCTATAACCATAATCGTTGTGCCGTCCTTCATAACGCCGCCTTTTCCGATATAAAAGGTCTCTTTTTCCCGTCCGGGTTCTTTGATGTCAATTCTTCCGAAGTAGGCCTTTTTCAGTGCACGCAGATTTTTTTGAAGCGCCTGCTTCATGTTGTCATGCATGGTAATGGTGTTTGATAATTCGGTAAAGATTTCCGGGTCATTGTCATGATACCTTTTGTACATGTCCTGAATTTCTTCTCCCATCACGGCAACGTCTTTTTCATATACCGCGATATTCTTCCGGATAATATCCACGCATTCCGAAAGGTGCGCTTCTTCCCGCAGTCGTTCTGTGTCTTTAGTCATTTTGATGTCCTCCTTTTTGTCGCCGATTAACCTTATCCGTCTTGCAGACGCCATGCGCTGCATACGGCCGGTATTAATCCGCGGTAATCATGATTTGTTATAAGTTTCTTCTACAGTATAATAGAAAAATAAAAAAATACTAGACTTTTCTTTTCGAATATGGTATGATTGATAATGAAGTTTGGATATTTTTAGGAAAATTGCCTTTTATGTAAATGACATTATAAGTTTAAAAAAAATCAGCAGGGTGTCACCTTATCGGTAACACCCTGCTTTTTCTTTTCCATTTCTCTTACACAATGTATTTGTTGAGTACCGGAATCCGGTGAAGCACCGCTGAAATCAAAAACGAAACCACAAATACCACTATTCCGATTACCGGCACGGAAACTAACGGCGAAAATGTAAGTGCATCAATGCCAAGCTGTCCCTGTAACCGCTCAATAATAAATACATGTACCAAATACGCACCGAAGCTGTACTTTGACAGCTTACGCACAAGTCTTAAGGTTTTCTCCCTTGCACCGGCAAGCTTCAGATGATACTTTCCGAATACGAATACAGCCACCGATTCCAGCAAAATATTTACCGTAAAATGTCCGTAAAATGTATCGGAAGGCTTTCCTCCGGAAATTGACAGCATTGCTGTCATACCTGCGGTAAACAAAAATCCGGCAATTCCGAGAAGATACAGTATCCTCCTTGCGACCTTGCCGAGCTCTATTCTGTCCAAATAATATCCCAGCACAAAATAGCACGAAAACCCCAATGTAAAATGAAACTTTACATTACTTAGCATTGTATTTACAAGTGTCCCCCATGACTTCGATAATAATTTCAATATCGTAACGGTCTGCGGAAGCAGAAATGCAAAAACAAAGGCAAGCACCAGATAGTATTTTATTAGTGTGTCCGACTCTGTTATCTTTCGCAGAAACGGAACAATAATATACAAGCCCGCAATCATAAACAAAAACCACAAATGATAATGACCGTTCAGAAAAGCCTTCACCGCCTCTTTCATCCCGCAGCCTCCTATAAGCCTTACGGCAGCATATATGAAGGACCAAAAGAGAAATGCCGTAACAATCCTTAATATATACTTTTTGTACAGTACTTCGATACTATGTTTTCTGTTTAAAAACAAGGCACCGCTTATCATGACAAAGACCGGAACTACCCATCTTGTAATACTGTCATATATATTTAACACATTCCATTCAAATGATGTAACCGGCGTTCCATACCATTTCTTTGATGCAATATGAAGAATCATAACTCCAAAGCAGGCAATAATCCTAAGACAATCAAAATAATACGTCCTATCCATTCTTTTCTTTGCTTCAGCACTGTTTTGTTCCATTTTTTCTCCTTACAGACTATATTAATTCACATGACAGCTTACGGACGTTCCAGCTGTATCTTTTCCTCCTGCATGGAAAGCTTGACTTTATTGCCCGGAAGCTCCAGCTTATCAAGCAAATCACGCGGAATCTGCACACGTCCCGCACGGTCCACAATGGCATATTCCTCCTGTGTTTCTTCAAGCTCCTGCCAATTTATCGCGGAAGACTCCGATAAGTCGCTGAACTCCTCCTTCAAAATACGCTCACTGCTAATCTTACCGTCACGGATAGCCACTACACGCTTTACCTTTTTTGCAAGAGTGGTGTCATGGGTAACAATTACAATCGTCTGTCCCTTTTCCCTGTTTAAACGGACAAACAAATCATAAATGTAATCTGCCGTTTTCCGGTCAACCGAACCGGTAGGCTCATCCGCAAGAAGAAGCTTCGGCTCATTCGCAAGAGCAATCGCAATCGCAATACGCTGCTGCTCACCGCCGGAAAGCTGCTGCAACCGATTATTCTTTCTGTGCGACATACCTACCAGCTCCAAAAGCTCCAGTGCCCATTCCTTTTTATTCTTCCTGTTTGTCAGCTGCATCGGCGTCATAACATTTTCCAGTGCGGTCAGATACGGAAGAAGGTTTCTCGCGTTGTTCTGCCACACAAAGCCTACCGTATCCCGCTTATATTCTACAAGCTGCTTTTCATTTAGTGTAAACAGATTTTTCCCGTCTACAAACAGCTTTCCGGCACTCGGCTTATCAAGACCTCCGATCATATTAAGGAAGGTGGACTTACCGCTTCCGCTGTTACCGATAATCGCTACCAGTTCACCCTTTTCCACAGTTAAATCCAGTCCCTGAAGTGCCAGAACCTCAATATCCTTTGTCTTATAAATTTTTACCAGGTTATCTGCCTGAATCATAATTTCTTCTGCCATGGCCGCCTCCCTTATTCATTCACTGTATTGCTCTTTACAGCCCCGTCCTCCAATTCATAGGAAAGGGTACCGGCAGACATCAATCCGATATCGTGAGTAGTCATAACAATGGTAACTTCTTCCCGCTCCACCAAATCCCGGAACAGCTTCATCACTGCCGCCGCTGTCGCGCTGTCAAGCTCTGCCGTAGGCTCATCCGCAAAAATAACCTTCGGACGGTGAGCCAGTGCTCTTGCAATCGCAACACGCTGCTGCTCACCACCGGACATTTCCTGAGGCATATGCTCCATACGGTTTCCGAGTCCCACTAACTTAAGGCACTCCTCCACGCGCTCTCTTCTTCCTTCCCTGATACCGGCAAGTCTGAGAGAAAACTCTACATTTTCATAAGCATTCATCATCGGAATCAGAGAAACCGACTGAAAGACAAAGCCGATTTCCTTTCTCCGGAGTAACTCGCGCTTTTTCTCACTGTAATCACAGATATCGATTCCCTCAAATAAAAGGCTTCCGCTTGTAGGGCGGTCCAGCGCACCTAAAATATTCAATAATGTTGTCTTTCCCGAACCGGAACGTCCTTTTAAAATGGTCAGGGACTTCTTCGGTATCTGCACGGAAATATCCTTCAGGGCATGGAATTCTCCTCCGGTTACCGGGAAAATACGATTTAAATTGTTTGTTTCAATCATGTACTCCATAGCATTCTCCTTTCAACCGTTAGTCTTCACCGAGCTTCAGTGCATTCGTAATCTTCATAGCCGCAATATTACGTACCAGAACGGCAATGCAGACAGCTAACATTACTACAATCACCGCAAACAGCTTTACCATATCGGCGTTATCCGTAATGAGTGTCTGCGGAAGCACCTGCTTCTCGGCAGCGTAGGTAACCTGAATCATCGGTACATACATTCTTGATGAAACAACACCTACAATTCCTCCGAACAAAATCGAAAGAACCCCGGAGAAAATCTGCTCGTTAATAAGCATATGTAAAATTTCATTCTTACGCATACCCATAGCCCGGAATACACCAAATAAAAGCTCCCGCTCCTTTATGGAAAGAATCCAGTAAATCAGGTATCCCACGCCACACAGGAGCAGAATAATAATGAAGCTGAGCGTAAGAATACCGTTTGTTCCCTGAAATAACGTATCCGTGCGAATATCCGCAAGATTACTCTGCAAGCTTTCCACAGAAGTGAACTTGCAATTATTCTGCTCCGCCCATTCATAAAAGAATTCGGTATCATCGGTATTTGTTTTTAACCATACCTGATACGGACGAATATCAAAGCCCTCCTGCACCTGTGAAAGATGAGCAATTACCAGATAATTATCCTTTGTAACAATTTCACCCTCGGAAACAACCTGTTCGCTCGGTGCATAGCCGGCCCAATACTTCACAAAACCGTAAATCGTACCCTCAATACTTTTTCCCTCTGCGTTTTCATATGTGATTTTGTCACCCAGCTTCTTACCGAGCTTCACACGGAAATTGTCCGATACCAAAACAGCCTTTGCATCGGTAGACAATACATTCAGGTATTCCCGCAGCTGATACTCATTCAGATTTTCGTCTCCAACCACAGTTTCTCCAAACTGCTTTGTATTGATTGCAAATACTTCACCGGTACCCAGTACATCCTTTCCCTGCTTAAATGTTACCTGCTGACGAAATACACGGGCTGCACTCGTAACCTCCAGTATCTCGGAATATTTTCCGAAATCAGGTTCACTGTAACTGACCGCCGTTCCCGGATGTGTCTTTGCATACGCCTCGTTATTCTTCCATTGCTCCTGCACCACAATATTTGCACCGGTCAGATAAACTGTATTTTCTTCCGCATTTGCGATAATCGTACGTGCTACTGTTGCGTTGAAAATACCAAGTGCTACCGTAAGAATTAAAAACAACATCACAAACTGCTGCCTTGTGCCGGTACGAATCGTCTGTAAAAACGAAGCATATCCCGCCGGACTCAGGCTGCGCCTGCGAATCATGAACAGAAGCCTGATGAGCAACGGCTGAATCCGAAGGAACAGCATACCTACTCCGAGAATGAATAAGGAAGCACTGAAATACAATAGTGGGTCCAGCGGTTCCCCTGCCAATACGCTTTCCTTTAATTCATCCATTCTTCCCGAAAAACTGTAGAACCCATACAATGCAACAACAGTTGCAATTACATCCAGATAAAGCTTCTGCCAAAGCTTCTTTACCGAACGGGCTTTTTTACGTTTCACATGGACAATGGATACACCGCTGTATTTAAACACAGGAATCAAGGTCAGAATAACAGATAACGCAACCGCAATGCCCGCATATGCAAACGTCTCTCCGGATAGTCTGACTGTCAGGCTTCTTTTTACTCCAAACTCCAAAAACGCAGTGGACGACCCAATGACCTTACAAAGAAAAACACCAAGCGGTAATCCTATAATAAAGGAAAGACCTGCAAGAACAAGATTCTGCATAAAGTACAAGCGGATAATCTGCCCTTTCCCGGCACCGCGGCTCTTTAGTAAAGAAATCTCGCTCTGCTCCATGGATAACATCTGTCCGGAAATCATAAACAGGAAGGCTGCAAGAAGTGCCAGTACCGGTACCTGCAATATTAACAATGTTGCATTGATTTTCTTCTCTTTCCCGACATATTCATCCAACACAGCTTTATAGCCGTCGCAGGAAATCTGTTTACTGATACTCTGCAAATCCAAAAGGCTCGCCACCCGCTCCTTAGCCAATGCCGCATCCTCTCTGCGCAGCGTATAACAATCCCCGATAATATACCAGTTCGCATTCAGCTTATAGCTGTCCATACGGTTTCCGCGAAACATACTATTAAACAGGGTTTCCGACATAAACAGGCTGGACTCATAGCTATCCGGAGACATCACCCAGTAGATGTCATTTTCCGCACTGTTCTTAATTACACCGACAATCCGTACATGCACCGGATTACCATCCGAATCCTTAATAGAAGAAAACACTATTTCTTCTCCCAGTATGTACTTTTTTTCCACCAGTGCGGCTTCTGTAACCACGACTTCAATACACCCATCCGCTGCCGGTTCATCGGAATACATTTCACCTGAAACTACCGTACTGTGTGCCGGAAGATTAGAAAGTGTACCAATCTTCAAATCGCGCATTGCGTTGTTAACGCGTCCTGCCATAGATTCGCCGCCTGAAAATCCGAGACTGACATCTGCCACATATTCCAGTTGCTCTACTCCAAGCTCGTTGCATACACGCGCGGAATACTCCTCCATTGCCAGAAAGTCTTCACGAAATTCGCCCTTTCGTGCAGTAGACGACATAGTAATCAATCCCGGGTGAACCCCGTTTTTCTCTGCATATACATCAAATTCATCCGCTAACATCCGCTGCAGAGAGGCATCCTTATACATCGGATATCCCGCCGATACCGCTACCAGCAAAACATTTCCGATTAGCAGACACACAGCAAGCCACTTTTTGTGTCTGAGTTTTTGCATCATAAACCGAAACATGGAATCCTCCTATTACTGAACCAGTATTTGTGCGCCTTCCTTCAGACCGTCAATTACCCAGTAGGTACTTGAATTCTGTCGTCCGAACGAAAAGCCGACTGCATGCAACCCGTACTCATCCTTCACCTTTACTAACTGAACTCCGTTCTTCATATAGGAAGCAGCAACATCCATAAGAAGAACATCGTTCATGTGAACCGTTTCCACCCTTACAGAAATGCCGGAACCATCATACAGATATTCACTTTCTTCATCCAGGCGAATAAGAGCTGTGGTTCCTGTCAGTTCCTCCGATACCATACCAGGTGAAGCAGTAATTACCGTTCCCGTACCGGTTTGTGTAACTCCGTCGATTTTCGCTGATACCTTTACTTTTTGCCCATAATGGAATGACTTATTTTCATTTGAGACTTCCAACAGACGTTCCTTCGGATCTGCCACAACAATTGTATACGAAGAAATTGTCGTTATATAAGCGTTGCCGAATGTCTCCTGTTCAACCAGAATGCAATCCTTCTCTACCACAATCTCTGTTGCCTCAATCGCTTTCTGCATTTCTTCTAATTGTTCTTTTGCTTCCTCATATTCCGCTCCGGTCTCCCCGCGCTCTTCCATACGCTGTATCTGACGTTCTAAAACCGCAAGCTGTATCTCATCTATTGCAACGTAGATACGGGCGATTGCATCCCCGGCTTTCTTATTCTTTTTTTCCGTGTTGACTGCCTCTATGAAATAGGTATTACCATACGGAAAATTATAAGTAATCCTCTCTTCTTTCGGGTATACGACTGTCGCTGCTGCCGTAGCCTCCAGAATAAAGTCTCCCCTACGAACGGTTGTATACTTCTGTGTACCGGCTGTGGCAGAACCCAACGCTTCCAGATACAAGGTTTCCTTGGCAGGCTCCTTTTGTATCGTAAGGCCGGAAGAAGTCTCCGTAACCTCCTTGTCTTCCCCGGGTACTGCGACACCGCTTTTGTTTTCTAACCCCCCCGGCATACCGGAGAAGTCTGGTTTGTCTGAATAATCCGGCATACCGGCAGGTGTCGCGGCGCATGTCCCCATGAGCAGACATAATGCCAGCACGATGCAAGGACATTTCCATTGCTTAGTTCTTAACATATACCCTATCTCCTTCCTGCAGCCCTTCTGCTATTTCTACATAAACATTGTCCGTATATCCGGTAATAACATCACGGCGAACCCTGACATCATCCTCCATCAAATACACATAGCTGCCGTTGCTGTCCTGATATACCGCCCCGGCCGGAATCGAAAGAACATGCGGATGATAATTTTTCACCATACAAATCAGTATAAAATCACCCAATGCTGCACCATTATAATCCTCAGCCGAAAAATACGTAAGAGTCCCCTCTTCCTCCATCAGCTCTTCCACATATGTGATATCTGTCTCTTTTCCGTTTATGATTGCATAAACCCTTTCATAGCTTGCGTACTCGGAAGGAGAAAGATAACTGTTCACGGTAATATATGGGCATTCCGTAGCTGCAACCGCCAAAACAGGCTGTCCTGCCGCAACCGTTTTTCCTTCCTTAAGACATGCAAGCACCACACCGTCATAAGGAGCAACAATCCTGCTGCTTCCAAGCCGGTTTCTTGCTTTCTCCCATGCTTCCCATAGAATCGGTTCCTGCATCTCCCATAATTCCTCTGCCTGCGCAATCACTAATTCCTGTCGCTCCCGTTCCTCCTTGCCGATATCCGAAGCCAGCTTTTTCTTTGCTGCCTTCACTGTATCGAGATACACCTTCTTTTCCGACAAGAATTCATTCAACGCGGCATTCGCCTTGTCCCGTACACCTTCTTCCTCCTGTTCGGCAATCAAATCTCCTTCCTTTACCACACTTCCTATTTCTACATAAAGTTTGGAAATACGTCCCCCGGCATTAAAGGTAAGCTCCTTTGTATACGGTGCAAATTCCGCATTCTTTGTTACCAGTGTATATAAATCCCGGTACATCACTGTTTCAATATCCACCACAGCCTCTGCCGGTGCCAGCAGCTCTATCTCCTCCTGTGCGTTCTCCTTTGTATTACAACCAATTAGACACAGACCGGCAAGCATCATAACCACAGGGTAGAATACTCTTCCTCTCTTTCTCATCTCATCCTCCTTAACGCAAAATAACTTCTTCGCCTTCCGCCAAACCGCTTACCACTTCTGTCCTGGAATCCGCCAGAAGCCCTACCGAAACACTCTTCACCCCGCGATTTCCCTCTTCATCAAAATAGTAAACATATGCCTCTTCTCCGGCATAAAATACTGCGTTTGTCGGAATATTGAGCACATTCTCCTTCTCCTCAAGTACAAGAGAGTACAGTACGCGCTGCCCAATCGTCATATCGTACTGAGGAACTTTCAGTTCAAATCGCATCACACCGCTGTCTTCATTTATTTCACTAAGAACCGTTTCATATTCTGTTCCCGTGCTGGTATGAAAAACATAAGTCTCTCCCGGCGTAAAATACGATACATACTCCATGTCATCACACAAAAAAGCACATTCCGCACTGTCACTGACAGTCATTACTTTATTCCCTGCACGAGAGACGAAGCTGCTGCCTGTATCTCTCATATAAGTTACCGTTCCGTCCATACCGGCATAAATTCTGCATGCTTCCACCCAGGCATACAGCTCATCACATTGCAGACGCTCTATGTAAATCATGTCCTCCAGGTCTTCGGTCTGCAAACGGTACTTATCTTCCAGCAAAGCCGCCATGCTCAAATACTCTTCCTCCGGCATCTCTGCTTTTTTACGCGCAAGCTGTGTCAGCTCCAGTTCTTTTTGCTCCTGCAAATGCCTTATCTTCATTTCCCGGGTCTTTATCTGATACTCAAGACTTGCAAGACTCTCTTTCTCCTCATCACAGTACAGTTCTGCCAAAAGGTCTCCCTTTGAAACCGTGTCCCCGACAGAAACATATACACCCGATAAACGTCTTCCGTTGACGGAAAAGGACAAGTTCTCCGACTTTACCTGCTGGTAGTTTGCCACAATTACCTTTGTCTTTTGAATATTTCCCCGCTGTACCTGCGCCATTTCATATGCCCGTACAGCATTGTCCGCCACAAGAACGGACGATTTGTCCTCATTCTGTGTCATACTGCATCCCCATAGTAACAACACACAGAAGCCAAACAATACTCCTGTACAAAACCATTTCCTTCTCATTGCAACCTCCTGATTACTTTATAACCCACCACAAACGACTTCTTATAGAAAAAATCTCACACCGACTATATTACCACAAATTCTATGCTTTTTTGTGTCCATTTTGTTAACAATGCACAAATAAAAAAAGCAGGCAATCCATTTGTTTGAAAACGCAATGCTTTGTCAAGCCTCGACAAAACCAAAAGCGTGGTCCTTCGGACAAATTCAAAACAAATAAATTACCTGCATCAGCAGAGTCCATCTTAGATTTCCACACGGATACGGTTCTTTACCGTTACCTTTCTGCTGCTTTCCTCAAATGCAGCTTCCGTCATTTTCTTTGTAAGGAACGCAAACTCACCCGCAACACCGTCCGCCTTAACTTCCTTCACTTCACCGAATACCGCAAGTGCCGCATCCTTCTCTTCCTCCGGCACACGGACAAGGAATATATTCTCCGCTTCCGCAAAATCGGAAAGTGCCAGCTTTTTGCTGCTCCAGATTGTCATGATGTTCGTACCGGTATGCTTAGCGGCATCTACAATATCCGCAACTACCGCACTCGCCGTCGGAAGCTTGCCTGCTCCGCTTCCGTAAAACATGACATCACCCAGCATATTTCCTTTTACAAGAATGCCGTTAAATACATTATTTACACTGTAAAGCGGATGCTTCTTTCCGATGATGCGCGGTGCTACCATTGCAAAGAACTTATCATTCTCACGCCGCCCGATTCCGAGCAGCTTAATAGCTGCGTCCATTGCATCCGCATATTTCATATCTTCGGTTGTTATCTTTGTAATGCCTTCGGTATATATATCCTCAAAATCCACCTGCTTTCCGTAAGCAAGCGAAGTCAGAATTGCAAGCTTTCTACAAGCGTCGTAACCCTCCACATCCGCCTCCGGATTACGCTCCGCATAACCGAGCTCCTGCGCTTTCTTAAGCACGGTATCAAAATCATAGCCGTAATCATGCATCTGACTTAAAATATAGTTCGTCGTGCCGTTTAAAATACCGGTTATCTCCATAATCTCATCCGCGGTCAGAGACTGATTTAACGGACGGATAATCGGAATACCGCCGCCTACACTTGCCTCAAACAAAAAGTTTACCTTCTTCTGCTTTGCAATCTCCAAAAGCTCGGCACCGTGCTTCGCCACCAGCTCCTTATTCGAGGTACAGACACTCTTACCGTTTTCAAGACAAGCCTTAACATATTCGTATGCCGGCTTTACACCGCCCATAACTTCCGCTACTATCTCTACCTCAGGGTCATTTAAAATAACCTGAAAGTCATGTACCAGCACATTCTGCACCGGGTCTCCCGGAAAATCACGCAAATCCAGAACATATTTTACATCGATTTCCTTGCCGGCGCGTCTGGTGATATTCTCTCTGTTTAAGCTTAACACCTCGACTACACCGGAGCCTACGGTTCCGTATCCTAATACTGCAATTTTCATCTTCCTTGCCTCCGTTGTTTATTCTCTCCCCAATATCTTGATATAGTGTACTCCTTGAATGGCTTCCATACGTTCTAACAGCACCGTTGCATCCTCTGTTTCCGGACGCATCTCGATGGAAATTGTAAGAGAAGCGATTCCGCCGATGGGAATCGCCTGGTGAATCGTAAGGATATTCGCCAGACTCTTTGCTATTTCACCCAGTACCACGGACAACAATCCCGGCTCATCATCCATTTGGAGCATAAACGTAATTGTTCTTCCACGATTATTCTCATGAAACGGAAAAATGTCATCCTTATACTTATAAAACGAACTACGGCTGATTCCGACCGCTTCCACCGCTTCCTGTACCGTAAGCACCCGTTCCGAGTCCAAAAGCCTTTTTGCTTCTACCACCTGTAACAATACCTCCGGCACCGCTTTCTTCTTAACAATATAGAATTTTTCTTCTGCCAAACGGTATTCTCCTTTCGTGTTCGTGTCATAAAAACAAGTGTCCGTATCAAGGAGATATCATACCACACTTATTCAGAGAATGCAACAACTTTTTCTCTTTGATGTTTATTGCAGCAGCTTCTTCACTTCTTCCACAGCCGCCTTCAACTGATTGTCTTTTTCAACGGAAACCGCAGCCGACTGCTTCAGCTCCGCATCCGGCTCCACCTCAACATCAGGTGTGATTCCAAGCCCGTGGATATTTCTTCCCTTAGGAGTATAATAGGTAGACACTGTAAGCTTAACCGCACTGCCGTCATTTAGCGGGATAACACTTTGTACAATTCCCTTGCCGAAGCTCTGTGTACCGACAATCGTTGCCAGTCCGTAGTCCTGTAACGCCCCCGCAAAAATCTCCGATGCACTGGCACTGAAGCCGTTAATCAGAACTGCCATCGGTACGGATGAGATGCACCCCTTCTCGGCAAAAATTTCCTCTTTCTTGTCATACTTATCCAGCGTATATACAATCAGTTCGTCGTCTAAAAACATATCCAACATATCACAAACGGTTGTCAACAGACCGCCCCCGTTATCCCTTATATCAACAACAAGTCCTTTCATTCCCTGTTCGTTCAACCTGTTTAAAGCTGTTTTAAACTGTCCGGTCGTTTTCTCATCAAACTGCATAATATAAATATAACCGATGGAATCTTCAAACATTTCATATGTTACGGTTTCCACTTCAATGATATCCCTTGTAACATTAAGCTGCAAATATTCCCCGGCGGATGCTCTCCATACCTCCAGCTCTACCTTCGTACCCTGTTCACCCTTCATATGCTTTACGGCAAATTCCAAATCCCAGTCCGTTATATCCTCACCATCGATTTTCGTAAGAATATCTCCCGGAAGTATTCCCGCATTATATGCCGGTCCGTCTACAAACGGCCGGACAATCGTAATGGCCTTTGTAGAGGCATTCTGGCTTACAAGTGCACCGATACCGCAGTAGGTTCCTTCCAGTTCCTCCATTAACGCCGCATATTCCTCCTTTGTATAATAACAGGAATACGGGTCATCAAGAGCTTCTAAAAGCCCGTGGTACATTCCTTCGTATAATTCCTCTTCATCGGCATCTTCCCAGAAATACAAATCAATTAACGATTTTAAATAATTTGCCTTTTCCAGAAATTCATCATCCGATGTTTCCCCGTCATCCTTCGTCCAGCCGAATAAATCCCACAAGCTGCCTCCGGCATCCTCTTTTCCGTCTTCGTCATCCGGACGGTCAATTTCCTCCGTCACATTGTTTTCTTCGGAATTGCACCCGGAAAGTATTGAAACCGGAGCTAAGCACAATACTCCGATTAACATCCATATTATAAGTCTTTTCATTCTCTTTTTCTTCATATCAATATCCTGCTTCCTTCCCCCTGAATTTACGGGCTGACATAATCACACGGGTCAACCAATGCCCCGTTTATCCGGATTGTAAAATGTAAATGTGAGGCAGTGGACCAGCCTGTTGAACCGCATTTCATAATCACCTGTCCCTGTTTTACATATTCTCCTTCTTTTACGAGCAGCTTTGATGCATGCAGGTAATGTGTGGTCACACCGTTTCCGTGATCTATCACGATATAATTTCCGTTCATCGGACTCCAGGTAGCCTTTGTTACCTGTCCCGCAAGAGACGCTACAATATCCGCTCCGTAAGCACCGCCGATATCAATTCCGCTGTGATATTCCTGCTTTCCGGTAATCGGACTGATGCGGTATCCGAAGTAAGAATAAATATTCGGATCACCCGGAAACGGCCAAATCATATTATCCACCGAAGTCTCATCGGTGAGTCCGAGCTTTTTGAGCTCCTCTTCCCGTTTTTTTCGTTCCTCCGCCTCACGCCTTAAACGTTCTTCCTCTTCTTTTCTCCGTCGTTCCTCTTCTTCAATACGTAATCGTTCTTTTTCCTCTAAGCTTGCGATTTCTATTTCCTTATTTTCAATTTCTTCATAGAACTCAAAATACTGTTCTTCCGTTATTCCGAGCTTTGCCGTCAGTTCATCCATGTACGCTGCCTTATTTGCGACCAGAACAGACAGATTGTCAATCTGTAGCTGCTGTACCTCTTTTCTGGCATTTAAATCCACAAGAGTAAGCGCATATGCCTCTTCCTTTGCTTTTACTTCCTCGCAGGATGCTTCATAACGCTTTAAAAGATTATCATCATATGCGGCAATCTGCGAACGGTACTCTACCTGATTCAGCAAATCTTCCAGATTTTCGGAACCGGTAAGCAGCTCCCAGAAACTCGTATCGCCGTTTTCATACATATATTTTATCCGGGCTTTCATGGTTACATACTGACTTTCTTTTGTTTCCACTGCCGCTTCAAGTTCCTCCCCTGCCTCTTTTAACGCCAGCTCACACGCTTCGATGCTTTGTTTCAATTCCTCCATCGCCGTGTATGCCAGAGACAGCTCCTCATCCACCTTTTTAATATAATCTTCGGTATCCTTCTTATCCGCCTCCAATGCCGCAATCCGTTCCGCAGCATCTTTTTTCAGCTTTTCCAATGCTTCCTTCTCTTCTTTTGCCTTATCTATCGCAGACTGATATGACTCACCCGCCACAGCCGGTCTCATCCTTCCGGCCGGAAGCATGGATGCAAACGTCACCGCCAGTACCGCATAGCATATTCTTTTTTTCCAAACACGATTCATCTGCTGTCTCCTTTCCGTTATTTATCCGTCTGTAACAATCGCTTGAATTCTCTTTAACGAAGACTGATTTTTCTCAGCTGCTTTCTTGTTGTCATAGTGCTTCCGAGCCAGCCTATCAGCACACCGATTGCAATCACCAGAGGTGTAAGCTGTCTGAATATGCTCTCTTCACTTAAAAATGTCATCTTATGAAATACACTCTGGTATTCTCCCGACAAATAGTCAATCACCTTACCGTAAATCAGGTGCAAAATTCCGAGAGGTAAAACTGCCCCGCAAAGACCTAGTATCACACCCTCTACCACAAACGGAAATCTTACAAAAAAGTCCGTGGCACCGATTAAATTCATAATCGAAATTTCTTCTTTCCTGACGGAAATACCGATAGAAACCGTCATTCGAATCAGGAATACCGCAACCGCAACCAGAACAATGATAATCGCAGCACAAACAAGCGTGACAATCCTGTTAATGCCCTCTAAGCTCTCTGCCACTCCTTCCAGTGCATTTACACGCCGTACTCCGTCCAGACTCTCGATATAACGAATCAGGACACTCTGCATCGATACATCATTCAGAAAGACTTTGTATGAAGCCGAATTTTCTAACGGATTATCGTCACCAAACGTTGCAGCCAGTTCCTCATTCAGATGGTCCTTTTTATAATTTTCCCATGCTTCTTCCGCAGAAATAAAAATCACATCCGCAACCTCCGCACGTTTTTGAATCTCCTCCCCTATTTTTTTAATCTTTGCTTCCGGACAGTCTTCTACAAACAAAACCGTTACACCCACATTCTGCTCCGCCTCTTTCATCACATACTGCACATTGGCAGTAACAAAAAAGAACAGTCCGAGCAAAAACAAGCTTGCCGCAATTGTTCCGATGGAAGCAAGAGAGAACATTCCGTTATGAAATATACTACGGATTCCCTGCTTTAAACAATAAAAAAAAGTCCTAATACTTTGCATACACATATCCGCCCTTTTGCTCATCACTGATAATTCTACCGTTTCGAAGCGTAATCACCCGCTTCTGCATCATATCTACCACCTCACGGTTATGGGTTACAACCACAACCGTTGTGCCGCGGCGATTGACTTCTTCCAGTAAATGCATAATCTCCCATGAATTTTTGGGGTCAAGATTTCCTGTCGGCTCGTCCGCCAGAAGTATTACCGGGTTATTAATCAATGCTCTTGCCAGAGCTACCCTCTGCTGTTCTCCTCCCGAAAGCTCGGACGGAAACGCTTTATATTTTTCATTCAGGCCTACCATGGAGAGCATCCGTGGCACCCGCTTCTTGATTTCAGCCGGCGGCACCTCTATGACACGCTGTGCAAATGCCACATTTTCATAGGCATTCCGGTCCTTTAGAAGCCTGAAGTCCTGAAATACTACCCCGATGCTCCGACGGTACTTGCTCACCTGATAACGTCTGAGTCTGGAAAGCTCTCTCCCTGCTACAAATACCTTTCCTCTTGTAGGCGAAATTTCCCGCAGCATCAGACGAATCAGCGTTGATTTTCCCGAACCGCTGCTGCCTACAATGAACACAAACTCTCCTTTTTTTATACTGAAATTTATATCCTCAATCGCATGAATTCCTTTTTGATAATCCTTAGATACATGATCAAAATGAATCACCGGCGCCTGTATACTTTGTAAATCTCTCTGTAAATCATATGAACCGGCCATGGGTTCTCTCCTCCTTTATAGTTCTAAAGCCGCATCTTCCGGTGCGGCCCTCAAAACCTAATACTCTATATTCTCAACGTACTTCATATATTTTACTACCATAAGTGCCATTTTAAATGTAATGGCATCTTCAAATGTACGAAGATCCAGATTGGTCATCTTTTGCAGCTTGTCCAGACGGTATACCAGTGTATTACGGTGTATGTACAACTGGCGGGACGTTTCCGACACATTCAGGTTGTTTTCAAAAAACTTATTGATGGTAACAATGGTTTCCTCATCAAAATCCTCCAAAGACTTTCCGTCAAATATTTCCTTGATAAACACCTTACACATCGGCATCGGCAGCTGATACACGAGTCTCCCTATTCCGAGATTGGAGTAGGCGACTACATTTCGGTCACTATAGAAGATTTTACCGACATCCAACGCCATTTTTGCTTCCTTATAAGAACGGGAAACATCCTTTATCTCATTTACAATGGTACCGATTGCAATATTAACCCGCGTCATAGCCTCTGTATTCAAGGTATCAAGCAGCACCTTTGCGGTCTTCATCATATGCTCGTAATCTTCATTTAATTTCAATTCTTTTACAAGAATAATACTATGCTCATCTACCGCCGTAATGAAATCCCTGCTCTTTCCCGCAAAAAGGCTTCGCACAGTTTCCAATGCATTGGTATCCTTCTCCTGCTTCGTCTCAATCAGAAATACGATACGCCGCGCATCTGCCTCTATATGCAGCTTCTTTGCAAGATTGTAAATATCCACTAACAAAAGATTGTCAAGCAGAAGATTCTTTATGAAATTATCCTTATCATAACGTTCCTTATAAGCAACGATCAGATTCTGAATTTGAAACGCTGTCATTTTGCCAATCATATATACATCATCCGTATCGCCCTTTGCCAGAACAATGTATTCCAGATGATTGTCATCATATACTTTAAAAAACTGATAACCCGCCAGTGCCTGACTATCCGCCGGTGATTCCACAAATGCCGGAGCCGCCTCCGTGCATTCCTCTCCGGGTATCAGTGTAGCCGCTAAAATTTCGCCATCTGTTCCCAATATGCAAAGCTCTACTCTGGTAATTGCCTTCAACCCGTCAATCGTGCTTTGTAACACCTGATTCGAAATCATAACTCCTCCTTCTGAAGCAAAATACTTCTCCGCTATTGTCAGTTTATCATTCGCCCCATAAAAAGTCAACCGAACAAATTGAATAAATTATGTAATTTCTGTTAAAAAAGGAGCTGCGCAATTTATGCGGCAGCCCCTTAGCTTAGCCTTATTTATTAGTGGGAAATAATCTGCTCGGTCTCCTTATCGAAGATATGTATCTTCGTCAGGTCAAATGCGATGCGGATGGTATCGCCCGGTCTTGCGGTCGTACGCGGATTTACACGTGCAGTAATCGGAATGGTATCATCAACATCAAAGTACAGGAATACTTCTGCGCCGAGAAGCTCATATACACGTACGGTTGCTTCTAAGCTGCTGTCCTTAGAGGACTCAATGAAGATTTCCTCATCCTTAATATCTTCCGGTCTGATACCGAGAACAACCTTCTTCGGATGCTCTTCGTTGGTGTAACCACCGGCAATCAGCTTCTCGGATCTCTTCTCGGCAAGCTTAATGGAATGGCTGCCGAACTTTAATACAACCTTACCGTTCTCTTCTACAGCATCACAATCGATGAAGTTCATCTGCGGGGAACCCATGAAACCTGCAACGAACAGGTTGTTCGGCTTGTCATAAAGATTCTGCGGTGTATCTACCTGCTGAATTACGCCGTCCTTCATAACAACGATTCTGGTACCGAGGGTCATAGCCTCTGTCTGGTCATGGGTAACGTAGATAACCGTGGTCTGCAGTTTCTGATGAAGCTTGGAAATCTCAATACGCATCTGTACACGGAGCTTTGCATCCAGGTTGGAGAGCGGCTCATCCATCAGGAATACCTTCGGATTACGAACGATTGCACGTCCCATCGCTACACGCTGTCTCTGACCACCGGAAAGAGCCTTCGGCTTACGGTCTAACAAATGCTCGATATCAAGAATTCTCGCTGCTTCATGAACAAGTTTCTTAATTTCCTCCTTCGGAGTCTTTCTTAACTTCAAACCGAATGCCATATTATCAAATACGGACATATGCGGATACAATGCATAGTTCTGGAATACCATCGCAATATCTCTGTCCTTCGGCTCTACATCATTCATAAGCTTATTGCCGATATAAAGCTCACCACCGGTAATCTCCTCAAGACCTGCAATCATACGCAGTGTAGTGGATTTACCACAGCCGGACGGTCCTACGAAAATAATGAATTCCTTATCCTCAATCTCAAGATTGAAATCCTTAACAGCAACAAAGCCGTTCGGATAAGTCTTGTTGATATTCTTCAACGATAAACTTGCCATTTCTTTTCCTCCTAAAATATGATATGATTCACGCCATTGTTCCTAACAGGAAAACAACATATACATATAATACACTATTTACAAAAAAATTACCATATCCCATTTAACCAAATTCTGTACTCCGTTTTTGGTGATTTTGTACAGTCCGTTTGACTTTTCCCGGCTCTGTTTTGTTTCGTTTGACTGTCATTTTCTCTCTTTTTTCTTTTTTTTCTGTTTCATCCGGCTTTTATGATTAATTTTCTGTTTCAATTTGCGATTTTACTATTTTATCGTACATTCTCCGATAACAAGTATTGTACTGGATGAAAGTGCCTTACAGCCGACTTTTTCCTCTGTCACTATGTAATTGTGATATAGAAATAACGAAGTATCATCCTTCGTAAGACTCCCCTCCGTCAAGTCTGCCAAATCTCCGTTTACAGCTGTTACCGACCCCCGAAGAACAATTATCTGCGTTCCGCATGTTCCGAGAAGCGTCTTTCCGGAGCTTAGCTGTAGTACCCTGGCACCATCCGTCTGCCCTGAAAGTCTGCTTTCAAGATAACTGAGTGTAATCAGAGGGTCTTCCGTGCCCCCCGGTGTTTTCGATGCTGCCCCGGCATAATGCCCCGACATAAACGCACCGATCAAAACAAATATCCCCCCGATGATACACAATACTCTTTTTCCGTATCTCATTCCTGTCTCCTTTCCTCATTTTACGGATCTACTCTGCTGTTTCTCCGAATTGTCCGCTCCGGTATTTTTCCACCATCTCCGCTATCCGGCCGGAATCGGGGCGGAATTCCTCAGCCTCCGCTTTTCCGGGCAGCTCCCGGTATAGGACTCTGTCGATATCCTTATAGCATTCCAGGTAAACCATTTCACCGCGTAACGTCCCGTTCGTAACCGCATGTTCAAAGACCTTAAAAATCATCTCCTTCACAGGAATCTGTGACGAAAAATGTACTTCGCCTCCGATACCCTGTGTCAATTCTTCGAAAACGCTTTCTTCTAATATATAGCAGACGGAAGGCCGTTCACCGAGCAGCACCGCTCCGGCTTCCTCTGCTGCCAGACACCACGTCTCCTCCGGAAAAATGCTGCACAAATCCGAAATCATAAAAAGCTTCGGAAGCTCCGGGTTATGCACACTTAACACCTCATATCCCCCCGCCGCAAGCTCTGCCTTCGTATTCACCGGCACATCCACAAATACAAGAGCATCCGCAAGAAAATCCGCGTAACGCAGTAAAAACCTCGTTACGTCCCTTTCCCCGTTTACAACCGCCAGAACCGACCAGTACGCAGAGGATGTCTCCGGCAGACGCTCAGCCGGTGTTACTGTTATCACCGGAGGCTCGTTCTTTGGCTCCGAAACCGTGAAAAATCCCGATAAAGCCACATACCCTCCGAGCCACACCAGACTGAATAATGAAGCATATAAAAAGAGCCGTAGTGCAAAACTTCCTTTTTTCATCTCTTTTCTCTCCTTCCGAACCTCGTTTCAGTATACCAGACTTCCCGGCTCTGCGCAATGCACTTAATTTTCCTCTTGCCTGATTAATTTCCGCATTGTATAATGGCACTAGTGTTAATATAAACAAGATTTTCCTATCTATTCAAAAATGATAAAACATTTCATTGTTTTGGAAACGGAGGACTTCATGTCTCAAAAAACCGTATTGATTACCGGTGCCTCGCGCGGCATCGGACGTGCCTGTGCACTTGCCTTTGCACGCGCAGGCTATGCTGTCGCCGGATGCTGTCACAAAAGAACCGACCTTTTAGACAGCCTTTCCGAAGAGCTTACAGCACTGGGCACGCCCCATCTCCTTCTTTCGGGAGAACTCGCAGATTCCGCTTTTTCCGCAGCCTTCGTCAATCGGGCAGCAGAACGGTTCGGTCATCTGGATGTCATAATTAACAATGCCGGCGTTTCCCATATCGGTCTTCTCACCGATATGACAGATACCATGTGGGATAACGTTCTTTCCTCTAATCTTTCATCCGCATTTTACTGTTGCCGTGCCGCTATTCCGCATTTGCTCAAAAACCGTGACCGCCGTAATCATGCTCCCGAAGAGCCTTGCGGTATTATCCTGAACGTTTCCTCTGTCTGGGGATGCTCCGGTGCCTCATGTGAAGCCGCCTATTCCGCTTCCAAGGCGGGTTTAAATGCACTCACAGAGTCTCTCGCAAAGGAGCTTGCACCGAGCGGTATCGCGGTAAATGCCCTTGCCTGCGGGGTAATTGATACGGACATGAACCGCAGCTTTTCCGAAGAAGAACGTGCTGCCTTACGGGAAGCAATTCCCGCTAACCGTTTTGCATCCCCCGATGAGGTTGCAAAAGCGCTGCTGCTGCTATCACAGATGCCTGCTTATCTGACAGGGCAGGTGATACGCTTTGACGGCGGCTTTCTGTAAAGAAAGAAAACATCCCGGTGCAGTTTTATTCCAGACAAAACCGTACCGGGATATCATTTTTATATCGTTATGCTTTCCGAAAAGCCTTTCTCTGCCGCTTATCCTCATACATCCGTTCATCACTCATTTCTAACGCACGTAACAGGGAAACCTTTGTCGTATCCTTTACTTCATACACCCCACAGCTCACCTCCGCACTATACGGCTGACCGCTGTGCTCATTTATCTTTTTCAGCTCCTCCCGAAGCTGTCCGACAAATTCAACACCTTCATTAGTCTTTGCAATACGGAATACAACGCAGAACTCATCACCGCCGGTTCTTGCAAAGGCAATATCATCATACCGGCCTGATACAGTGACAAGTGCGGCAGCAATCCGCCTGAGCGCATCATCCCCTGCCGAGTGTCCGTACATATCATTAATCTGTTTTAAATTATCCATATCGATACTAATGACAGCAAGCCTCTTTTTCAGGTAATCCGCATATCCGTATACCTTCCGTGCCTCCTCTTCAACCCCCCGGCGGTTGGAAATACCGGTCAGCGTATCTTCCTTATAGAGACGTCTTATTTCCTTCATCGCGTTCAGACGCTCGTGAAGATAATAATTCTCCAGTGCCACGGCAAAATTCATAGTCCACGGCTGCATAAAATCATTATAATGCCCGAAGCCCTCCTGCGTAACCGCCACATATCCGAGATTATGACTCTTATAATGCAATGGTACAAAATAAAAGCTTCCCGCCTCAATCTCGCTGCGTTCCTCCTCCGGTATCAGCTCTCTCCGGTCGAACTTCTTTTCCATCAGATGCAGGGCATTGCTCTGACTTTTCACTGCCCTCAGTATCATTGTCTTCGTATACTCCGTACGGGTACTTCCGAGATTACGCTCCTCCTCTGTCAGCTCCTCCGATTCATCACACAGGCAAATCCACATCTTTTTTGCATTATTACGAAAATTATACTTATGTACAACCGACAGCAATTCCTTCTCATCCGTAATGCCCTCCAGATCCGCATTCATAAAAATCGTCTGGTAATTGATATCTCTCCTGTCTTCCAGTTCTTTCATCATAATATGCCACTGATTTTTCACTCTGTGACGTTTGCAGCCGCAGCTGCCGCGATACTTCTCCTGAATAAGAACATACTGCTCCTTTTCCGGATGTTCTCCCCGGTCTATTTCTTCAATCAAATCCACGGCCCTTGATGCCATATTTTCAAATGCTACGGCAATCGTTGTCAACGGCGGCTCACACTGCTGCGCCTCTAACAAATCATCAAATCCGGATACACACACATCCTCCGGTACATTGATTCCCTTTTCCTCCAGTGCCATGCAGACTGCCATTGCCATATAGTCATTCGCACATACAATGGCCTCCGGATAAGAGCCCCCACGGGCAGACAAAAAATGCTCAACCGCCTCTTTTCCTTTATTTTTCCAGTAATCGCCGAAAAAGTACATATTATCGGCCACATCAATTCCGTATTCGCCCATTACACGCTTGTAGCAGGAAAACCGGAGTCTCGCATCCTCTAATTCCATTCTCCCCGTCATAAAGCAGATATCCCGGAAATTGTGCACCTCGATAAAATGACGTATCATACGCTCCATGGATGTGTTTTCGTCCACCAGAACATTATAAAACCCATCCAGACGAACTCTTAATGATATTACCGGGCAGGAAAGATTTCTTAACCGATTCAGCAGGTTATCCGCTCCATCCGGAATATTCAGGGTATCCAGTGCTACAATTACTCCCGTAAAATCCGAATAATCAGGCAGAGAAAAAATCTGCTGTTCTCCCTCCCCGTACAGTATATTGTCACCATAGGAATTAAATGTTGTAAAATAATATACATCAAACCCATACTCATCGGCTCTTGCGCTAATCGCCTGACAGACTCTGCTGGAAAAATTTTGCGTTACGGTTCCGATTAAAACGCCTATCTTTCTTCGCTTCATTTCACTTCCCCAATCCTTCCTATAATCTGTAAATATTCTTCCTTCAATACTTCATATCGGCTGTTAATCCGCAGAATATCCTTCTCCCTGATTGCACACATCAAATCCGCTGCCTTTTCTGAGGTCTGCCCGAATCCGAAATTTGCAAGATTTCCTTTCAAACGATGCGTTAAAGCATATAAGGAAGTAAAATCTTCCTTCCGCAATGCAAGGTTCATCTCTTCTATAATCTCTTCCCTCGGAAAGAGCCTTACACACTCTTCCCACAGGCTCATCTGCCCACCCATCCGCTCAGTCAAACTTTTCTCATCAACCAAAAAAGGCTGCAGCTTGGTATACAGTAAATGTTCCACGACGCACCTCACTATTATCTCTATGATAGTATACTCCCTTTTTCCCGATTTGTCTATCAGTTCACTTTCATTTTTTTGCTTTTTGCTTTTTATCAACTAATCGCATAAATTTGCATAGAATATCTTAATATAACCGGAAAGGTCTGACCCAATGCTTCCCGTTATTGACCTTCACTGTGATACTTTATCAAAACTTTCCCGTAATCCGGATTACTTTTTTCTTCCGCAGCAGCATACACAGTCTCATGTTTTTTATTCCGGTCTGAAAAGCACAGGCACCGCATTACAGTGCTTTGCTTTATACACCGACCTGCTGAATACTTCTTCCGCTTCCCCGATTTCCTGCGTTACGGAACAGATTTCCTGCTTTCGGCGTCTGGTTTCATTGTCGGATAAGACAATAGAACCTGTTTACACCTATTCCGATTTGAAAAAAAACATGGCACTTCATAAAATATCGGCACTTTTGACATTAGAGGAAAGCTGTCTGTCCGAAGACCCTGTTTCCCTGCTTCCCGCGTTTTATGCCCTCGGCATCCGCATGGCAACCCTTACCTGGAACTATCCGAATCTTCTGGGAAGCCCTGCCTTTGACGCTTTCCCTTCTTCCCTGCGGGTTTCCCGACAGCCACTGCCCTGCCTCCTAAGACCCGCTCCGTCACACTCAGGCCTCACTCCGCTTGGTTTTGACTTTGTTACGGAGGCAGAGCGTCTCGGCATCATCATTGATGTTTCGCATTTATCCGATGACGGTTTCTATAATGTGGCATCCCACAGCCGGAGACCTTTTCTTGCCAGTCATTCAAACGCCCGCTCCGAGTGCAATGTTCCGCGCAATTTGTCAGACCGGATGCTCCGTACCCTTGCCGAGCACGGAGGCGTGGCAGGACTGAATCTCCACGAACCTTTTCTTATTTCCGGCCGCGTGTCCGAGGATGAGCTGTTATCCGCAATAGTACGCCATGTAAAGCATATCATATCCGTTGCCGGCATCGATACACCGGCACTCGGAACAGACTTTGACGGTATTCCCGGTAATTGTGCCATACCGGATATTACTTATCTTCCGCGTATCAGGGATGCCTTAAGCAGGGCGGGACTTACCGACGGAGAACTTGAAAAACTATTTTATAAAAATGTGTTACGCTTTTTTTATGAATACGGTCTTTAATATTACAAAGCATTCTTATCGAACAGGGCACAATTTCCTATAAAGTAAAAAGTCCTGAAAGCCTTTCTTTCAAGGATCTCAGGACTCTTAAGCAATGCGGAAAAAGGGACTTGAACCCTCACGGTCGGGGACCACATGATCCTTAGTCATGCCTGTCTGCCAATTCCAGCATTTCCGCATATAACTTACGCACCTCGCCGGCTACTGCCATACATACGGTACGATGCAGTTGAGGGGACTTGAACCCCTACCCACGTACGTGGACATGAACCTGAATCATGCGCGTATGCCAATTCCGCCACAACTGCGAACTGCCCTATTATACTAACACCTTTTATTTAAATTGTCAACAACAATTTTAATTTTTTTATTAATTTCTTCAATGCCTGTTTCTATCTGTTCTTTACCGTTTCCCGAAGAACTTCTTTCCACCCTTTTTGGCCTGCTTTTCGGTACCTTCCTGTTCCTGTTTCCATTCAAAGTATTCCCCGTCCAGAGTGTCGGCATCCGGAAGTGACGGTGTAACAACACCCTCTCCTTCTATCGCCGTTTCTTCCAATGCCTGGCTCGGAGCGTACTTTTTCTTTTTATTCTGCTTCTTTCCAAATCCCTCCGGTACCTTTGGC
>JAQXLY010000013.1 GCA_029012365.1 Lachnospiraceae bacterium | reverse complement strand
TAAAGAGAACCCGCTCTCGCTCATGCTGCAACGTAGCAGTACTAAGCTCGAAACCACCTCGCTAAGTACTGACGTTGCCTTATGGTTCTCTTTAGAATACTCCTTCGCCACAACTTATCACGCATAAGTAAGGCTGAACTGTTACTACGACAGCCCTCTATTTAACAACAGTTTTTCTACTCTGCCTGCTCCATGGCAGCCAATACCTTATAGTAGGCATCCTTCTTTTTATAGTTTTCATCAAACAATCCGCAATACGGTGAATTCTGCTTGTAATTGCCGTTGTTTTCATCCATCCACGGTGCATCATTGATTCCCCAGATGGAAATATTAGTAATCATCGTCTCTTCTGCATTTAACTCGGTATACATTTCAAACAGCTTGCCGCAAAACTCCGCATGCTCTGCCATCAGGTCCTCATCATAGTTACGGACTGCCATCTCTGTAACATGCACTTCCACACCCAGATCATGGTACATTTGTACTGCGGTACGAATCCGTTCAATATCCTCAGGATTCATACAACCCTCCTGAAAACCGTAGCCTCCGATATAGCTTTGCATGCCCACACCTTCACATAGCTTACGGTAATTGCCGTCCGCATCCTTTGCATAACTGTTAATGTTCTTTACGAGTTCGCAAATGGAATCGCGCTTTTCGTCATAGAAGGTGTTGTAATCATTGTAAAACAATGTGATACTAACCTCCGGGTTATTCTTCTGCAGCTTTTCCACAACATCCTTTGCATAAAGGAAGGAAAGCTCTACATAGTCATCTCCGATAATATGGTAAAACTGGTTTTCGACATCCCCACGTCTGGTACGGATATGGCGCGCATCGGAAGCATCATAATCCGCCGGGCTGTCTCCCACTGCTTCATTTACAACATCCCAGCAATAAACCACTCCCGGAAACTCCGTCTCAAAATGGGTTATTACCTTCTCAATGTAATATTGCAGACGAACCTTCATCGTTTCTTTATCTACATACGGTCCGTCTTTTTTGTAGCCTTCACGGAAAAACCAGTCACACATATATGCATCCCAGACAAGCACATGCCCCCTGACTCCGATTCCCAAAAGCTCTGCCATGGAAACAATAGAATCCGCCTGCGTAAAATTTATTACCGGCATACCGTCCGAGCTCCACTGGGATGCATTCTGGTCGAGCATGGAATACGCTTTCATCTCATTTGCGGCCGTAAGACTGTTGAACTCATCCATTACCATCATTTTATAAGATAAATCATAGGTCGAAAAGGCACTTATCACCGTACCGAAGCTAAATCCGCATTTTGCGGCCGCATCCTTCAGATTACCCTCTATCTCCGCCGTCTGTTCCGGAAGCGGAGTTACCGTTGCTTCCGGTGTTTTCGTAATCTCCGGCTTCTTCGTCGTTTCCGGTGCTTTCGTTGCCTCCGGCTCCTTCGTCACCTCAGGCGTTTTCGTTGCCTCCGGTGTTTTCGTCTCCTCAGGCATTCCGGTTAATTCAGCCCCCGGTGTCACATTCCCGTTTATCTCTTTTTCCCTGCTACCGCATGCTGTCACACTTCCCAACACCGCCAGACAACATACTCCTGCCAACACTTTTCGCAGCACCTTTTGCATACTCTTTCCTTCCCTTCTTTGTAACATTATACCTGCTCCTATCCCACAGATAAAGATATTTCAAAATCCTTCCAAGTAATATTGTATCGTGTTTTCCACGAATGTCAATTAACATTCTGTGAACGTAAAGAAACTTTCCGCCAAACTTTCGTTTGACAAATACTTTTTCCTATGCTATCCTTTATTTATTAGAATTCTAATTCACATGAACTTCTGTTGAATAAAAGGAGGTATTTTATGTCTTTTCACTACGAAACACCGCAGGGCTTTGACGAGGAGACTGCTGCCTGTGACGGCTGGGTACGCCGGACGGTTACCTACTCTTCCAAAACTACCGGTGCCGACCGTCTTTGCCACGTCATTCTTCCACGCAATTATTCTACCGAAAAGACCTACCCGGTTCTGTATCTTTTGCATGGAATCGGCGGTGACCATAATGAATGGTTGGGAGGAAATCCCCTTGAGGTTGTCAGCAATCTGGTTGATAAGGGCGAAGCCTCCGAAATGATTGTTGTCATTCCGAATGTGCGTGCCATGAAAGAGGATGCCATTCCTAAGGAAGTATTCGGACCGGTGAATATTGCTGCATTCGATAATTTCATTAACGATTTAAGAGATGATTTGATGCCGTTTATCAAAGCAAACTACAGCATCAAAACAGGCCGCGAAAACACAGCGATTGCCGGACTTTCCATGGGCGGACGCGAATCCCTTTTCATCGGTTTCTCCATGTCCGAGACCTTCGGCTACATCGGCGCATTCAGTCCGGCACCGGGGCTTTTACCAATGCCTGCTCCAATGCCGGGAGCAGGGCCGGATTTTCCGGGCCAGTTCACGGAAGACGAATTTAAGATTCCGGAGGGTGCACCGATACCGTATTTCATCATGATGTGTAACGGAGAGCAGGATGAGATTGTGAAAAAGGTCACTGCCCATTATGAAGAAACCCTGAACGCAAACGGTGTAGAGCATCTGTATTATACTATGCCGGGCGGGCACGACTTTACCGTCTGGAAAAACGGTCTGTATCACTTTGCAAAAAAGATATTTAAATAATTCCCGACAAATATAAAAAAACGCCAAAAATCTCTTTGTGTTCAGCCAAGACCTTAAGACACATCGAGAGGGAGGGGGGATTCGATTGGATATTCTCATTTCTTTTATCCTCTCTGTTTTGGCTGGTGTAGTTGCCTACTACATATGCAAATGGTTCGATAGCGGGGAATAGCGGTAATGTGCCTGATGGTCTGGTCTTGCCATCCAAAATAATATAGATCGAGTAGGAGGGAAAATTATATAAATTTTCCCGACCTCTCACACCACCGTGCGTACGGTTCCGTACACGGCGGTTCAATCAACTTAACAAGTGACACACCTTTCGGTGTAGTAATCTAACATTGAGACTAGTCCAAATCGGGTTAGTCTTTCTTTTGTAACTGCATAGTTCATAGCTCCTCGTTGGCAGACATAGGCTATCCTTGCACCTGAGTAAGCTGTTGACCACGCATACTTTCTACTTATACCCAGTTTTATCAAGTTCTTCGCACGCATCTGTGGAGTTTTCCATTGTTTCCAAATGCACATGCGAAGCCGATAACGGATTCTTGAATCTAATTCCTTGCATAGTGTTTTCATACTGCCTATCTTGAAGTAGTTAATCCAACCTCTTATGAGCTGATTAAGTTTCTCCACTTTATAGCTGTTACTAACACTCCAACTACGGCAAGTGAGTTCTTTCATTCTCTTCTTAAACTTCGCTACTGATTTTGCTATTAATCGTTAAATTCTACGCTTCTAAAACTTGCGCTTTTCGTCAAATTAAAAGAAGGTACAGTATAAACTAATCTGATGCATTTTACGGCAGATTGTTTTATCCTGTACCTTCTTGT
>JAQXLY010000012.1 GCA_029012365.1 Lachnospiraceae bacterium | reverse complement strand
ATCTTTGCCAGCTCATCTTGTGAGAGCTTCTTTTGTTTCCGGATTTCTTTTAAGTTATTTCTTAAAACCAGCTCATTATTCATAGTTATCCCTCCGACAAATTATAAAATGGTAGATGTTGCAATGAGATTGTCAATATGTACAACAGATAACAGCACCGTCAATGCAAGCCAAACAACACCTACGACAATTATAATTTTCTTCGACATCTTGATTCCCTTGATAAGGTTTAGAACTGCATTATAGAAGGATATAATTGCAAAAAATCCCCAATTACAATTTCCCTGAAGAGCAATCTGTGCCAAATAAAAAACCAAACACAATACCGACATGGAAATTCCGGCAATCGCTCCCCCCATTATCGCTGCGCTCTCCCCTACCAAATCCTTATTCTTGTTTTCCTGTCTGCTCATCTCCAAAATATTATCTTTGTTCATTTTCTTTACCTCCATAAATTTCATTTTTAAATTGTTTTGCAAAGTATACTTTTCTTTTTTTGCCAAGTCAACTTGACATCATCATACCACCGTCAAGTTGACTTGTCAATACTTTTGCAAAGTTTTCTTGGAATTAATTTCAAAGTACAAATTTTTCTGTACGCGTCGTAAAAACGTGCACTTTTAATTTAATCCATTCAGAAAAATGTGCACTTTTTACTTTTGTCAAGTGGAAAAATGTGTGCATTTTGTTTGATATTTTTAGAAAAATGTGTTACACTATCAAAAAGCACTTAGTACTGCTTCATGCACAATTCAAAGAGAAAGGACGGTGGTTGTCTTGGAACGAGATGCTCTCCAAAGTTTAATTAATTGGAAGTCTGATTCCAGTCGCAAACCGATGGTACTGAAAGGTGCCCGCCAGGTCGGGAAAACATGGCTCATGAAAGAGTTCGGGAAAAAATATTATAAGAACTGTGTGTATTTCAACTTCGATGAAGAGGATGAGCTAAAGTCTGTTTTTGATACAAACAAGAACCCGCATCGTATTATTGAACTTTTATCTCTCATATGTAATGAAAAAATATTGCCTGCTGAAACACTTATTATCTTTGATGAGATACAGGAATGCCCTTCTGCACTGAATTCCCTTAAGTACTTCAAAGAAAAGGCAAATGAATATCATATCATCGCAGCCGGAAGCCTGCTCGGAACACTTCTGGCAAAACCCAAGTCTTACCCGGTGGGAATGGTAAATCTTCTTACGATTACACCCTTTACCTTTGCAGAGTTTCTGCGTGCAACCGACGAAGCACTGTATGCTTACTATGATACCATAAAAAAAGGACAAACGATTGAAGACATATTTCACACAAGGCTGTTGGATGCTTATCATAATTACCTCATTATAGGTGGAATGCCGGAATGTGTTTCTTCCTGGATTATGCACAAAGACCCTGCGAGAATCACAAAAATCCAGCAGGAATTAGTCGAGCTTTATGAGAACGATTTTTCCAAACATAACGGAAAAATTAACAGCGGACGTCTGCTTATGGTCTTTCGTAGTATTCCTTCGCAGCTTGCCAAAGCAAATGAAAAGTTTATGTACGGTGCTGTCCGGGAGGGTGGCAGAGCCCGTGACTTCGAGGAAGCGATCGAATGGCTTGTATCTGCCGGTATGCTTTACCGTGTATGCAATGTTTCTAAAGCGGAACATCCGCTTCCGGCATTTGATAAGCCTGACCATTTTAAGCTCTATGTCTTTGACACCGGTCTGTTAAAGCATATGGCCGGCATTGACAACAGTGCAATCCTGTTAAAGTCCGATTATCAGTTTAAGGGTCCCCTGACCGAAAACTTTGTTTTACAACAATTATGCGGCCAGTTCGAGATTGCGCCACGGTATTTTGCTGACAAATACAGTGAAATTGATTTCTTATTACAATACAATGCGGAGATTATCCCGGTAGAAGTAAAAGGCGGAGAATACAAAGCTTCTCCTTCCTTCAAACGCTATATTACCGATCATACCCCAAGCCATGCCTTACGGTTTTCAAAACGTGGCTATCGGAAGGACGGTGCCTTTACAAATATACCGCTTTACCTTGCCGGGAAAACAAAGGAACTATTATAGCCACATTCACCATCTCGGAATTTTGTTACATCACATCTTTGTATTCATCAGAATTTTGTTGCAAATCATTTGACCAAATTCAGGAATTATGTTACAGTAATTACAGATACTAACTTCGGAGGTGGTTCTATGCTGTATCGCAAGGCCTATAAAAAGCTATTGGACTGGAAGGCGCAGGAAAAGAAAAAGGCACTTTGCATTCTCGGCGCAAGACAAATCGGTAAAACGACTTTGATTCGCGCCTTTGGCAAAGAGAACTATGAACATTTTGTTGAACTGAATTTTATTACGGATGAAAAAGCGAAGTTGATTTTTGCAGGCAGCCTGGATGCTGATACAATCATTACAAATCTTACCGCGTATATCAGACAGCCTCTTACTCCGGGCAAGACACTTATCCTGTTCGATGAGATTCAGGCTTGTCCTAACGTTCGCACCGCCATTAAATTTCTGGTAGAGGACGGTCGCTTTGATTATATCGAATCCGGCTCCCTGCTTGGAGTTCGTTATAAAGAAGTACGCTCCTATCCGGTGGGCTTTGAGGAAATCTACCGGATGTATCCGATGGATTTTGAAGAATACTTACTGGCAAACGGAGTCCGGGAAAGCACAATTACACATCTACAGGATTGTTTTAAAGAAAAGAAGCCGGTATCAGAATCCGTTCATAACACCCTGCTTAAGCTGTTTCAAAGCTATATTGTCGTGGGAGGCATGCCGCAGGTGGTACAGACGTATGTGGATACTCACGATATCGGCCGTGTTATCGAAAATCAGAAAGATATCCTGGAACAATACCGCCTTGACATCGCACAATACGCAGAGGGCAATGACAAGCTGAAAATCAAAGCGATTTTTGACAGTATCCCCTCCCAGTTAAATGATAAAAACCGTCGTTTTATTTTGACCCATATCGACGAAAACGGGCGTCAGAATCGTTATGCCGACAGCTTCCGCTGGTTATCCGAAGCAGGGGTTGCACTGGCTTGTTACAATGTAACCGAACCTCATCCTCCGCTGCAGCTCAACGAAAAGCATAATCTTTTTAAGCTGTTTATGGGGGACACCGGTCTGCTATGTGCCGCCTGTATGGAAAACATCCAGTTTCCGATTTTAAACGGCGACCTGTCCATCAATATGGGTAGCCTTCTCGAAAATGTCATAGCACAACAAATCAAGGCAAATGGCTTCTCCCTGAATTACTTTGATTCAAAAAAATACGGAGAACTTGATTTTGTAATCCAGAACGGCACACGGATTGATGTAGTTGAGGTAAAGTCCGGCAATGACTATAAAAAGCATACTACCCTCAACCGGGTTCTTGCCGTCGAAAATTGGTCGGTCAGAAATGCCTATGTATTATGTCCGGGAAATATAGCAATAGATGAACAGATTACCTATCTGCCATGGTATATGATTATGTTCCTAACGCCGGAGAAGATAGAAACCGGAAGTTTTTTTGAAATCGATATTTCCGGATTATAAATAAACATACAGCGGAAAAATCTGTCGATAAGAAAATAAGAAAGGGGGCTGCGTAAAACCAATGCAGCCCCCTTATTTCTTCTATGTGTCAGCCATTTGCCCCTATTTCTTTCTCCTCACCGGTCTCAGCACCTCATACCCAATTCCCTCCGGGTAGTGTCTCTGGTAATCCTGACAAACCTCTTCGTTCCACTCATAGCACACGTTTCCGTGCTTTGACGGGTCATAGTTCCATGCAAGTGTTTCCACGCGTCCCATAACCTCACCGTTGTCTTTCAAATAATCAAACGGCGGATGATAAAACACCAGATAATCACTTGCCGGGAAGCTTCTCAGCTCAAAGCCCTCCGGGATTTCTCCGTTGTAATCCTCCGGCACACCAAAGCCGTAAAAATACCCCTTCTTACCGTTTTCATAAAACCATCCTGCGGTATGTCCGGTTACAATCGGATGGGATACGTGACTCATGCTGTCAATGATACCGCATACCGTATCGCAGTCGTGACGGCTCCAAAAGCCACAATAATCCGATGCCGCCGTATCCCAGATTCCGATATATTTATGCGCCGGGATATGCTCTACCCTCACGCGCGCCTCCGTTAATGCTGTTGTACTCATTGTTGGTCCTCCTTTATTGATATAATGTTCCGGAAAGAAAACCACCTGAGAATTGGCGAGACGAACCGGTCGCGGCTTTTTCCGATACGCCGCCGGAGTGCACCCGTAGGCATTCATAAAAGCTCTCGTCAGAGCTTCCTGGGAAGAAAAGCCGTATTTCATTGCGATATCCAGAATCCGTTCCTTCGTATCCCGGATTTCAAGCGTTGCTTTCGCGAGCCGCCGCCCCGCAACGTAGTTTTTAACCGTCATTCCTACAATCTCATGAAATCTGGTGGAAACATAATACGGGGAATATCCTATCTCCTCCGACATCTGCAGAAGCGTCGGATTCTCCGTTAAATGCTCCTCAATCCAGTCAATCATCCTTTGTATCGTCTCATTCCATTCAAACAAGTCATTTCCTCCCTTCACCCCCAACTATAGCACAACTTTTTCAAAAAAATTTGATATCAGTTGCGAATCTGCTCCGTACGCCCAACCTTTGCCTCCGGTGAAATCTCGACCTTCTCGCTGTACTGTACCAGGTCGATTTCACAGCCTGCACCGATGGCTACCACACGGCCGGATACACGAGGCGTTATAACGCCTTCCAATGCAATGTCATCCCCCTCCACGGAAGTCTTCACCCGCACGGTTCCGTCTGCAGCCTTTACTAAAGAAGAAAACAATGGCAGACGAAATCTCTTTTTCTCCTCCGAACGCTTATAAATTACAATTTTACTTCCACCAATACTGCCAATTTCCATACCTTCCTTAAATTCAATCTCTATTTCCTCTGCATTGAGCAGTCCCGCACAGTCCAGCTTTCCTTTCACCTTTACGGTTTCTGTCTCAACATCTCCGGTAACCGAACCCTTTCCTGATATCGAGACCAATTTACTCTTCATCGTGCCGCCGCACCGAATACTGCCGGAGACCGAAATCCGTTCCCTCGCCACGACATCTCCGTTTCCGGTAAAGCCTCCGGAAACCGCAATACTTCCTGCTGTCACCTTGCCGGAAAAATGACTGCTGCCTGATACATGTATATCATTTACACAGACAAGCTCGCTTCCGCTCGCAGCCCCCGACACATGAAGGCTGTTACACTTCACCGCTGCGGCAAGCTGCCCGCTTCCGCTGATTCGAATCGTATCATATTCTCCTGCTACAATCTGACCACTACCCGAAATATTCATATCCATACTACTCTCTCCTCTCCTTCCGCAAACCCGGAATCTCCTTTGACAAATCCTTTACGTTTCCGTTACCGTCCTCCAAAAGCACTGCCTGTATCTCATTCAGATAGAACGTCTTATCTCCATAAACTGTCCGAATCGTCAAAACAGCTTTTGCTTCAGACTCTTTATGAAACTGTTTTGAAAGCTCATCCAGTGAATACGCATCCTTCTGACTCTGAATCAGCTCCACCCGCTCGCAAATCAGCTCCTTCGGAAAAAAGGTTTCCTGTCCGGTGACAGTTGCCTTTTTAAGAAACCACTCCTCAGGAATCAAACCCATTCGTTTCCAGCGATACAGCGCACCGTAGGAAATACCGTAACGCTCCAACAGTTCCTTTTTTGAAATCAGCTCTTCTCCCATCGGCACCTCCTTTTGTAACAATGTTATGTATTTATCATAGCATAACATTGTTACGTTGTCAAGAACAATTATCCGGTAAATGGAAAACCTACCGTATGTTAAAAAAAGAGAAGCCTAAAATATATCAGACTTAAGCGTCAGGGGCTGTCGCACTAATGTGCATAACAGCCCCGTCCTCCCTCTTATATTACTGCCTCTGTGGCATTCTCTTTGCACGCTGTTGCCAGACTCATAAAAAGCTCTGCCTCTCCTGCCACCGGATGCTTTTCGGCAGCCTTCTTCATATCCTCAAAAATCTTTTCGGCAGAAACCTGCTTACGCTTCGGAAGCTTTTTCGGCAGCTTCTTATTTTTAGAACGTACCAGCCACTCTGTCATTTCCCTCTCCTCATCATTTAAGAGCAGGTAATAGGCATATTTCACACGCAGCACCGAGATGTCCTTTCCCTGGGCAAAGACCGGCTGTAATACCGCATAATGTGCCGCAATCTGTTCAATCGGTGCCTTTTCCTGCAGCAGCAGATACAGTCGTTCCATATCAATGGAATTCATAAAGCCCATAGGAAGCTCCTCCATCTCCTGCTCCATGGACGCCAGACATTCCTCCGCCTTATCCTCTTCCTTCTTCTGCAAATGCCGGTAAAATGCCTGCAAACGCATATAACAGGTCAGTGCATTTAACCGACCATGCTTTCCGACATCAAACATCTCCTCCGGAAGCTCTTCCAGCCTTGTGCCGCTGCTCAACATAGCATTCAGCTTCAGCTGCAGATAAAATGCCTTTTGGTTTTCCTTTGCCTTCCTGCAAAGGAGACAGTTCTTTCCGTCGTTCGGAATCCCGATTGTCATCGGAATCAGATTGGAGCATACAAATACCAGCCCGGTAAAAATAAAAATACCGACAGCCCATGCCAGCAAAGGACAGTTCAAAAAGAACAACGGAAGAACAAGCAGACAGGATATCAGGTTCATTACTCCGCCGCCGAGATTATACCAGATATACGGGTATCTTCCGTCCTCCTTCCACTCCGGCGGTGTCATAAGGCACTGTCCCATGGTTCCCGGCACCTTCAGCTTCTTTCTTATAAGTTTACCGTCCTTTTTCACAATAGTAAAGGAAAACACCCGGAAAGAAAGGAACCCATATCCGGTCAGCAGACCGAAAATCAAATGTCCTCCTTCATGTATAATTGTGTGCAGCACCATCGTCACAAGAAAGAATAAAAACACCGCAGGCACATACAAAATCTCCAAGCCGTCCTTCACCGGGAACGGCGCAAATCTTTTCAGGTCTAAAGCTGCTTTATCCATATACATTGCTCCGAAAAAGCCAATCAACCCACCGAACAACATACAGACTACAAGGAAAATCAACATTCCTTTGCTGCCCTTTTTCCGCTGCGTTCTCTTTTGTTTTACAGACTCCTCATAAACAGCTATGCTCACTGTACTAATCTTCTCTCTCACACTCATACAATTCTCCCCTTATTCATATTACATCGCATAAGATGCTGTTTAAAAAAGCAACAAAGAGGACCTGCTCCCTGTTGCTTTTCTACAATGATTTCTTACTTAAATACGATTTGTGCAAAATTGTAAAGCCCTAAGTGCCATACCTTATGGTCATGGTAGCCCGGCACCTTATGCCACATAAAATTTTCACCTTCGGTAATCTTGTCTGTCAAAGCATCCAGACCGTCCACTGCGGCACTGGCACTGGCCAGCGCGGTTCCGTCGCTTAAGCCGCAGATATTATAGAAATAATTAATATCGTATCCTTCAAACTCCTTCAGCTTTTCCGCAATTACAGCAGCCGTATTAGAGGTCGGTGCCGCAGAAAACGCTCCGAAATAGCTTATAATGTCCAGACACTCGCATAAACCGATATTTATCGTCTGCATGCCGCCCATGGAAAGTCCTGCCATTGCGCGATGGTCTCTTGCGGCTGTCAGGTCGTAGCCGTTCTCATCATACTCCGCATAGGTGGCAAAATTAGCATCAATATACGGAATCAAATCATTTCTGAGCTCCTTACCGAACTCATAGAATGAATACGCATTGTCAAAGCTTGTATTCGTATAGTTCACACAGGAACGGCCATTCGGAACTACGATGATAAACGGCTCTGCCTCCCCATAATACATCAGGTTATCCATAGCACATCTGATATCATCGAAAACACTGCTGATTTTCCACTCCTGCTCGTTACCGCCGATACCGTGCATTAAGTAAAGAACATTATACTGCTTTGTTTCATCATACTTCGGAGGCAGACACACATACGCATGCTTCGTAATCTCCTCACCGTTATCGGCGTAGGCATAGGTCGTATAATTAATATCAACAACCCGTCCGGCATACTCCTTATTAAACTTTGCATACTCACGCGGATATCCGTTATCTTCGAGCTTTGCCGGCTCATGTACCGGTTCCTCTGTAGGGGTCGGTACCGGTGTAGCTGTCGGCTCCGGCGTAGGCTCCGGTGTAGCTGTCGGTGCCTCTGTCGGTGCAGCCGTTACTGTCGGCTCCGGGACATCCGTTACCGTATTACTTCCCTCTTTTGTCTTACCGCATGCTGCCATACCGCAAAGCATGGTCAGACAACAGATACCTGCCAAAAGCTTTCCTATTCTCTTACTCATTTTTCTCTCCTTCTTTGATTCATCCTTATTATTTTTCCTTTTATTGCAGAACAGCTGCCTGCTTTACTCCCTATTCGTCCCCTCTGAGTGCCTTTAACGCCTCGTAATATGCATCCTTTCGTACACATGCCCGGTTAAACAGTCCGCAATACGGTCCGTTCATTTTATAGCTGTAATCGGTCTTACTCATAAACGGGTCATCACAGATTCCCCAGATAGAGACATTATAAAGCAGCTGTCCGTCAGAATTAATCCTCCTGTACATTTCAAACAGCTTACCGTAAAACTGTGCATGCTTCTCTTCCTGACTCTGCTCATAATTACGTACCGACATCTCGGTTACATGAACCTTTACATCAAGCTCATTAAACATCCTGATTGCCGTTTCAATCCTTGTAATATCCTGCATATTCATACAGCCTGCCTGTTGTCCGTAGCCTCCGATATAGCTCTGCATACCGATACCGTCGCAAAGCTTCTTATATGTACCGTCCGCATTCTTCTCATAGCTGTTAATACTCTTTACCAAAGCGATTACCGCATTACGCTTATCATCAAAAAAGGTATTGTAATCATTATAGAATAAATCAATCGATACCTCTGGGTTTTCTGCCTGAAGCTTTTCTACCGCTGCCTTTGCGCAGGCAAAGGAAAATTCCACATAATCACTGCCCACATAAGTATAAAACTTATTTTCTGTACCGTAACGGGTGTATCTTACATGGCGCGGATCATCCGATTTATAGTCATTCCCGTCACCAACGGCCTCATTCACAACATCCCAGCAATAAACCACACCCGGATATTTCGTCTCGAAATGAGTTACGACTTCCTCAATGTAATATTTAAGACGAGCCTTCATAGTTTCTTCATCTACATAGGCTCCGTCATTCGTATATCCTTCCCTGAAAAACCAGTCACACATGTAATTGTCCCATACAAGTACATGACCGCGTACTCCGAGACCGTTCTTCTGCGCAAACTCAACGATTGCATCCCCTTCTCTGTAATTCATCACAGGCATTCCATCCTCGTTTTTCCTGGATGCCATCTGATCAAGCAGGGAATATGCCTTCATCTCATTTGCAGCGGTAATACTTTGAAATTCACTTGTTACCATTGGTGCGTAATAGCTATTATGCAGCTGCGAAAAACTCATTACTGTACCGAATGTAAAACCGTTCTTTACAGCCTCATCCTTCAAATACATTCCTTCAAGTGAAGGTCCCTTGAAAACCTTTTGTGCAAAATTATAGAAGCCGAGATACCACACATAAAACGTATGCTGCCCCTTTACCTTCTGCCACATAAAGTTTGTACCGTCCGTCAGGCGGTCCGTAAGCTCCGGAAGACCGTTGACTGCATTTTCATGACTCCAGAATGCGGTTCCGTCCTCTGTACCACAGATGTTATAAAAATAATCGATTTGATATTCCTCCGGAAACTCCTTTAACGTATCCGCAATCTTCTGTGCCGCATTCGACGTAGGTGCCGCGGAAAACGCTCCGAAATAACTCATAATATCAAGGCACTCGCATAAACCTATATTTATCGTCTGCATACCGCCCATGGAAAGTCCCGCCATCGCACGGTGTTCCCTTGCCACAGTCAGATCATACCCGTTCTCGTCATATTCGCCGTAGGTTGAATAATGGCTCTCTATATACGGAATCAAATCATTTCGGAGCTCCTGCCCAAATGTATAAAAGGACTCCTGTCCGCCACCGGTTCTTCCGTTCGGTGTTACCACAATAAACGGTTCAATTTCCTCGTAGAAAATCAGATTGTCCATGATTTTCTTTACCTTGGAGTTCTCTCTGTCCAATTCCCATTCGCTCTCACTGCCTCCGATACCATGCATCAGATACAGTACATTGTACTTCTTTTCCGTATCATAATTCGGCGGCAAATATACAAATGCATACTTTGTTGTAGCCTCTTCGCCACCTTCATGATACTTCTTTGACTGATATTCAATATGCTCTACCGTTCCCTCAAAGCCCTCGTGCTTTTCAAGATAAACATTCGGAATTGCAACATCCTCAATCTGTACCGGCTTTCTGGTCGGCACAGGAGTCGGTGTAGGCTCCTTTGTCGGTACGGGAGTCGGTGTAGGCTCAGACGTCGGCTCCGGTGTTGCCTCAGCCATCACCGTAGGTACATCCGTTACTGCTCCGTCACTTATCCCTTCCTCTGTTTTTTTGCCGCATGCGGCCATCCCAAACAACAACGCCAGACAGCATGCACCTATTCCGATTTTTCGTATCGTCTTTCTCATTGTATTTCCCCTTTCTTAGTCATAATGCTCTTTATGCCAGATTATCGGTCATCCGTTCCAGTAACAAAATAAGCTGCGCCCTCTCCTCCTCGGAAAAACCGGTAAAACACTTTTCTTCCACTTCCTCTACAATCCGGTCCACATGCTCTGCAAGCATCCTGCCCTCATCGCTAAGAAAAATGCGGTACGCACGTTTCCCTCCCGATACATGGTCGATTTCCTTCCGAATCAGTCCCTTTTTTTCCATGTTTGCAAGAAGAACTACCATGGTTGCCGGTTCCACGCGGCAAAGCGACGCCAATTCCTTTTGTAAATAGCCCTCCTTGTAACGAAGGCGGGATAACACCTTAGGCTGTCCCGGAGATAAATCAAGCTTCCGAAATTCAGCCCAACAGCTCTTCTGATGTGCCATAGATGCTTCAATAAGAGCCACCATCAATTGATTTCCCATTTTATACCTCCAGATATATTCCGATAATGCCTTATGCATTTGTTCCATAAGTCAGTAAAACTAATTAGAAATCTAATTAGTTTTTACAGCTATATTATACCGTGATTTCGGCGATTGTCAAGTATTGAAAGGGGCTGCCACATGCGACAGGTAACAGTTCAGCCTTTTGGTGTGTAATCGTTGTGGCGAAGGAGTATTCTAAAGGAAACCCGCTCTCGCTCATGCAGCAACGTAGCAGTACTAAGCTCGAAACCACCTCGCTAAGTACTGACGTTGCCTTATGGTTCTCTTTAGAATACTCCTTCGCCACAACTTATC
>JAQXLY010000011.1 GCA_029012365.1 Lachnospiraceae bacterium | reverse complement strand
ATGCAGGAATACTTTTACACCCGAAGCGATTTGAATTCATACCGCATTTTTTTCCCGAATCTTAATCTGAGTCTGGGACGAGGCAAAATCACGCAGCATATTCTGATAGAGGATAACTCTGATCTTGCTGATTTTGATGCAGAATCTTTTGCATTTTGCGACGAATCAAATGCATTTTTGTGCTTGCGACCTTCCGAAGATCCCAATGATTTTTTTACATTTTATCAGTCAATCATCTATATTAATGACAAAAGGCCTCTTGCTTATGTAAAATGCCATATTGACCGGGATTTTCTGACATCTCTTCTTCGCAGCTACACATTTACCGAAGGGGAAATACTACTTCTTTATAATGATAGAAAAGAATTACTGTATACCGGTGACCCGGAATTGATTCATTTATCGCTTGATCAGATTCTGATTTCCGAGGGTACCCCTGACCGACAAATCATTTTGAAAGACCAATCCTATATGGTTGTCAGCCAAAAAAGTGATTCTTATGGATTTACCATGGTTTCTTTGCAACCTACCAGAATTATCAACCAGAGTCTCTACGAGGCACTGCGGACATCTATCATGCAGGGACTCATCATTCTGGCAGTTTCCGTCTTAATGATTTACCTGTTATGCAAAAGATTGATGCAGCCGCTGAATGATCTGTCCAGCCAACTGAAGAAAGTCGGTGAAGGTGCCTTTGATACAACCATTCGCATTGGAGGCAGTCAGGAAATCACAAATCTGGAGCATTCCTTCAATTACATGTCGGAGCATATACAGAAGTTGATTGAAGAAAACTACGTTGTCACCTTAAACGAACAAACAGCTAGGCTGATTGCTTTAGAGGCCCAGATCAACCCTCACTTTTTGTACAATACATTGCAGGCCATTTCCACGGAAGCTCTGATCAACGACCAGGACCAGATTCACGAAATGATTATTTCCCTTGCATCTATTCTTCGTTATTCCATAAAAGGCGAGGACTTGGTAACACTGGCAGACGAAATGGAACATGTAAAGAAATATATTTACCTGCAAAAAATCCGTATGGATGACAATTTACAGACCAGCATTGAGATTGATTCCGATGCATATACATGCGTCATCCCCAAAATCAGTATTCAGACACTTGTAGAAAACTGTATTGTGCATGGCATCGACGGCGAAGTTACCTCTATCGCAATCCAAATACGTGCCTATGTCACCGACGATAAACTGCATCTGTCTGTCACAGATAACGGTTGCGGCATGGATGAGGTTACCTTGCAGGATTTACGCGAAAGCTTCCTGCAGGAAAAAATTGCCGGGGCCCAGACACAGGGCGTAGGACTAGCCAATCTGTATGACAGACTTCGTATCCTATATGACAGAAACAGCGAAATGACCGTTGACAGTACCGTGAACAACGGAACTTCGATTCACATAACCCTACCTGCGAAAAGAGGTGTACATGAGTAAAGCATTAATTATTGATGATGAAAAACCGGTAAGAATTGCATTGGAAAAACTGGGAGATTGGAAGAAATACGATATTACCGATATATTGATGGCTTCCAATGGGAAAGAAGGGCTGGAGATAATGCGGCTTCATGAACCTGAATATATCTTTTTGGACATCTGTATGCCTATTATGAACGGTTTGGAATTTCTGGAATGTGCCAAAGAGGAATATCCCAACAGTCAGTTTATTATCGTCAGCGGCTACGATGACTTTCACTATGCCCAGAATGCTCTGAGATTTGGTGCCACAGATTATTTGCTAAAGCCCGTGGATAGACAATCCATTAACAATGCCTTAGAGCACGCTACCAAAAAGCTGGCAGTAGCCTTAGAAGAACAGATGCAGGCACAGTCCGCTGAATCCGATTCGACGACAGATACTGTTTCTTCTGATAGATACAGCACCGAGCAAATCGTGGAAATGATTCATAATTACATCGATGAACATTTTTCAGAAAACATCAAAATTACTATGTTTTCTGAACGTTATTTCTTTTCAAAGGAATATATATCCCGTGCTTTCAAAGCAAAATATCAATACGGTATCTATGAATACGTTCTGAAGGTACGCATGGAGAAAGCCTGCGAACTTCTGCTGGATGAATCCATAAAGATTCAGGATGTAGGAGAACGGGTGGGATTCCAGGATAACAATTACTTCTCCAAGGCATTTAGAAACTACTACAACATATCCCCCTCTGAGTATCGGAGGGATTTCTTCACTACCAAAAAAGAGTAACTAACTTACGCCCCATAAAAGATATGAGAAAGGATAACTACCTTACTAGCTTAATAGGAAAAAAGAAAGGATATCACCATGGAAGAAAACACAAGAAAAATTTTATCTACTTTCACTTTCCGGGACATGCAGGTCAATTATCTGATTGACGCCGATCAATATGTCTCTCTTGAGTTGTTGCCGGCAGGTATGGAAGAACAAATTATCAGAGAAGGGAAAATTCTGCATCCCGATTCACTGATTCAGGCAAAACTGGTAGGTGATGCCTACCCCAGCACCTTAGCCAACGGGCAGACCATGCGGCAGTCTGGTACCACCAATCAGATGAGATACGTCAAACAGGAGGTGGTTCAACAGGACAATGTTACAACCATCCGAACTTTTTTATCGGACGGGAATGACCATATTTTCATTCATGAACTTGGATATACAGCAAATGATTACGCCTTTTCCAGTAGAGTTGTTTTCGAAAATCACTCGGATATGCCTGCTACTTTGGAATATATTTCCTCCTTTTCTCTTGGCAATATCACTCCTTTTGTGGAAGGAGAAGCCAATAATGCCTTAAATCTCTACCGGATTAGAAGCAAATGGTCCAACGAAGCGCACCTGGTGAAAGAAAGTGCTGC
>JAQXLY010000010.1 GCA_029012365.1 Lachnospiraceae bacterium | reverse complement strand
GTACCATCCAGTGCTTTCATAGCCTCATCGGCTTTCTCCTGAAAAAAGGCATCCTTTCCGAAAAGCTGTTTTGAGATATCCTCATTCACATGGGCAACCGCATGCTTCACCCCTTTTCCATTGTAACGCTCCTGTTCTCCGTCCCGAAGCTCCGTAGCCTCAAAGGCTCCGGTAGAAGCGCCGGACGGAACCGCTGCCGTCCCGACTCCTCCGTTTTCCAGCCAGACAGTTGCTTCCACCGTCGGATACGAACGCGAATCAATGATTTCACGTCCTGTAATTCTCATGATTTTACTCATAAAATAACCTCCTTTTCCCTCCATTTTTCCCTGCTTTTTACGGCTTTATACAAACGAACTTCTTGTCATACTACCAAATGAATGATATAATGCAAACGAAGTATATGATATAATGCAAACGAAGTGAGGATTTGCAAGCTTGCTGGCAAAATCCGAACGCAGTGAAAGATCATGAACAAAGTTCATGATATAATACTAATGTACACAATGTTACCAATTTATCCTTCGCCATCATCTAACATCAACTTACAAGGGGGCTATAACTATGATTATTAAGGCAAATGGAGCGGAAATTTCTGTTTTACTTTCATCCGGACAAGAAAACGATTACATTTCATTAACTGATATTGCTAAGTATAAGAATCCTAGCGATCCAAGAATCGTTATATCAAATTGGTTAAGTTCTTATTCCACGATTGATTTTCTCGCCGCATGGGAAACGTTATATAATCCTAATTTTAACCGTATGGAATTCCATACGGTTAGAAATGAACCCGGACGATTAGTTCTAACTGCAAAACAATGGATAGAACGAATGAATGCAATCGGTATAACATCACATGCAGGACGTTATGGTGGAACTTATGCACATTCGGATATCGCTTTCGAGTTTGCCTCATGGATTTCTCCTGAATTCAAACTTTATATCATAAAAGATTATCAGCGTCTCAAAAAGCAAGAAGCAGAGAAACTCACATCCGGATGGGATAGTAAACGGGAGCTTTCGAAAATTAATTATCGCATACATACCGATGCCATTAAAGAGTTTTTAATTTCTCCGGAACTTACTCCTCAAGAGATTAATTATAAATACGCCAGCGAAGCAGATATGCTGAACATGGCACTATTTGGAAAAACTGCAAAGCAATGGCGCGATGAAACAGGAAATAAAAAAGAAAATATACGAGATTACGCAAGTGTAGAACAACTTATCATATTAGTAAATATTGAAAGCATGAACGCTGATATGATTCGTGACGGCATTTCCATGAGCGAACGGCTCAAAAAATTACGTAGCATAGCTTATTATCAAATGCAATCTCTCACTCGTAATAAAAGCATAGAACGAATGAAAGATAATTTAATCGAAAGTAAGACAGTTAGCAACGTATAACATATAAATTAAAATTCAGCAATAAGCACCACAAATCCTGATTTTTTCAGGATTTGTGGTACTCAAAATTCTTTGGTGCCATTGTAATCAGATTCGTTTCTTATTATGAATCGGAATACTAACCGCAATGCATGTCACACATAATATGGCTGTAACTGCAACGGCTTTATAACAGGAGGAGGCTTCCTCGGCACCTGTCAGCAAAGACGCGGTACTCATTAATCTTGCCGGTGAGAACTCTTTAATTTTCGGCAATAAAGTCATAAGATAGGCCGTAAGAAATACTCCCCCCGTTCCGACAAGTACCCCGGTGTTGGCATTTGCCGTTACCGAAAACAATACGGTCAGCATTACCGCAAACAGACCGAGCAGCCACCAGCAGCTAACCGAAAACAACAGATTATGTGCGATACTGTTATCCCAGAAATAGGCATTATAACCGTAGGTAATCGCAAAGCAGAGAAAGTATCCCGCCGACCACAGGATTGCGAGCACTGCTGTCTTGGAAAGGACAACCTTATACCGTTCCAATCCTTTCGTGAGTGCCAGTACCAATGTCCCGGATTGATATTCCTTCGTGAAAATGCTGCTTTCAAGCAAAATGAAAACAATCAGCGCAATCGGAATATTTTTGAAGAACTGTGTCCAGGAGGTCATAGCATCCACAGTCACAGTCGTCACTATCATTCCGCTCTCTTCCAGCGTATCTGCCATCAGCTCGAATAATTTCGGAGTCAGCTTCGCCAGTGCCGGATTCATAATACCAAACAAAACGAATAAAACGGTAAGAATAATAACACGTCCCGAACGGAGCTGTTCCAGCCACTCCTTCTTCATAAATGCAAGCAAAGACTTCACCTCTTTACCACCTCCATAAACAGTGATTCCAACGACGGTTCCATACGCTCCAGCCGAAGAACCGGCAGCCTTTCCGAGGATACATACCTCATTACCTCATACACACCGACTTCCTTTTCCCGGAATACCAGCCGATTCTCCTCTGCCTGTGTATATCCCGGAAACGCTTTCATCAGCTTTCTGATATCCGCCTCATGCTCCGTTTCTATCAGATATTCATCGGAGCGGTATTTGTTCTTAATATCCGCAAGCTTTCCCTGCATACACACAACACCCTCATTTAAAAATGCGATATCCGTACATATCCGCTCTACATCCGAAAGTATATGGGTAGAAAACAGCACTGTCGTCTGTTCCTTCACTGTCTGCAAAATATTCAGAATATCCTTTCTTCCTACCGGGTCAAGTGCGGATGTCGGTTCATCGCAAATCAGCAGCTTCGGACGATTTAGAAGCGCCTGTGCGATTCCGAGTCTCTGCTTCATTCCCCTGGAGAAGCCCCTAATCCTGTGCCGTTCCCCGTCAAGACCCACCAGCTCCAGAAGTTCATCTCTGCGGGATATGAGCTCCTTTTTCTCCATTCCGGTAATTTTCCCGCAAAAAGTAAGATACTCGGAGGCATTCATAAAAGAATAATATTCCGGCACATCCGGCAAATACCCTATATGCCGGTTCGTCACGGTTTGTCCGCATAGCACCTTCTCCCCGGCAACCCTGATTTCTCCCGCATCCGGCTTTAACAGTCCCAGAACTGCTTTCATGGTGGTTGTCTTTCCCGCTCCGTTCTTTCCTATAAAGCCGAATACACTTTTCTCCGGCACGGACAGTTCTACTCCCTTTAACACTTCTTTCTCTCCGAACCTTTTTTTCAAATCAGTAATCTGAAGCATCTCCACTTATGCTTCCTCCTTTCCGAGCAGGAAATAGAGAATCGGTCCCACATAATTCATCCCGATAATCGTAACCACAATCCATAAGGTACGGTTTCCTCTTTTGTAGTGTTCATGTGTTAAAATATGATATAACGTATATCCGAGCAATACAAATTCCACAAGCGCAAGCGGAATCAGAAAAGGTAACATTTCCGTTATTTTATCAATCATTTTCCTCCTCCTTTCTTCCATAGGTCTCCACGCAGAAGCCGTGATATCCGCAGCAGGTACAGGTCAGCTTTCTAAGCGTCGGTGTATGTCTTGCAAAAAATGCTTCTTTAAATGCCGGACGAAATATCTCATGACATTGCGGACAGATATATGAAACCCTGCTGAAATAGTAGACCGAAATCCATGTACCGTACAAAGCCATCAAAATCGTCCATAATAAAAACGGCCACCAGATTCCCGTAATACACCAAAGTGCCACACTCCCCCATTCGGCAATTCCGAACGGAAGTCCCGTAATCAGCATCATTGCGTGAAGCTTTTGAAGCTTCTTTTTATTCTTCATTCGATATGCTATATCACCGATAGATTCAACCGAGAAATTTTCAACTCTTTTTATCTCACGTTTTATTTCTTCTATCATATCCAGCTTTGTCTGTCGGTCATCAATTTCCTCCCGTAAGGTCTGCTCCTGCTGCTCCAGCAAAACAGAAATAACATTCCCCGGCTCCTTTTCCTTAAGCAGCTCACCGATACTGTTAATTCCGAGTCCCGCATCACGAAGAAAGCAAATCATCCTCATCCGTTTCAAATCCTCTTCCGAATAAAGCCTTCTGCCGCCTTCACTCAGTTCACTCGGTATTAACAAATCTCTGGAATCATAATATTGAACCGTCCGGACAGACACACCACAGAGCTTCGCAATCTCTCCTGTTGTGTATTTTGACATAGCCCTTTCCTCCTTTCAAACACCACTTTATCACATTACGCAGCGTCACAAGCAATACCTGACGTTACGTCGCATTGCATTTTTTTCTTACAAAAAAGAAAGTCCTTCTACCATTTTATCATGTAAAAGGACTCTCCTGCAATTTTTGTTTTATTTAATCTTGTTTTAATTTACTTTGCATTGATATAATTCATCAAACCTTCCGCAGCAATAATCTTCTGCATGAACGGCGGGAACGCCTGACCCTGATAGGACTTACCGGTAGTTACATCGGTAATCAGACCGGAATCGAAGTCAATCTCCACGGTATCACCCGCATTGATTTCCTTTGCTGCTTCCGGGCACTCGATAATCGGCAGCCCGATATTGATTGCATTACGATAGAAAATGCGGGCAAAGGTTTCTGCTATGACGCAGCTCACTCCCGCTGCCTTAATGGCAATCGGTGCGTGCTCTCTGGAGGAGCCGCAGCCGAAATTCTTGTTGGCAACCATAATATCACCGGTCTTTACCTTATTTACAAAATCCTTATCAATATCCTCCATGCAATGCTTTGCAAGCTCCTTCGGGTCGGAGCTGTTTAAGTATCTTGCCGGAATAATTACGTCGGTATCTACATTGTCACCGTATTTGTGTACTGTTCCGTTAGCTTTCATCTTGTCATCCTCCATTCTTCCTACAGTCCAAGGTCTGCCGGCTCCGCAATCTTACCGAGTACGGCACTTGCTGCGGCTACTGCCGGGCTTGCCAGATATACCTCCGACTCTACATGCCCCATACGTCCTACAAAGTTACGGTTCGTGGTGGAAACGGCTCTTTCACCTGCAGCCAATATACCCATGTGTCCACCGAGACACGGTCCGCAGGTCGGGGTACTTACTACGGCACCTGCCATAATAAAGGTCTGAATGAGCCCTTCCTCGATTGCCTGTAAATAAATGCTCTGTGTCGCAGGAAATACAATACAACGCATGCCCTTTGCCACATGACGTCCCTTTAACACAGCCGCTGCCGCACGTAAATCATCAATACGTCCGTTGGTGCAGGAACCGATTACTACCTGGTCAATCTTCACCTCGCCGGACTCCTTAACCGTCTTTGTGTTTTCCGGAAGATGCGGGAATGCCACCGTCGGCTCCAGTTTATCTAATTCAATCACATATGTCTCATCATACTCTGCATCCTCATCCGCCTCATAAACGGTATACGGCTTTGAGGAATGCTCCTTCATATAAGCGACAGTAAGCTCATCTACCGGGAAGATGCCGTTCTTTGCACCTGCCTCGATGGCCATGTTTGCAATAGTAAAACGGTCATCCATAGTCAGGTTTTTAACACCCTCCCCTACAAATTCCATGGACTTATACAGGGCACCGTCTACACCAATCATACCGATAATATGTAAAATGACATCCTTACCGCTGACCCACTTTTTCGGTTTTCCCTTAAGCTCAAACTTTAAAGCGGACGGCACCTTGAACCATGCCTTACCGGTCATCATCCCGGCACCCATGTCGGTACTGCCCACACCGGTGGAAAATGCACCGAGCGCACCGTAGGTACAGGTATGGGAGTCTGCACCGATACAGGTCTCACCTGCCACAATCAGTCCTTTTTCCGGCAGGAGAGCATGCTCTATTCCCATTTCACCGACCTCGAAGTAATTCGTGATATCATGCTGCTTTGCAAACTCTCTTACACACTTGCAATGCTCTGCGGACTTGATATCCTTATTCGGGGTAAAGTGGTCCGGAACCAGCGCAATCTTGTCCTTATCAAATACTGTCTTTTTATTTAAGCGCTCAACCTCATGAATCGCTACCGGTCCCGTAATATCGTTCGCAAGCACCATGTCAAGGTCAGCCTCGATGAGCTGTCCTGCCACCACACTCTCAAGCCCTGCGTGGGCTGCCAGAATTTTCTGTGTCATTGTCATTCCCATGTTGATTTCCTCCTGTTTTTATTCTTCCGCATTTGTTTATGCCAGACGCTCTACAATCAAATCTCCCATTTCCTTTGTTCCGACCTGTGTCAAGCCTTCGGACATAATATCACCGGTACGGAACCCGTCATTTAATACCGCATGAATAGCTGCCTCAATGGCATCCGCTTCCTCATCCAGATCAAAGGAATAGCGGAGCATCATTGCCGCTGAGAGAATCGTCGCAATCGGATTTGCCTTATTCTGTCCTGCGATATCCGGTGCGGAACCGTGGCTCGGCTCATACAAACCAAGCTTGCCTTCACCGAGACTTGCGGAAGACAGCATACCGATGGAGCCGGTCACCATACTTGCCTCATCGGAAAGAATATCGCCAAACATATTCTCGGTCAAAATCACATCAAACTGCTTCGGATCACGCACAAGCTGCATTGCACAGTTATCAACCAACATATCCGAAAGCTCCACATCCGGATATTCGGCAGCCACTTCCTTTACCACTGCGCGCCACAGGCGGGAGGAATCCAGTACATTTGCCTTATCCACACTGCAAACCCTTTTATTGCGCTTTCTTGCAATCTCAAATCCCCACTTTGCAATACGGCGAATCTCATTTTCATCATAGGTCAGGGTATCCACTGCCTTGCGTACACCGTTTACCGTCTCTGTATGTCTCTCCCCGAAATACAAGCCGCCGGTCAGCTCACGCATCACTACAAAATCAAAACCGCCCTCTGTGATATCCGGACGAAGCGGACAGGCAGCTGCCAGTTGCGGGAACAAAACCGCCGGACGAATATTGGCAAAAAGCCCCAGACCCTTACGAATTGCAAGTAAGCCTGCCTCCGGTCGGAGATTCGGCGGAAGCTTATACCACGGAGATGTGTTTGTGTTACCCCCGACCGCACCAAGCAATACGGCATCGCTCTTCTTACAGGTCAGGAGTGCCTCCTCCGTAAGCGGTACACCGGTTGCATCAATGGATGCTCCCCCCATTAACACCTCTGTGTAAGAAAAGTTATGTCCATACTTCTTTCCTACCGCATCGAGTACCTTTTTTGCTTCTGTAACGATTTCCGGTCCGATACCGTCACCCGGAATTACTGCCACGTTATAATTCATAGTTATGGCTCTCCTTTCGATTTTCCTTTTCTCATTTTACGCCCGTCGGCCCGATTTCCTTTGTTTCTTCGGAAATCCTGTGGTTATCCGACAAAAAAACTTAATCTTTTTTTATTTTTCCCTTGTATTATATCACACCTTTTGATATAATTAAAATACATATTACGAATATCTATTATAACTTTTAGTTATATCGTAAAATATCCGGTGCCGCGCTCCGACAGGGTTTTATGCTGCGTGACACCTTAATATAAGGAGGACACATGGAAGTCGAATCTACCTTATCCTCCTACCGCATTTTTAACGCAGTCGCAGAAACAGGAAACATATCCAAGGCAGCGAAGGAGCTGTTTATCAGCCAGCCCGCCATAAGCAAGGCTGTCAGTAAACTTGAGCAAAACCTTTCCGTTAAACTGTTTACCCGTAACTCCAGAGGCGTTAAACTAACGGAGGAGGGTGCTATGCTGTATGAGTATACCTGCTCTGCATTTGAATCCTTACGTCAGGGTGAGGAAAACATTAAAAAGATACATTCCCTGGGTATCGGTCACATTAAAATCGGCGTCAGCACTACTCTTTGCAAATACCTGCTTCTTCCGTATCTGCAACGCTTTATTGAGGCTCACCCGCACATCAAGGTTACCATTGAATGCCGCTCTACCTTTGAATCACTTGCGCTTTTGGAAGAAGGAAAGCTTGATATCGGACTTATCGGCAAACCTTCCCAGACAAAAAGCATTGACTTTTTTCCGCTAAGAAGCATCCAGGATACCTTTGTTGCAAGTCCTGCCTATTTGGAAAATCTTATCGAACGTGAACCATCCATTTCGGTCAACTCAAAAGAACTCTTTCAGCAGGCAAATCTGATGCTGTTAGACGAAAAGAATATAACCAGACTGTATATTGAGGATTACTTTGCCAAACACAATATACGTACAGGGCAGATTCTGGAGGTCAGTAACATGGATTTACTGATTGAATTTTCCAAAATCGGTCTCGGAATCGGCTGTGTCATCCGTGAGTTTGTAGAAAAGGAGCTTGCGGAAGGCACCTTAAAAGAGCTGCCACCGCTCCACGCCCTTGCAAAACGTACCGTAGGCTTTGCCTACAACAAAACCGCCGTACAAAATGACTCGGTCAAACGATTCATTCAATACTATAAAGGGGAAAAGCACTTATGACCAAAGAATTACATCATTTTATAAAAATACACACAAAGCATCTGCGTCGCAAGGTAAAGCGCACACTCTACCGCTTTTTGGTTGATATTTACGAAGGAGAAATCCGTTTCTCCCTGTTCCACTTCGTCTGTGGCATATTTCTTTTGTTTCTATGTGTCGGATTCTTTTTTGACGCAAAACAGATAAAGGAATGTCCGTCTACCGCATCTGTCTTTGGGAGTGAGCTAACCAATGCCCTCCGCCATGCGGCAGCCCATGAGGGCCATTCCGGGCTCGATGCGGACGTTACGCTGTTCCTTCTCCCCGATACAACGGACGACTATGCACTTTCCTCTTTTTTTGATGCTCCGCTTTACGGGTTTTACCTGACCGGGAAAGAAATTTCCTATTTACCCGAATTCGCGGCTTCTCTTTCCGATTCCTTTGTAGCAGGCACTCCTTATATCGGCGGACTATACTTTTCCTATAACCCAAAGCGCCTGTTATATAACCGCGCCACAGATATCACTCTTCTGACGAAGGAAGGTACTTATGCCACCCTTTCCGATGACTCTTTGTATTATGTTATCGGTACGGAATCAGTATTTAGCATGTTCCATTACCTTTCGGAACGCACCTTTCATCTGCTGAACATACAGCCAAAAAATGAATACGGCATGCCTGTTTCCGACTATTCAGGCAGGCTTCTTCGCGGTGCGGACGGAATGCATACCTTCTACAATATTTATCGTAGCTATCTGTTGCAAAATGCTTCAAATGAAAGCATATGCGCTGCAAGTGATATTTATATCTGTAATTCCCTCAATACCATTGAGCTATTTTCGCAAATTAACATTGCCGGATATTTCCTGATCGGAAATATTCTTCTGCTCTTTATGCTGACCTCATTTGCACGTCCACATCTGCACCGAGTTTACATCTGGTTCCGTATTTTTTTAATTCATCAGAAAAAGCGCGGCAAAGTCACACTGCGCAGCCGTATTTCTACAGCACGGGTAACACGTCGTAACGCCGCATAGCCATAGTAACAGTTCAGCCTTTTAGTGTGTAATCGTTGTGGCGACGGAGTATTCTAAAGAGAACCCGCTCTCGCTCATGCAGCAACGTAGCAGCACTAAGCTCGGAACCACCATAAAAAGTTTTTAAAAAACTGTTGACAGATTACATTTAATGGGGTATAATACTCTTTGCTTGAACAGAGCACAGTTTATTGCACGAGTGGCTCAGTGGTGGAGTATCGCCTTGCCAAGGCGAGGGTCGCGGGTTCGAATCCCGTCTCGTGCTTATAAAAGCCAGTAAAATCAAGGAGTTCAGAGAAAATCTGAAATCG
>JAQXLY010000009.1 GCA_029012365.1 Lachnospiraceae bacterium | reverse complement strand
GAGTCACTCTGGCCACTTTACTCATAAAAAAGGAAACCGGGATACGAACAAGAAAGGTACTCAGAATTCCCTGAAGAGAAACAAACAATGTCTTTCCGCAGCCGTTCAAGTATCCTGTCATATTAAAGTTGAACCCCACAAGAGCACAATCTATGGCATACGATTTTAAGAAATCCGTCGCAGCCGCTAACACTTCCTTGTCTCTAGTAAACATGCCCGCAAGAATTGAACCATGGAAGAAGCTGATATAGAACATCACAATACCAACACAGAAGGTACTTATCATGCCATAGAACATGGACTGCCTTGCGCGATTTCTTTGATTCGCACCAATATTCTGTGCCGAGAATGCAGATACTGCAGCCATCATTGCTCCCGGAACCAGGAAAATCAGACCAACAATCTTCTGTGCAATTCCCACTCCTGCCGATGCCACTAATCCAAAGCTGTTCAGGATTGCCATGATTATTGCAAAAGAAATTCCGGTCAGTGCATCCTGCGCCGCAATCGGCAAGCCATATTGCAGCACCTTAACCGTTTCCTCTTTTGCAGGTTTAAAACAATCCTTATGAAATTCAAACCCTATACCTCGTTTCCTTAATAAAAGCAATGCTGTCAATACACTGATTAATTGTGCAAATACGGTTGCAACAGCTGCTCCTGTGCTCCCCATATGAAAGACTCCAACCAGGATTAAATCTCCAATAATGTTGGATACACAAGATATGAGCATCAGGAGAAAAGGACTTCTGGCGTCACCCAATGCACGAAACATTCCACTTATCACATTAAAAAAGATGATGGCAAGAACACCTATTCCGCACACCTGAATATAGGATACCGTTTGTCGCAGCGCTTCAACAGGTGCATTCATAAGCTTCGCAAGTCTGCCGGCAGTAAGTGGTACTGCCAAGGTCATTATCAGTCCAATCGATAAAAACAACAGGACTGAAGATGCTATTGTTCTTGTTGCACCCTGATAATCTTTTCCACCGATGCATTGCCCTAAAAGTACCATACTTCCCATCGACAGACCAAAGACAACCCCGTTAATGGTCTGCATCGTCATGCTTCCTGTTGCAACTGCCGAAACTGAGGATGCATCAGAAAAAAATCCAACTACAATCAAATCAACGGTACCATACATAGCCTGAAGCAGATTGGCTCCAAAAATAGGAAGCACAAAGAGCAACAGCTTTTTCATCACTGATCCCTGCGTCAAATCATTTTTCATCTTTGTCCCCATTCTTCTAGGCTCTGGCAATCACGGTAAGCCAGTCTGCCTCATTCTCCTCTTCCTCGTTATACAATCCTCCTAATACTTGAACCTCGCTAAATCCTGCTGCCTTCACGACCTTCACAATTGACTCTTTGGTATAATCATGAAACCAGTTGCGATAAACCTTTATGTCCTGTTCATCGATAACAATATACTGCTCTGCCCAGATATTATCCTCATAATCAAATCTATCCTGCAAAACAATATGATTTTCAGCGCGCCAGAATCCCTCTGCTCCGGCTTGCCAGTCTTTCTTTATGCCATTTTCCTTATGCCCAGGAGTGGTCACATCAAAAATGAATAGTCCCCCCGGTTTCAAAGCCTCTTTTACTATCTTTAACAGTTTATCACGATCCTCATTGGAGAACGTATTTAACTCACCATAGACCTGCATTGCCATGTCATAGCAATCTTTATATTCCAGATTTAGGAAATCACTGCAGACATAATCAATCTCCATTCCTTTGCTTTTCGCACTATCTCTGGCGTATTCAATACTATTCTCAGAAAAATCAACACCCGTTACCTTATGTCCACTTTTAAAGAGTCTCTCTGCGTACAATCCCGGACCGCACCCAAGATCAAGGATACTGCTTCCCTTTTCAATTCTCTTATTAAGAAAGGAAACAGTCCTTTCAATCGTTTCCTCACGCCTGCTCGCCAAATCATTCGATAAATCCACATGGCAGCTTAACATTTGATCCGAAAGGTGGGGTTCTGTCCATATATTCCCTGTGCCTTTTGCAAATAATGCGGGTTTCCCACTGAATTCTACTACTTGTTCCAATAATTTCTTATTTATATCATTTCATCCTTTCTAAACTCAAATTATGTTATGTAAACCATTTGGGCTTTTTTCGTTTTTTCTAAGTCGCAAATTGCGACTTTGAAAATCCCTCCGGTATTTCTTCTTTATTTAGTTGAAACATGAAATCCTCTGGAAATCTACTAATGTTCCGCTTCACCTGCTCATTTAATCGTTTGACTTCATATCCATAGATTTCTGCTAAATCTTTATCCAGTATTACCTGCTGTCCGCGAATTATATACACTTTACTCCGAATATCATCTGTAGTAATCAATTCCTTTGTATCTTCCATTTTTCCTCCTACCAAACCGGTTATTAGTTCCGTCAGATTGATTTTTCAATTCCATTTCATGAAGTCACAAATTGTGACTTCATGGATTTTTGATTCAAGGTGCAGTTAATTCACCTTGAACGTTAACGCAACTTGAGATTAATCAATCCTCCACAATACTCTCCATCTGTTCCAACTTCTGCAAGGCCTTTATATACGCCATCAGTCGTTTATACTGCTCATCACCTAGACTATGTATCTGTTTTAAAATCTTAATATCCGCCCTAGTGACTTCATAATCCATATCTGCATCTTTATAATCCGGATCAATTCCTTTTCCTGTTAAAAGCTGTTCAGGAGTAATATCTAATGCATCACATATTGAAAGCAAACAATCCGCTTTTGGATTTGTCTTTTTCTTTTTCCAGTCACTGATATTACTCGTTGCAATTCCGGTTCTTCTTGAGAGTTCCAACTGCGTTATGTTCTTCTGCTCCATCACATAAAAAATTCTTTCACTGATAATCATGATTTTTCCTCCACCAATATTTCACATGTATCCGTATTTAGTAATTTTAATATCCGTCATTACGGTTATAATATCATGCAACAACTTTTCTTTCAATAGAGAGTTTTGCATTTCTGAATTTTTCAATATTCTTCTCTTTATAAAATGCGACATACAGCTGTTTTATTCTTTTCATGAGAAGATAATGATCCGGATCCGGCAAACTATCCAAATCCATTGCTTCTGCATACTTTGCTACCATCTCTCCGATAAAATTTGCAAAATCACTCCATGCATCTCTTTCTTTTAGAACCACTTTATTCTTAACCATAATTAAAATCCTTTCTGACATTGTCATTGAAATCCATCGTATCCCATCCATAGTGATGTCCTTTCATTCCCTGATAGGATAAGATAGATATTATTAAAATTAGTATTGTTATTATTAGTTTTATTAGGCTTTGATTTCTACAGTTCTAAATACGTAAGAATCAAAACTGTGTGGGTGCATAAATCAAAATTCCTAGATGTGATTTTCACTCCTCTTCTTTTTTGATTTTTACCTGTGTGGATATCCCTCAAAATACTTTTTTAAGATACAACTTGTTAGGTTTACCCGGTCCTTGCCTCTTTCGTTCAAGTGCTCCCGCCTTCTCCAGCTCATCCAATAGTTTGCAGGCTTTTTGAGTGCCACAATTCAAATCCTCACAAACGCTTTTTACCGAATAATAGATAAACACCCTTCCTTTGTCATCAATCCATCCATTTTTTATAGATAGAGAAACACGGTCTAAAAAGAATGAATATAAAAGTTTTGCATCTCCGGATAACTCCGCAAAGCACACATTATCCACCAAGCATTTTGGTAATCTGAAAAAAGTAAACTTTTCTTCACCAGTACAATAATCACTATTCAGCATAATACCCGCATCCTCCATTACGTTTCTTTCAGATACTTGTCCTTTTTCTAAATTTTCCATAACTTCAATCCTTCCTTCTTTACATTTTGCAAATTTAAAACGCTTTCTCAATTTGAACATCGGCTTGCCAAAATCATTCTCCAAATGCTATTTCACAAATTGGCAAGCAGTGCACCGGTATATACCCGGCGCATTTTTTGCTTGTTGGGGAAATGCCCCAATCCCCCTGAACTGTCGGCAAGCTGCAGAGCTATGCTGTCGCTTTTTCAAAAATTATTAATTACTCTTCTTTGAATCTACATCATAAAGATGAATGACAGACTTAAGCGTTTTTTTAAGTAACTTAGTTTGTTCAATATGCATCTCTTTTAATTCAGCAATATCCTCTCTGTAGATATTTCCGGTTTCATTTGCTTTCTTCGCATACTGGTTGAGGTTATTGCTAATTCTTGAATGCAAGGATAGCACCCCTTTCAGTTCAGGCCACTCAGGAATAATCATATATCCGTTCAATGCCATCTTTCTGATAAAGGCACTCATATTTTGAACTCCAGCCTCCTTCATTCGGTTATGCAGTATCTCCACCTCCTCCGGTTTAAATTTCACATAAATACCTTTCGAATATTCTTTCATTTTGCATTTTCTCCACTCTCTTCTTTTGATTTCTGGTTTCTTTTAGAAATCATTCTTCCGGGGCAAACAATGATTTCTAAAAATAAGCAACAAAAAAGCAACCGATGTTACTCGATTGCCATATTGTTACGCTTGCGAGACTATTTCTTTCCCAAAAATTTGTTAGTATTGCATAAACCGTTTTGTGAAAATTTCTGTCCAAAAACTTTCAAAAAGTGATAATTGACTTTTTGCAAATTGTTGTTCTCAGAGTTCATATAAAATTGGAAAAAGCCCAAACCTCACGGATTTGAGCTTCGTTTGTGTATTCATATTTTCTGTTTTTGGGTATAGAATCTCCGTTGTTAAATATAGAATATTTGTTTGATTTTGTCAAGATTCACTTACAATGAACCGAGCAAAAAGATAAAAGAATTTGCTATGAACAACCTCAGGCTGATAATGCCCTGATGGTTTAATTCTTATTCATTTATTATTTGCAAAAGAAGCCAACTTCCCGGATAATATTTTTCCATATCCTCATCACTATACTGTTTGTCAAGCGATTCTGTGCGCCGTTTGAAAGCATCAAACCAATCCTGTCCAGTGACGAGATCTTGGTCAATGGCGTACCCCTCTCCCCATGTAAGCATAATATTCTGACAGATTAATGCCATGATCTGTCCACGTAGTTCAGTCTGCCCTCCCTGCAAAAACTCTGAGAAGCAATACCGGAGGGTGTATTCCCCGTAGCTCAGCAGTTCCTGATATTCGGGTTCATGTGCCTGCGTGTAATCGGAGGGATTTGAGGAGGCAGTCGGAGAAGCCATGATGGTATCCAGCAATTTTTCAATCGTCGTATCCAGACTGCCCGCACTATGCAGACATGCCAGTGCCTTACTGTAATTCTGTGTCTGCAAATCTTCGATATACGCATGATCGTTCAGCGCATCATCCGCAGCAGCACCGGGGAATTTATCCCGAATATCGTCTGTATAATAACTTCCGTCTCTCGGTTCCCAATATTCCTTCAACGTATACTCTCCCGAATCAAGGACCTCGAAAGTAATGGCAGTAGGAATATAGCTCCCGCCAACGGATTCTAAAGTGCCGCCATAGGAACTATAGGTTTCATGAAGAACCAGAAGATATACGGTTTCTTCCTCAATGTGGGTATCTTCCCCAACCATCGGGGTACCGCTCATGGCCTCGTTTGCAAGCAGTACATGACTTTCTACATGGATTAGTCCGTCTGAATTTTCATCGGAGAAATGCTCCAAAATCGTCTGGTTGATTGCAGTATCAAGATCATATACTTCTACTTTATCTAAATCTGATCGTAAGAAAGACGCGATAGTTTCACCAGTTTCTGCTTTACAAAAAGTAATCACATCCATATTTCCAATCAGATCAAAAGCGGTAGCTGCGCAAAGATCAAAATCTTTTTTCTGTACAGGATCTTTGCCGGTAAGATAAACAATGAGTTCGTAAGGCTTCGTCTGGGTCTTAAGCTCTATTGATGAATATCGGAAATCCTTTGGATAAGAGAGAAGCTGCGCAATTGAGGAGACTTTTGGAGCATCGCCAATATAGTCAGTCCTGTATTGTTCTATATCATCCAAGATTGTACTTTCTATTCTTACTTCAATATTATCTACATTCACATAAACAATTTTATCCTCATCCGTATTATTTTGCACATTCACACCAATTTTGAACCAGCCACCTTTTTCCGCATCCATTTTCACAGGCATACCAGGGGTAAGATAAGCAGGCTCATCGTAGGCTGTTTCTGTTCTCACCTGTACTGGTTTTAGAGAAACTTGCGTGTCTCCAAGACCTTCATCGGCGGTTACCGTAATGTAGTTTCCCAGAGGGGATATCTCCTCATCAGCATATACAACGGTCTCCTGGCTACCGGCAGGTATGATAATTCTAAGTCTGAAACTCTCCTGCTTAGGATTCGTTAACAAACAGACCGCAAAAATCGCACATGAAACAACCGCCACTACGATTATCCCAAAAGCAGGCTTCTTCCAGTTTGCCAAGTTACGGATTCGCCCCTTGGCGTCGCCCTCGCCAAAGGCAAGCGGCGTACCGGCAATGATGTGTTTACCGATAGCAAGGCTTAATAGCGATGCTGTATAATCTGCCAGAACACAATCTCCCATTTTCTTTATCACAGCCTCGTCGCAGCTCATTTCCATATCCCTACCGGCAAGGATGAAAGCAATCCATACCAAGGGATTAAACCAATGGATACATAATACAACAAAAGACAGAGCTTTTATAATATAATCAAATCTGCGGATATGATGCTGCTCGTGCATCAGAATATAGGACTGCTCCTGTTCTTCTACAGAGGATGGAAGATAAATCTTAGGTTTAAATAACCCCATGACAAATGGCGATGTAATATCATCTACCAGATAGATGTTTTCCCGTAATGGCGAAGCAGTGATTAGCTTTCTCCGAAGCCGTTTGTAAGATACTGCCGCATAGATACCCATTCCGATGACACCTACCATCCAAACATAGGTAGCAATTGCCATCGGTGCCTCAAGTGGGTCAGCTCTTAGTTGTTCCTCCCCTTGAGGCAAAGTATTATTAATTGCATCATCAAAACCGGGAACTGGCAGCACAATATTAGGATACTCTGTATGAACAATATCGTTCGGAACATACGCGATACGACTTGCCATTGTGCCACTTTCAGCAACAGGAGTATCAAGTAAACCGAACAGCGAAAAACTGGATTCAATAGATACAGGGCATATCAGTCGAAAAAGGACAATTCCCCAAAGTGCATATGAGATAACCTTCGGAGCCTTTTTAAGAAGAAGCCGAAGTAGCAAAACCAATACGATAACCACACTTGCAGTAAGACTCATATTTAATAGTTTGGGTAAAAATGTATAGAAGAACATAAAATCACCTCCTCAATCCGTCAATGAGTTTTTTTAGTTCTTCGACTTCTTCATCTGATAGTTTTTTTCGTGTGCCAAAAGCAGCTATAAACGCAGGAAGAGAGCCGTCAAAAGTTTCCTCGACAAACTGCTCGCTTTTCATTCCATAAAACTCTTCTCGTGATATTAGCGAAGTAACCATTTTGTCATGAAGCTGAAAAATGCCTCGTTCACACAATCTCTTTAGAACAGTATAGGAGGTGGTTGACTTCCAACTCAACTCCTCTTCTGCCATTTTAATAAGATCTCTGGAAGCCAACGGTTCATGATTCCAAATAATATCCGCAAAACGGGACTCAAGTACTCCCATTGTAGGCATATATGATTCCTCCTTCCTTTTATCTACATCGTGTAGATAAATATACTCTACATGATGTAGATGATATTGTCAATAGACTTCATGGAATTGTAATAAAAAACGCCCGCAGGATTTCTCCCGCGGACGGCAGTACAGTCAGTTCTCAAAGGTTTTTACTCAATTTTATATGTTGACAGCATGAAACCACTAATGTGTTGATAAGTTTATGCACAAAATTTCAGATTCCCTCACAGAAATCTGAGCCTATCGCTTATATAACAGCTTAGCACATCAGCCCCTGCTGTAAACATATTAAAATGACCCTTAACTTACATCACCAATCTTACCAATTGCAATATTAGTTAATGCATTTACTTTATCACGTCCTTCTTCGTTTTCAATTTCTTTCATAAGTTCTTGAGCTAATTTCTCTCTGTCATAGTTCAATCGTTTCAACAAAGGCGCATGTCTTAATTCAAAACTCTTGAAAACATCATCCCACGTTAATGCATAGACTTCGTAATTTTCTACTTGTATAACCAATCCAATTTTCCCTTTGTCTTCAAATGTCTTGTATCTGCCTTTTACATCCTCATCCACTTCTTTGCAAACGGCAATAAACTTCCATCTTCTGTACTCGCTATTGAAATTAGGTTGCTTTCTTACAAAATCCATATAGTCTTCGATTTGTCTTAATACTTTCTTTGACAAGATAACCTTTGGTGCCTTTAACTCTACAATAATATTCTCTTCCATAGTGGTTCCAAATGAAGCTTCAATATCACGAACATTGCACATAAATATATCCATTCTACGTTCTTGCTCTGCATCTTCATCGAGAGTCGCCTCTATATCTTTTACTCCATATAAAATATTAATATACTTTTCTAAAGCATTCTTCATTCTTTCATCTGCACTTGCCAAGTTAAATTGTTCGCCAAATAACCAGAAATGCTGCTGCACTATCTTCTGAATGTGGTCTCTCTCATTTGCATACTGAGTCATATCAAATACAATTGTTCTCAGCAATTCAATAACCTTATATCTATCTTGAACAAATTTAATTGTGTCAATTACATTTTCAAGCTTTGTTTTACGCAACATATCAGAAAAATCTTGTCTCTGCTCTGGTGTTAGTTCCACTATTTGCTCAACTATTGTTAGAACGTTTTCTCGTTCTCTTGAATTAAGCAAAAGGTTCAAAAAACCTAACAAAGATTTTTCTTGAACTGGCTTTAATTTATAAAAAATTTTCGGCTCAATTTTATAGATTTCCTTTGTTACTTTTTCCAGATCTTGTTTTTGCATTTTCCCATATGGATCATCCGGAAATTCTGGAAATGTCTTTCGTTCCTCAATCATCTGTCTTACTGCATCATCTGCCTTTTGAGACATATAATTACCAATTTTCTTTTCGATAAATTTAGCTATAAACTTTTTGAGTTCTTTATATACCTTTTTATCCTCCTCATCTGTGAACAGACTTATCTGGTCACTCTCCATTTCCATGCAGTCATTTTCCTGTCCGTCAAAAAAATCAGATTTCACAAAAACGCTGTGATTAAACTCAACAGTATTTCTGTTAAATGATGTTGTCTCAATACTTTTCACTTCATCTTTGCTATCAAAGAAATAACAACAGAATTTTTCTTTTATCGCCTCTGCCCATACAATGAGTGTTACTTCAAATCTACTTCCAGCTATCGTCGTTATTGTCTTTTCGCTAAATTCTGTATTAATATATTTTTCATATTCAATTGGTTTTCCATTTATATTTATTTTTAAATTTCTGCCCTTGCACAAATATAAAAACCACGCAAATTCCTTTAACAATGCTGGCTCAAGAACTTCAAATGCCATATTTTCCGCCGTCAAGGAAAAAATATTGTCAAACTCTACCTTTGTTCCTGCTTTCCTTATTGCAGAAACTTTCGGTTCTGTATAACTGAGGACTTCTTTCTTATCATTTTCCAATATTATTTCATATGCTTTATATTCAATGGAATCAGAATCCTTATAAGTAGTAATCCACTTTGCTCCAGTAGCAAAAGCAGAAAAAGAAAATCTTCCCTTACCCTTATTAGCCTTGGATTTCATTTTTAATGACAAAAGATTTTTTTGAGATGTCAAAAAAGCTCCGAAGGTGTCTGATAAATCATCATAAACAATTCCATCTCCGTTATCTGAAATAGACAGTTCACTAACCCCAGAAGCAATATTTAAAGAATAATCAATATTAACTTCTGTTGCATGAGCCTCAAATCCGTTCCATACATATTCACAAATAGCCTCCTTGTAGTCACTTGTGATTCCTGAAGATTCAATACTCTGATTTTTTACGCTTAATTGTAATATCATCTCCGAACACCTCCATAAAATCTCGCCATTTCACTAATCATCAAATAAACTCATTTGTGTTTTAATTAATGATTTTACTTTTCTCTCTTTGATTATATCAGATTCGTCAATTTCTCCAAACAGTAATGGGGATTTAGGATTATGCAAACCAAAATTCTTTCCAACTGTATTTTCGCTATAATTTGCATAACAATACAAGCAGCCATTTTTGCAGGTATTATAAGCTCCAATATCGATACTGGCTACACATCCACATTCTGCTCTTTGATTTGTATCTTTTTCTACATCAAGCTTAAATCCACCAATTCGTTCAATTCTTTCCCTATCAATACAATGTGCATGTTCGACTCCAAATTTATGAAAATCACCAATTTCTGCACATGTATCAATATATAATTCATATTGTCTGGCTATCTCTACAAACCGCTGCAACAATTCTTCTTGCATCTCACGAGTATCTTTTACAATATTAAGAGGCTTAATGTTTCTCTCCGTATTCCGATATAAATCCATAAAACTAATGGTACACTTTTCTGTATATCCTGCTAATTTCGAAGCCAAGACCTCAAAATATTTACAATGATATTGTATTGAGTATTGCTCATTGAAAAAGATAGGATCATATCTCCATACAATCTTTTCTTTACCAATCTCCTGAGATAGTTTTTGAAATGTAGGTATAATAATCTTATTTTTTGAAGGTAAATTTCTCTCTACATCCGGACCATATGCACTTAATGTAAATTGAAAATAATATGTATAATCTTTTAACTCATCCAACTGCGCCAACATCGGAGTTGGATTTTTTGTCCAAAAAACAATAGCATCAACTACGTTTGGAGACAAATCTATTTTACTTACCTGATGAATATTCATCGGATTTCTAACCAACACATATTTTTCTTTTAATCGATTCAACATCCATTCCGAGTAAAAAGAAGGAATATCTGTGCGTCTACTAGCACTTATTATCATCAAATCACCTCCAATATTAGTTGAGCGCTTTCACAATATTTTGCAACACAATAATCGTAAACAAATCTATCTGGTATTTCTCTTTCAAATACATTTTGATTATTTCCATACCTCAAAGATCCTGCATAATAATTATGGTCCTTAAATCTTCTTCTCCGCTCATAAGAAATACTTAGACCAACTCTTTCAATTTCTTCCACAAACAAAGGAAATGCATCTCGCCCAGTATTAATGCTATCCGCATCATTAATTATTATTAAAAGTGGTGAATTATCCGGCTTATTTCTCACTATGTTTTCTGCGAGATACGAAAACCACCTTCTGAGTCCATTCCGTCCTACAGTATCATAAAAGAAAGATATTAAATACTGAATAACAATAACATTACACCCTCTTATTTCATTTTCCTCAAAATATGTTAAGACGTTAATATCTCGATCAAATCTTGTTCTACCACCATTAAAATTCACTTCTATATAGTCATGAATTTTTTCCCAATATGGATTTTTATCTACTCCATAGTATGATATCTGTTGTTCATAGTCCATATATTCAAATGCCATTAAATCTGGCGCTCCCCCACAACCTAACGACAAAATATGAAAATATGGATACTGTGCTAAATCAAGTTGTCTTAGTGCATATATCATTTCTGAACAATACTTATATGAATATCTGCATATATAATAGTCAAGTAATCTTTCGCAGTTATATTCATCTCTATAAGTATGATGATGAAAATGAATGTCATCTAAACAGTCCTTACAGTTATATCCACATTCCCTCTCACACATCACCTTTGCTGAACATGGAAAACATTCACTATTCTGATATTCTTCATCACAAAACGAAACTAATTCATCAATTAACATACAAATACCCCCCTATAATTACACCATTCCGAAATACTCCAGCGCATCCCTAATTGCCATTTCCTTATCCTCCGGACACTGTGTCTGCTTTGCAACCTCAGACTTAGACTTATTATAATTTTCCCTCTCGATAATACCGCACTTTCTCTTCACCTGTGCAATATAAAGATTCGTAACCCGCAAACCATGTTTCTCCAACACATACTCTTTTATCTCTTCATAAGTTGCCTTACTCTCTACAGAAGTAACATCCAACTCATCCATCCCCAATGTCACATTCACATGATGCTTCGCTTCATGGAGTTTGGACAAAAGACACACCGTCTCCACATGTGCCGTCATTGGGAATTCGTCCACCGGGCACACCTTTACCACATGGTAGCCCTTTTCCTGCAGGATCACCAAATCACGCTGTAAACTGGTCGGCTTGCAGGAAATATAAACGAGATGCTCTACGCCGTAGGAAATAATCCTGTCAAGCGCTTTCGGGTGAATGCCGTCCCGCGGAGGGTCAAGAATAATCATATCCGGACGTTCCTCGATGGTATCAAGCATCTTTAGCACATCCCCCGCGATAAATTCACAGTTGCTAAGACCGTTTTCCGCTGCATTTTCCTTTGCTGCCTCTACCGCTTCTTCTACGATTTCCACACCAATAACCTTGCGTGCCACAGAGGCTACCAACTGGGCAATGGTGCCGGTGCCGCTGTATAAGTCAAATACCAGCTTTCCGTCCACCGCTCCGATAAATTCACGAGCAGTACCGTAAAGCACCTCTGCACCGAGAGAATTCGTCTGGAAAAAGGAAAACGGTGTAATCCGGAACCGAAGTCCCAAAAGCTCCTCATAAAAATAGTCCTTCCCGTACAGAACCGTAGTCTGTTCACTTGCTACCACATCCGCCGGACTGTTGTTTCTGCTGTGCAGAATGCCAGTAAGCGTTCCTTCCAGTGGGAGTGCCAACAGCCTCTCACAAAGCTTCCTAAAAAAAATGCCTTCGTCAAACTGCTTCATACTGCCGCTTTCGATTTCCGCATGAGAAGCTCCATCCGCTCCTGCAATATATGTTTCGGTATCCGAGCTTGTCACAAGGTTCACTAAAATCTCGCCGGTCTTCGTGGCACGGCGGATTACCAGATGTCTGAAATAGCCCTTATGGGTAATTTTATGAAAATGGGCAAGCCCTGTCTCTTTTGCCAGTGCAAGCACTTCCCTTAAAATCAGATTATAGTCCCCGTGTACAATCTGACAGTCATCCGTCGTCAGAATATCGTAAAAGCTGCCCTTCTTGTGAAGTCCGAGCGCAAGCGGCCCGTCCTTGTACTCATTCCCGAAGGAAAACTCCATCTTATTGCGGTAATACATCGGCTGCGGGCTTCTGCGAACCGGCATAAACTCATAAGGCTCCGTAATCACGGCATCCATCAGGCGATGAATCTGTTCCTCCTTCAAAGCAAGCTGTGCCTCATAAGGCAGACTCTGGTACGCACAGCCGCCGCAGCTTCCGGATAACGCACAGGGAGCCTTTATCTCCTGCGGAGCCGGTGTCAGTATCTCCACAAGACACCCTTCTGCCTTCTTGTTACTCATATGGAGCTTGGTTGTGCGAAACTTTATCTTCTGCCCTTCCAGCACTCCCTTTACCGTCACACGAATCTCTGCATCTGCGGCATTCTCTTCGCTCTCCGGAAGCACTCTCACATATCCCTTGTTCGGAAAATCCACACGTTCTACCACGCCGATATAATCCATACCCTTTTTCACTGCATTAACCTCACTTAATTCTTGCCTTTTTTATAAATTTCAAATCGTCTCTTACCGATGTTCTGCTTTTCCACACGACTCCACTTGTCGCTGTGGCATTTTTGCTTCTTATCCATACAAACCGCTAAAACGGTTCCGTCTTTTACAATCTCCTCTGCCTGGTAATCTCATACATCATAATAGACGCCGCGCAGCTTACATTAAACGAAGATGCATAGGAATTTTCTGCCATCGGAATCGTGCAAAGCCGGTCACAATATTCCTTAAAGGCTTTATTTAGTCCCATCGTTTCATTGCCCAGCATCAGCATCACCGGACCGGAAAGCTCCGCCTTATCAATCGGATACTCCTTATGCGCTGTAGTTCCAACAACGGTGAAATCCGGGTACTCTCCCTTTAACCTGTCAATATAGGCAAATAATACCGAATTATCCGCAATACGCACCACCGGCGTATGGAAAAAGGAGCCCATTGCAGATACCACCACATCCGGATCGTATAAATCCACTGCGTGTCCGGTCATAATCAGCATATCCGCCCCCAGTGCATCGCAGGAGCGAATCATCGTACCGAGATTTCCCTTATTGGACGGCCGGTCAAACAACACAAGAAACGGATTCTCCGATAAAGAAATATTCTCCAAATTGTCCTCACGCATCTCAATCACTGCCATAAGCTCTGATGTGTCTTCTTTTCCGCTCAAATCCTTCATAAGCTCCGGTGTCAATACATAGTTCACGTCCGTGGTAACACGGGCAATCATATCCGTTGCCCAATCGGACAAATGATTTTTATCGTACAAAAAGGAAACAATCTTCCAACCGTTTTTTACCGCCTCGTTTAAGCTGCGAACTCCTTCCACGAGAAACTGATTGTATTTATAACGCTTATTCCGATTGGTCTTTAACACCTCAAACTTCTGATAAACATCGTTTTTACTAAAAATTTTTACTTCCTTCACCCGGGTGTCCTCCAGACTGCTTGATTATTTTAGGGAAACACTGAATTAACCGGTGCTTCCCCGGTAACTTTTCACATACAACCATCTTACGCCGTATATTTTCCTGCCTGTGCATACCACATCTGTGCATACTGTCCGTTCCTTGCAAGCAGCTCCTCATGAGTACCTTCCTCAATAATCTGCCCCTTCTCAAGCATCAGGATACGGTCCGCATCTCTTGTGGTAGAAAGGCGGTGGGAAATATAAAATACCGTTTTGCCTGCTGCCGCCTCGTGCATCGCCTTATTTAAGTTGTACTCGGCAATCGGGTCAAGGGCGGAAGACGGTTCATCCATAATCAGGATATCCGCCTGCCGGTAAAAGGCTCTGGCAATCGCCACCTTCTGGCTCTCACCGCCGGAGAGATTTACACCGTTTTCGTCAAACTCCGTAGTAAGTCCCGTAGCTAATCCGTTCGGAAGTGTGGAAAGACGTTCCGCAAATCCGCTGCGGCAAAGCGCATCCGTAACGGCTGCCTCCTCCGCCTTTCCGTCACCGACCTCCTCCAGAACAACATTTTCAAGCAGACTCGCCCCGTATATTTTATAATCCTGAAAAACAACACCGACCCGTTTCCTGTAGTCGGAAAGCTCATACTCCTCTATGTTTTTTCCATGATAGGATATACTTCCGCTGCTCGGATCATACAGGCGCATTAAAAGCTTAATAAGCGTTGTCTTTCCCGCACCGTTATAGCCTACAATAGCCACACGTTCTCCCGGTTTCACCGTGAGACTGATGTTATGCAGTATTTCCTCAGAGTCCTCGGTATAGCGGAAGGAAACATTCTTTAATTCAAGGCAGCCCGTGCCTGCCGGTACCGGCTCACCCACACCCTGCTTCATTTCCGGCTCATAAGCAAGGAAGCTTCTGATTTTTTCTATGTACAGGCTGTTCTCATTGGCAGCCGGTCCGATTTCCGCAATTCCCCTCATACCGCTGCGAAGACTCCCGGTACGGTTAAACAATACCACCGCACTGCTGTAATCAATGGTATGCAGCACCGCCGCCTGCACAATAAGATACCCTACATATAATCCATCGGTAATAAAATCCGATGCACAGTAATAGCGGAGGAAAGAAAATCCAACACGTTTCTTTGCAATCTTCTTCTGCTCCGTGATAATTTCCTCATTTGCTTCCGTAAAATCATCCTTTAAAATCTTCGCCACATCCGGATTCAGACGAAGCTCCTTTGCGTAATCATTCAGGTAAAACACACGGCTTGCATAATTTCTTTTACGCTCCCACGGATTTACCCGCATCCGTACATCATAATTGATTTTGTTAAGCTTCTTCGAAAGGAAAAAGCTCAAAACAAAGGAAGCCCCGACAAACAAAATACCGACGGAATCCGTCATCAGGTAAAACACACCGGTACTGAATACAATGGTAAGGCTCTGCACCGTGGAATTCAAAAAGGTCAGAAAACGGTCAATGGATGTCTCCGCCTCTGCGACAGCAAGTACAAACTCGTTATAATACTTCGGATTATCATAGCAGGAAAGGTCTAACTCTGCTGCCTTCTGATACATCTGCTCCTTCAGTGCCTTATAAAGCTTCGGCTTTGTCCGGAATGTCATGGCATGAATAAAGTATCCGTCCGGGATAATCTGAATCATATTAATCAGCAAAATGCCGCCGATTGCAAGAAGTGCCTTATAAAACGGCTCTCCATGCTCCGCACAATACAAAACATAGCGGATACCGAGAGTATGCTCGATAAAAATCATAATCTGATAGCGAAACGCATCATACAGATGATAAATCATATACCCCGGTGCCGTTTTAAAGCACAGCTTCCACATAAAAAGGAGATTACTGCATACCCGTTTCATTCTGCCACCTCCCTGTCTGCGGTAAAAATGCCGCCCTGCACCGATGCTCTGTCCGTAGCAAGGTAATTCACCGCCTGCTTTTCATACATATCCGCATACGCTCCGTGATTCTGCATCAGCTTCTTATGGGAACCCTGTTCGATAATCATACCGTTTTCCAGCATAAATACCCAGTCCGCATTCTGTACGGAAGAAAGACGATGGGAAATAAACAGCATCGTTTTATCCTGTCCGTCCTGCAAAATACTTTCAAAAAGCTTATACTCCGCAATCGGGTCAAGAGCCGACGACGGTTCATCAAAAATCTTTACCGGACGCTTTTGGACAAATGCCCTCGCCACCACGATTTTCTGATACTCACCGCCGGAAAGCACCGCACCGTCCTCCGCAAACTCCTTCGTTAAAATCGTGTGGATTCCGTTCGGAAGACTCTGTACCTTTTCATATACACCGGCAAGCTGTAGCGCCCGTATCACCTCAGGTTCATCCTCCGGAGAAGCCTTTCGCATCAATACGTTTTCCATCACGGACAGGGAAAAGATCTGGTAATCCTGAAATGCTCCCGTAAAAAGAGCACGGTACTTTTGCAGCTCATACTCCTTAATGTTCCTGCCGTTTAGTAAAATCTCACCGGAGGTCGGGTCATAAAAGCGCAGTAACAGTTTGATAATCGTAGACTTACCCGCACCGTTATGTCCTACCAGTGCATAGGTCTTCCCGCCGCGCAGCTCAAAAGACAGATTCTTAATAACCTCTTCGTCCTTGTAAGAAAAGCAGACATTACGGAATTCAATCCGGTCAATCGTATCCCCCGGATCATCTCCCGCATAATCCTCAGGGATTTTCTCCTCATATTCCAGAAAGCTACGCAGATTATCCACAAACAGTCCGTTACGAAAGCTGGTTACCAATGACTCCGTAAAACCGATTAAAATCCATGTACAGGACACCATCATACTGGTAAGCACTGCAAGCTTCGCAAGGCTCATGCTGTGATTCACAAGAGTGCGGTATGCACCGTAAATCAAAACACCTTCAAAAATAAAGGAAAACGTAAACTGCACACGGAACCAGTGAAGCACTACCGCCTTCGGCGTGTATTTCTTTGTCACATCGGCAACACCGCGGATAGCCTCCCTGTAATCACGCTTCATCAGAGAAAAAACATTCGTCAGACGAACCTCCTTTGCGTAATCCGCCAGATACATGACACGGTTTACATAAGCAATCCTGCGATTATGCGGTGCCATATCCTTATTCCGGTCAAAATCGATTTTACTTAAGCCTCTGTTAAACACAAAGTTACCGATAATCGGGAATATGACAAACAATACCGAAATCTTATCGATATCATACATCAGATAAAAGGCAATTCCCGCAGCAATGCAGCCAAACAGCACACCCCAGATGTTTTGTATCGTTTCAATCAGCTTATTTGCCGCATTCTCCGTTGCCAGCGTATACTTATTATAGAACTCACTGTCCTCAAAGCAGGACAGCTCCACATTGACAGACTTTTCAAACAGCTTCAGATTCAGCTTCTTGTAAAGCTTTGCACTCGCAATCGGCCAGACCTTTCCCTCCAGATAGTTGTTATACAACGACATGGATGCAAACACAAGAACGGTAATTCCAAGGAAGGTCAGAATGGAAGCTACCTCCTGCTCTGTTTCCATGGCATTGATTACATACCGCATAAAAAACGCACTGTAAAACAACCACTCAAAATACCCTAACACCCTGGAAACCGCCATATGTACAATCGGTCCGGGTGCCATCTGCCAGCCGAGCTTTAAGGCATACAGATTGTTTTTCAAAGCCCGCCTGCTTCTTCCCTTATTCTCCCTCATACTTCTCTCCTTTTTAATCACTTTCTCAACCACATGTACCGCACCGGCCTTCTGACAATCTTTTCCTTCATCCGCCCGATTCTATCAAGAGCATTATACCAGAGAAAAAGCCTGTTTACAAGTCTATTGGTGAGAAAACAAGCAGATCAAAGGAGCAAAAAGCATTTCTGCCGTTCTGCACAGGGAAGGCCAATCCTAAGAAATCTTTAAGAAATCTGCTACTGTTTTTTTCATCTATCTATGATATCATAGCAACATAAACATAATTCCATACAAACGGAGGATACGATGTACCAGATTTTAGTTTGCGATGATGATAAAGAAATAGTGGAAGCAATAAGAATTTATTTGTCCGGGGAGGGCTACCGGGTTATCCCTGCCTACAACGGCGCAGAAGCACTTGCTGCCGTTCATGCCGAGACACCTCACCTTGCCATTTTAGATATTATGATGCCGATGCTCGACGGGCTGCATCTGACAGGAAAGCTTCGTGAAGAAGGCTATACCTTCCCGATTCTTTTTCTTAGTGCCAAAACCGAGGATACCGATAAAATCCTCGGTCTTAACATCGGTGCGGATGACTATATCACAAAGCCGTTCCGGCCGTTAGAGCTTGTTGCCAGAGTCAAATCCGCACTCCGCCGCTATACCACTTTCGGAAGTCTTCCGGAAGAACCTGAGGAACACTGTTATACCATCGGCGGTCTGAAAATCAATGATGACACGAAGGAAGTCACCGTAGACGGTGAACCGGTCCGCCTGACTCCGACCGAATATGCAATGCTGCTGCTTTTGGTGCAGAACAAAGGAAAGGTATTTTCTACCGAGCAGATATTTTCAGCTATTTGGAACGAGCCGTCCTACGGTGCAGACAATATTGTCGCCGTACATATCCGCCACATCCGGGAAAAAATCGAAATCAATCCGAGAGAGCCACGTTACTTAAAAGTAGTCTGGGGACTCGGATACAAGGTTGACTGGCAGGGCTAGAAAGAAAGGAGCAAGACATGAAACGAATCATTTATTCCGGAATTACAAAAGCATTGTTGGCAGTCCTTCTTCTGCTTTCCTGTACTGCCGCCGCCTTTTACGGCTTTTTAACCTTTCGCGCGCCTATTCTTTACAGAAATGCAAAAACGGTATACGAAACCAGACAATATTCCGAACTCTTTTCTAAATATGTGGAGCGTACTGCCGTGTATGTCCGTTATCTGGAGGATGGCTATTCCCTGCGCTGTACGTCACTGGATTCACAATTAGAATTGCTTTTGGAGGGCGAAACCGCAGAAACGGATTTGGAAAATGCACTGTATAACGTGTACGAACCGAGCGAAACCGCATTTTACTACTATCACAGCAAGCTTAACGAAGAACCGACAAACTACAAGTATTACGTGAAAAATACCATAACCGGCAGAGAATATTACTCAGCCGGACTCGAACAGTATGCCGTTAAAAAGAGTGGAAGTCTGGAAAATTTTCTTTCCTCAGGAATTATTCAGGAAAATCTGTACTTAATCCTAAACACCCAGAATAACCGTACGATGACAGGCGGCGGAAACGCCGATGTCTTGAACCGTTCCAATCTTCTTTGGTCCATGGATTTTTTGCGGCGTCCGCTCTCTGAAATGGCAAAGGATATTTATTATGATTATAACTACCGCATTACCGAAGACATAACGGAATCAAATGACATGGATTACCTGCTATCCGTTTCTATCTCAGGTATAGAAGACATGGGCGGCTTGCCTGACTCTGTATCATCAGATACCGATATTTCAGGAGATTCTGCGGATAACGAACCTTTCTTACCGCCGAAGAATGCCTATCTTCTGTATGCATTTGTAGCCGATAACCTTGTAACAGACGAGTTTACCGAGCTTTCCAATAACTTTGCAGCGGCAAAAGAGGATTTTGAAAACTGCCCTCAATACACTGTTTTATTTAGCTTTTTTTCCATTATTTTGTTTTACTTTGCCCATGTATTATGCGGAAGACGAAGTGACGATACTACAGTGCACCTGCACTTTTATGACAGAATCTTTACCGAGCTAATACTGGGTGCCATACTCGCTCTGCTTTTGCTGCCGGCTTTCCTGTGGGACAACTTCGATTTTTACCTTGACAAACCGTTTTCCGAGTTTGTTACCTGTTACCCGCAATACAGACAGTGGATACTGGTTATTCTGGGCTGTCTGGCTGTTTTCCTTTTTTTAATCGGTATCCTTTATTTCAGCCTGATTCGCCGGATTAAGACGGGAACGCTTATAAGCAGCTCCTTTGTGGGACGCTTTTTCCTTCTGCCGGTAAAAAAGCAGCTTATACGTCTCTTCCATAGCTTAAAGGAGTTCTTTGCCAATCTCCCTGCTCTATGGAAAACCGTGTTGTACTTAGGCGGAGGCACTGTATGGTTTCTTATTTCGGTGGTACTTATTACATTAGCTGATCCGGTTATCGGGATTCCTGTTCTGTCTCTCGGCGCCTGTTTCTGTGCTTTTGTGTATCTGCGGAACACATTAGACCAGATCCGCATTACCCGGAGCACCTCCCAGATGTCCGCCGGTAACTTGTCTGCCCGTATTTCGACAGAATCCATGCTGCCGTCAAACAAACGCCTGTCAGAGGATATTAACCACATTTGTGACGGTCTTCACTTTGCGGTAGAGGAACAAACAAAAAGTGAGCGTATGAAAACCGAATTGATTACCAATGTATCACACGATATCAAAACACCGCTCACTTCCATAATAAACTATATCGAATTAATTAAAAACGAGCTGCCGCAGGAGGGAACCGTTGCGGGATATGCAGAAATCCTATCACAAAAATCATGGCGATTAAAAGCTCTGATTGATGATTTGGTAGAAGCCTCGAAGGCTGCCTCCGGCACCATGAAGCTTGAGCCGATACGGTTCAATGCAGTAGAACTTCTCAGGCAGGCAGTAGGCGATTTTGAAGAACGGCTGACCGGGCAGAACCGCACTCTCTGCATGGCTCTTCCGGAGAATCCGGTCAATGTCCTTGCAGACGGTGCCTGCACCCACCGCATTATTGAAAACATGCTGTCCAATGTATGCAAATATGCCCTTCCCGGCACCAGAGTATTTATCTCTCTGGACCTTCCGGAAGGCACGGGTCTGGCTCTGCTGACCATAAAAAACACCTCCGCATCCATTCTGTCAAAGACACCGGAGGAGCTTTTAACCCGTTTTTCCAGAGGCGATGACGCCCGTTCCGACGAAGGCAGCGGTCTGGGACTTTCCATTGCGGAAAGTCTGGCTGCCCTTCAGGGCGGAAGCTTTTATGTTGAAACCGACGGAGATTTATTTAAGGCAAAGCTGACCATCCCGTTAGCAGACTGACACCAGTGCATCATAAACACCGGCTAAAGATACAATCCGGGCGGATATAGGAATGTCATCACCCCCAGGTCCGTCCGGATGGCCTTTTCCGTCGTAACGTTCGTGATGATAGCTACATATCTCATAGCTTATCTTTCCGTATTCCCGATTCCATGCATTTTCTATATTACTTAAAAACTCACAGCCTCTGGCAGAGTGGGATTTCATGTACTCAAATTCATTCTTCATAAGCCATACCGTTTTCAACAACATATCTTCTGACGGCATCAATCACCTCTTTATAATCTGCGGATACCTGTTGTAAAGCCTGTTTACACTGTTCTTTATTTATCCGTTTTTCACTGCTGTTTCTGAGAAGCTCCGTTAAAATACCTGTAGAATACTCAAGCCTTACAAAGCCCAGATTCTGACAGACTCCTTTTAATGAATGCACCGCCCGAAACGCTTCTGCATAATCCCCGTCCTCCAAGGTACGGCATAAAACATCATAACTTGGCTCCGATAAAAACTTTAATACAAACTTTTCTATCATCTCATCTCTGGAAATGCGCTGCGTCACACTTTCATAGTTTCCTCCGAACATATCATAGCAGTCCTTTAATATCATAACGCATTTCTCCCTTCGTTTAAATATATCTATCTTTTATGCGTAAATCCGCCCGTCAGCCAGGTCGGTTGACAGACAGGCTCACCGAGATTTTACTCTTTGCATTTCTTCTCCTACAATTTCAATTCCATATTATCCCCTCTCCCTATATATCATTGCCGGTTCTGTCATCTCCTACGCATATCTGCTTGCCTGCACTTCCCACATCGTGGCATAAACGCCGCCCTTTGCCAAAAGCTCTGCATGACTTCCCTGTTCAATGACACGCCCCTGCTCCATGACATAGATGACGTCCGCACCTCTCGTAGTGGACAGCCGATGGGAAATGGATAACACCGTTTTCTCCTTTGCCACTTCTTTCATGGCGCGGTTCAGCTGATACTCCGCAATCGGGTCTAATGCCGCCGACGGCTCGTCAAGGAACACCAGTCCCGCATTTTTATAAAAGGCTCTGGCTACCGCAAGCTTCTGGGCTTCACCGCCGGAAAGGTCGGTTCCTTCTTCCGAAAATTCCTTTGTCAATTCCTGCAAAAGACCGTCAGGAAACGTCGAAAGCTTCTCATAAAAACCACTCTTTTTCACTGCTTCCAGTATAGCGCCATCTTTGTCATCTGTCACCCTGTCCATCACCACGTTTTCAGCCACTGTTGCCGCAAACAGCTTAAAGTCCTGAAATACCACCCCGATGTAGCGGCGGTATTCCTCCACATCATAATTTCGGATATCCACACCGTTAAGCAAAATCTCGCCTTCCGTCGGGTCATATAAACGTAACAAAAGCTTAATCAGTGTTGTTTTTCCCGCGCCGTTATAGCCTACCAGGGCAACCTTTTCCTTTGCCCGAATCTTTAAGTTTACATTTTGCAAAATCAATTTTCCCTCTTGATAGCCAAAGGACACGTTGCGACACTCCAACACCCCTGCGCCCTCCGGTATCTCACAGATTTTTTGATTTACAATTTCACTTTCCTTTGCAAGAAATGCCCGAATCTTTTCCACATACAACCCAGTTTCCACCATATGCGGCCCAAGATCCGCCACCGTAGCAAAGCCCCGGCGTAGGTTTGCCGCCGAATTATACAGCACTACCACACTACTTAACGTCACGGAGTGTAACAGCACTGCCCGCACAATCAGATACAATACATATACGATATCAAGCATAAAATCCGACATGAGGTACTTTGCCGCAAAATCTAATAAAAAGCTTTTCTTTCCCATGGACTTATGTAACCGGTACAATTCCTCATTTACCCGGTCGAACTCTTCGTGCATGCTCACCGATGCCTCTTTGTTTAAACGGAGCTCTTTCGCATACTGCTGCAAGTAAAAGATTCGCTTTACATACTCTCTCTTTCGCAGCAACGGATTTTCCTTCTGCCTTATCGTATAACGCCATTTGTTCAATAAGTTGGAAAAGACAGTCCGAAGACCGAAGGACAGCAATACAAACAGAATCGAAGTCACATCCTGCGTAGCAAAAAAGGTTCCGTAGCAAAGTAACACCGTCACGCTTCCGAATACCATCCTAAGCAGCTGTTCCGCCCGGCTGACTGCATTGTCCGCCTCGGACAACGACAGCATAAAATCGTCATAATACACCACATTATCGTAGCATGCCAAATCAACCGTCCCTGCCTTTTGATACAGCAGCTCCTTTAACTTTTTCTGTGCAGCCGGAAGATATTTTAACTTAATCCGCTGCTCATATAGGTTGCTGATTGCCGCGGCCGCAAAATCCAGCAATAAAAACAATCCTACTACCCACAATATATTCCGGTACGGTTTCCTTGTCTCTATCACATCCAGAATCAGATATACACAAACGGTCTGCTCCAAAAAGTTTACCAGATTGTGGCGCACAGCCTCCACAATAATGCTGACGGCGTAGAGCGGCGTCCCCTGAAACAGCAGGCGAAGGAGAAAGAAATTGTTGGACAGCATACGCCCCGTACTCATACTGTTCTTTTTAGCACTCATTCCCGTCCACCTCCTGTCCTTCCTTTATGGCACAATAATTCTGCTCCTGTACCCTGTAAAGCTCTGCATACTTCCCTTTTTCATCCATAAGCTTCCGGTGGGTTCCCTCCTCCGCAATCTGTCCGTTTTCGAACAAAAGCACATAATCCGCGCTTTTTACACAGGATAAGCGATGCGAAATCAAAACTCTCGTCCTACCGTCCGTTTCCTGCAAAATGCCGGACAAAAGCTCATGCTCCGCAATCGGGTCCAGTGCTGAAGAAGGCTCGTCAAACACCGAAACAACCGCCTGTTTGGCAAACGCTCTTGCTACTAACACCTTCTGATATTCTCCGCCGGACAGTAACGTTCCGTTCTCGTCAAACTCCTTGGTAAGCGGCGTATCTAAGCCAAACGGCAGGCTTTGTATCTTCTCATAAACACCGGCCTTACGAAGTGCTTCCACGACCTCCGTATCGCTTCCTTCCCGTCCCATCAGCACATTGTACCGTACCGTTCCCGGTAATATTGTACCGTCCTGAAAGGCGCAGGCAAACAGATTTCGATAAGCCGCAAGCTGATATTCGCGGATATCCCGTCCGTTTAACCGGATTACCCCCTCGGTCGGGTCATACAAACGCAGCAACAGCTTAATCACCGTACTCTTTCCCGCACCGTTATGCCCGACTAACACAAGACTCTTTCCCGGTTCTATCCGAAAAGAAACATCCTTAAGCACCGGTGTCCCGTTCGGATAAGAGAAGCTGACGTGAGAAAACTCTATAGATTTCATCTCGGACTCCGGCAAAACTCCCTCCACATTCTCCGGTATTTTTTCTTCATACGCAAGGAAATTCCGCAGATTTTCCACCAGCAGACTGTTCTCCGTACTACGGTTTACAGCATTAATTACCTGTACCCACACCCACGAAGCCGTTACCATCACACTGGTAAGCACCGCCATCTGGGAAAATGTAATTGTCGGTGTGACCGGCACAATCGCCTGATACGCTCCGTATAAAAGAATACCTTCAAAAATTACCATGTAAGAGAAAAAATATTGCAGCATTCCTAACGGGAAGGCACGCTTAAAATACGGTTTCCAGATACCCGCTTTTCCTTCCGTTGCCCCGGCATATTGGTCTTCTACCACATGAAACACATCAGACAGACGAAATTCCTTGGCGTACTCTTTCAGGTACATAATTCGGTTCACATAGGCAAGTCTCCGGTCATACGGCACTCCGTCCTGATATCTGTCATAGAAAATCTTGTTCATTTTGGGAGCAAACAAAAAGTTTCCGAGAAGCGGTGCAGCTAAAAATATCACCGTCCACGGGTCGATTTCCACCATGGTATAACAGGCAAGCACACCTCCAATGGTGCCGCAGATGACCGTACTCATATTGTCCACACACTGGCACAGCTTATTCCCCATATCATCAATCGCCGTGGAAAACTTATCATAGAACTCCTTGTTCTCGTAGCATCCGATTTCCACATTTTCCGCTTTTTTATATACCTTCCTGTAAAGCTCATGAAAGATTTTAACATCCCACGCCGGAAACAGCACATTGCTGCAATAATATAGAAAAAGTTCCAGTAACAAGCTTATCCCACCGATAATAAAGATAGCTGTCAGGATTTCCTTTAACGGCTTTTCCTGCTCTATCGCATCCAGAATATACCTTACAAAAAAAGCACTGTAAAATACCCACAGTAAATACTCGATGAGTCGTTTGATGACGGAACATATGACTCGTTTTTTCGAAATTGCCATAGCCTCCTTCATGGCATAAAAATTGTTTCGAATAATTCTCCCCGTAAAACTTTTCTCCCGTTTCATGTTACAGTTTCTCCTCTCTCCACTATAGTATGACACAAGGCCACACAGTGCCTTGCACCGTGCAGCCCTTTCCTTTCGTCAGCCGGTTCAGATGAAGTTGTAATACCTGATTCAGTTCTTCCTTATATGTCATAGATTCCCCTGTCCCTTAGTTCTGCGTAGCCTTCATCTCGTTCCACTTATTTAAGTAAATCTCTTCCGTCTCCCCAAGGTACTTGAAGGTTTCACACCGCTCTAAGGTCGCCTCATCCGGGAATGCAACGGTACTGTTCTTAATATCCGCATCCTCGATTAATTCACGTGCTGCGGCATTCGGCGTAGAGTACGTGATTTCCTCGAAGTTCATCAGTGCGATATCCTCACGGCACATAAAATTAATCCATTTTTCCGCATTTTCCTTATTATCGGCGTTCTTTGGAATTACCCAGCCGTCAATCCATACATTAGAGCCTTCGTCCGGCACAACATATACCAAATCTTCGTTTTCCCTCTGGGTATAGATTGCCTCACCGGAATAAATAACTCCAAGCGCTGCTTCCCCACCAATCATCTTATTTCTGACCTCATCTACAAAATACCCCTGCACAAACGGGCGCTGTGCGATTAAAAGCTGCTTTGCCTCCTCAAGCTGTGCTTCCTCTAAAGAATTCATGGAATATCCGAGATACTTTAATGCAATTCCCATGCCGTCGCGCACACTGTCAATCATAAGAATCTCTTTCGCGTACTTCTCATCAAAAATTGCGGACCAGCTCGTCACCGGCTCATCTACCATTGTCTTGTTGTAAAGAATACCGACCGTTCCCCAGCAGTACGGTACGGAATACTTATTGCCCGGATCAAACTCCTCCGCACTCTTTAAATAGGCAGGGTCGATGTTCTTAATGTTCGGAATATTGTCATAATTAAGCTCTGCAAGCAAATCCTCTTTAATCATACGGTTAATCATGTAATCGGACGGACAAACCACATCATAGTTTACCTCACCGATGCTGATTAACGGATACATATCCTCATTTTCCGTAAAGGTATCATAAACCACCTTGATGTCATATTCCTCTTCAAACATCTCAATTACATCTTCGTTAATGTACTCTCCCCAGTTATATACGACAACCTCTCCGTTGGCATACTCTTTTCCGCAGCCTGCAAATAACATTACCGCGCAAAACAGTGCTCCTGCCAATAATCCCTTTTTCATTTTTATAATCCACCTTTCTGCGAAAGGCACCAATGGGGTTATGAAACCCATTAGTCAACTTCCGCTTTCTTATCTATCTACCTTCTGATACAATTCCTTTATAAGACTGACACACTACAGAACACGTGGAGGTGA
>JAQXLY010000008.1 GCA_029012365.1 Lachnospiraceae bacterium | reverse complement strand
TACCGGCAGAAAGCTGATTGTGGACACCTACGGCGGCTATGCCCGTCATGGCGGCGGCGCGTTCTCTGGGAAAGACCCCTCCAAGGTGGACAGAAGCGGTGCGTACATGGCCCGGTATCTGGCGAAAAATGTGGTAGCGGCAGGTTTGGCAGACAAGTGTGAGATTCAGATCAGCTATGCCATCGGCGTTGCCCAACCGGTATCCCTCCTGGTAGACACCTTCGGTACGGGAAAGCTCCCGGCAGACCAGATCCAGGAACTGATTCTCAAAACGGTTGACCTGCGCCCCTCTGCTATCATTGACCGACTTTCTCTGCGAACACCGTTTTACAGACACACTGCAAGCTATGGTCACTTTGGCTCAAATACTGCGGAATTACCTTGGGAACAGACAAACTTGCCACAGCTTTGGCAGGATATCATCTGATTTTGTGATAGAAGGTCCTAATAGCCGGATTGTCCCAAGGGTCGCTTTGGGCAATCCGGCTATCTGCATGGACTTCCGGCATCATGAGAATATTGATAAAACAAGGAGGTATTTATTGTGCAACTGAACAATCGGATTAAAGCAGCAAAAATTGGTTATATCATGATTTCCGTCCTGTTTTGTATTCTGGGCCTCGTGCTGATTGCTGTGCCTGATTTTTCGGTGACGCTGCTATGCTGGCTCGGCGGAGGAATCATGATGTTATTCGGCTTGGTAAAGATCGTCGGCTATTGTTCCAAAGACTTATACAGGCTGGCATTTCAATTTGATTTGGCCTTTGGCATTCTGCTCGTGGCACTTGGCATCATTCTGATCATCCGTACAGATGCAATGGTTAATCTTATCTGCATTGTTATGGGCATCTGTGTCCTGGCAGACGCGCTCCTCAAAATACAGATTTCCATTGATTCCAAAGCCTTTGGCATTCAAAAGTGGTGGCTGATTCTAGCCGTGGCAATTCTGACAGGTGCTGCTGGTTTCCTGCTGGTCCTACGCCCTTCGGAAAGCGCCCAGGTCGTGATGATCCTGCTGGGGGTGACACTCATTACCGAAGGCGTGCTGAATTTGATCACCATTCTGACTGCCGTTAAGATCATCCGTCACCAGCTGCCGGAGGTCATCGATGCCGAATATTGCGAGATAGAGCAAGAACCCTAACAGAAAGGATATGTAATCACTAATGCGTTTTTCAAAGGCGGTTGTACGGTGGCCGCCTATGGGGTATTGAAATGGACAAGATCATAACATACTTTCTCTGGTTTATCTTATACAGTTTCATTGGATGGCTGTATGAAACAATTATTTGTTCCATCGGCCAAAGACATTTTGTCAACCGTGGATTCTTAAACGGACCTTACTGCCCAATTTACGGAACAGGTGCCTTGCTAATGATTCTGATTTTTGGGCACATAACCAATCCGGTAGCCCTGTTTTTGCTGGGGGCCATCGTGGCCTGTGTGTTGGAGTATCTGACTTCTTACGGAATGGAAAAGTTATTCCACGCAAGATGGTGGGATTATTCCAAAAGGTTGCTTAACATAAATGGACGAGTTTGCTTGTTGGGGGCGGTTGTTTTTGGCTTGTTTTCCGTCCTGCTAATTTTGATTATTCATCCAGTTATTTGCGGGTGGGTAGATGCAGTCCCCATTCTATATAGACGGGTATTGACGGTCGTAATTTTTGCTGGTTTTATTGTTGATACCGTGTCATCGGTGTGTGGAATGGTAGATTTCCAGAAAAAAATGGAGGAACATGCGGCTGCGCTGGAAAAGAGAAAAGCCATTGCTATTGGAAGGTTAAAGGATTCTGCGGCATACGAGACCATTAAACAGCGCAGGAATACGCTTTCTGAGAACCTAACATATCAGCAGCTGCGTATGATTGAGGCTTTCCCAAAGCTTAAACTGCACCGCCATAATGATCTTCTGGTAGAATTGAGGAAAACCATTTCCAAAAAACGAAATCAACATTAAAGCCACCGCTATCTCAATCTGCTTGAAAGGGCTTTTCCTTAATCCGCCGACCATGATGACGAAGCCTTTTCTGGAAAAGTTTCAGAAAATCAGATTGTTGTATTTGGCTCAGTTTATCACCAAACATATCATAGAGGCAGAGGTTTCAGATTAGCGGGAAGGAGGATGTACTATCTACTGGAAAGCACATAAAACATCCACTAAATAATGAAAGATGCGTAACGATAAAACAACAGTCCCGTAAAAGGATGGATACGCGGCCTTAGTGAAAAAATAGAGTGCATACTGGATTCCTGCAATGAAATGACTAGTGCATTTTATAATATTGAAGGGTAAATATGCTTATGAAAAATGCAATAAAAAAGATAATTAGTGTCTGCTGATTAAGATTAATTCAGCTCTAATCCATTGATTTTACTGCATTTTGTCGCCGTGTATGGTAGAATTATTTGTGAGGAAATCGAATCTAGCAGTTCGATTTTCGAGCAGATTTTTTGAAAAATACTACCATATAGGAGCCAAAAATGTACAAATCAGACAACAAGTTACAATCATCCTTCCTCGATTTCAACCAGCCCATGGGATTGCATATGAATCCGGAAAATCGTTGGATCAAGATGGCGGATATGATCCCGTGGGATGTGTTCGAAAAGAAATATAAGCATCTTTTCAAGAGTAAAACCGGGAATGTCGCAAAGCCTTTACGTATGGCTCTTGGTGCACTGATTATACAGACCAGATTCCAGTATTCAGACAGAGAACTTGTGCAGCAGATAACGGGAAATCCCTATCTGCAGTATTTTATCGGTTTGTCCGGTTATCAGGAAACTTCGCCATTTGATGCAAGTACGTTGGTTCTTTTTAGAAAGCGCATCAATGCAAGAATGCTCATGGAAGCAAACGAGTATCTGCTTGAGGAGAATAAGCCTGATAAAAAAGGGGATGACAACGACGATCAGAACCCACCTTCCGATACTGGGTCCGGCGATTCAGACCTATCAGAGGAGCCGGAAAACAAAGGCACTCTGACCATCGATGCAACCTGTGCACCGGTGTATATCCGATATCCTCAGGACATATCTCTGCTGAATGAAGCCAGAGAAAAGCTGGAAGAAATGATTTTGTGGTTCCACAAAACATATGGTGTCGATCTTCCCCGAAGAGACTGCAAAGCAGCAAGAAGAAATTATCTCAGCTTTGCAAAATCAAAGAAACACTCAGCAAAGCAAATCCACAAGGTTTTGAAAAAGCAGCTTTCCTATGTCAGGCGGGATATTGGATATCTGGAAAATTTCCTGTCAGCCGGATATGCACCTAAGCAAAAGGACATTGCTACAATACTCACCATCTTCAAGCTTTATGAACAGCAGCAATACATGTATGACAACAAGGTTCACAAGGTGGAGAACCGGATTGTGAGTATCAGCCAGCCCTGGATCAGACCAATCGTGTGAGGAAAAGTGAAGGCACCCGTAGAGTTTGGGGCAAAGCTGGATCTTAGTATTGATGCTGAAGGGTATGCAAGGATTGAAAATATATCCTTCGATGCCTACAATGAAAGCACTTGCCTGCAGGACGCTGTCAGTGCTTATTATGAGCGAACCGGATACTATCCCAAACGGGTTCTTGCAGACCAGATATGTCGGACGAGAGATAACAGAGCCTTTTGCCAAAAGCATGGCATAAGATTATCCGGTCCGAAGCTTGGAAGACCAAACAAAACAACAACGAAAACAGAAAAAAAGATAGAATATCAGGATAATACCAATAGAATCGAAGTAGAGCGCAGATTCAGTTTAACCAAGCGCTGCTATGGAATGGGCAAAAACATGACCAAGCTGGAAGAAACGCAGCTCACCTCTATCGCATTATCTGTATTTGTTGCGAACATCGTAAGGATGCAGCAACGGATACTTTCTGCACTTTTTTATCTGTTGGGTATTTTGAAGTTTAAGGAGGGCTGGTTACCTGCTTATGCAGGTTAATCAGCAGACACTACTTATACAAGAGAGTGGCATGTGGCTGTCTACATTACAGTGGCTTTTGTAATATTCATCGCATCAATGATTTTACAACATGCGTTCTTGGCAGGAAGAATTATTTTTACAATCTTTGTAAGTATAGCAGTTGCAATAATAGGTGCAGGCTGGAAAGCATATGATACAGAAATTCAGAGAAATACAGTTATGGTAATATGTTTTACAGTTACTGTGATACTAGGTCTGATATCGTGGAAAGGCATAAAAGCACAGGAATCTGAATAACCGCGACGAACGCCTACGGTTTGACTACTATTTTGTTACAAATGACTACGGTTTGACTACTATTTTGACTCTTTTTTTCTGAATAGGGGTGTGATAATATTATCATAGACAAATGATACATGAAACGCGAGAGCGGTCAGGCATTTGTTTCTCTTTTGCAGAAGAATATGGATCAAGAATGAAGCGTCAGCTCATTACCGGATCGGTGATGGGTATGGCGCTTTTTTGATGCCAAAATCAGGTGACGACCTGAATAATAAAATCAGGAGGAAATTGCATGGCATATGAATATGACCATGACTGTCCGTTTGAAGCCTTCATCACCAATCTTGGAAAATACAACGAGGGTGAGTTGGTCGGCGAATGGGTGAAGTTTCCCACCACATCAGAAGAACTGCAAAAAGTATTTGAACGAATTGGAATCGGCTTAAAAGATGATTTCGGTAATCCTTATGAAGAATGGTTCATTAGTGATTATGACTGTTATGTTGATGAGATGTATGAAAAGCTGGGAGAATATGAAAACCTAGATGAACTCAATTATCTGGCTTCCAAGCTCGATGAGCTGGATGATCATGATTATAAACATTTTCAGGCGGCAATGCAGATCAGTGATTATACAGGCAGCATTATAGATGTGATCAATCTTATTGATAACCTGGATAAGTATGAAATCTATCCGGGAGTAGAAAGCAATGCTGATCTGGGACATTACTATATCGAAGAACTTGGTATGGTGGAAATTCCGGATTATCCTGCTGATTACATTAATTATGAGGCCTACGGCAGAGATGTGGTCATTAACGAAATGGGACAGTTTACAGATTATGGATATGTGAGAGATACACAGGAATCTTTTACAGAATATTACGATGGAGACCGTGAGAACATCCCAGATGAATACAGGGTTATGGATTTTATGGTTTCTACTGAGAAAGAGAGGAAAACTATGAATTACGAAACATTTAAGCAGGAATTTGCAGAGGATATCAAAGAAAAGCTCTATGCAGAGGAGAAGATGGCAGCAAATAAAGTGATCAAGACTCACATTTTCAATTATGCCAAGACCAGACAAGCATACATTGCTTACAGAAAATCGGGGTATAGTAAGAAATTTTTCGAGGCACACCGGGATGAAATCACTCTTCACAAGGCGGCAAAGGAAGCATTTTCAAAACTGCCGGATGGAAAAATTCCGAAGGTAAAGAAGCTGAATGAGGAATTTGCAAAACTGTTTTCAGAGAAAAAAGCAGCTTACAGCGAATACAAGAAAATAAAAAAAGAGATGCGGGCTTATCAGATAGCGAAGCAAAATCAACATCACAAGCATCGATGCCGAGAACGACATCTCAATGCGAGAGGTCTACGGTTTAGACAAAGCATTACGCGAGTAAACTCGCACTAGCGGTTTCCGTTAGCCCGGACAGGCGGTTTCCTGTCTGCCGGACTGGCGGTGTTACCGCAGAAGAATATTCACAATGCATTTTTTCAAGGAATTCGTTGGTTTGAATATGCAGTTCTTCTATGAAATTCACATAGCGAATTCCGTACCTGATATCATATCGGTAAGTCCTTAATATACTTCACTTTCAAATCCCTTTTTGTCAGGAACTCTGCATTCCTGTCCATAGTTGTTTGGGGATGCTGATATACATCAACTCCCACTTTAATCGATTCATCAATGATATATAGATAACCATATTCTGTCCCATTATGTCCGATTATACCATCATCATCGTATCCCAATCTGCTCGGTTGATGTGAAAAAGCTTCAGCCAGTGCCTGCCACTGTGTAATAGTGCTACCTTCCCTTAACACATCAAATCTTCTATTTGAGCCATGAAACCAGGTTCCATCTTCTTTTATTTCAATTCTCATAATTCCCCCTTCATTAAGAAAAACAATAAAATTTCATTCTGTTTCTTCAAGGTCATTCGTTGTCTATTCTTCGCCGTTCCAGTTGCTCTTAGAATATGTCTCATCAGACATATCACAGATACCTGTCAGGAGCATGATGATTCCCTGAACCCTGTAAGGCTGCACAACATAAATTCCCTTGGCATCCTCGGTAATCAGGTCTGCTGCCAAAAGAGGCTTCATATGATGATACGCCTGACCGGTAGAATTCAGCTTGCATTCTGTCACCAGCTCAGCAACACTCATCGGCTTCTTCAAAAGTGCGAGCAGAATATTAAGTCTGTCCGCATTTCCCAGGCAGGAAAGGACCTTTTCAGCAACATTGTTAGCAATCAGGTTGAGCAGGTCATCTGTGTTGATGCAATTCTTAACCCATGTAGACTGTCTTCCGCTTGATGCAAAAAGTCCAAAGTATGTGACGCTTCCCGTCTGCCCGCTTTTACCCACAATATTCTCCATCTCGTCAAGGCAGGCGTTGATATGCTCATTCGGATGCATATGCTTCATCTTCTCCACATGACCGATTCTCTCATTCTTAACCCGGTTGTTGACTTCCATCATGGATGCCATCATTTTTTGTAAGGCATCCATCTGCTCTTTCAGTGAATCAATTTCCATTCCATAATCTCTAGACATAATCAATCTCCTCCAAATCAAATAATCGGCACGGTATTTTTATAATTACGTAATTGTTTTATGTTTTTCCGTAATTTCATAATACATCATTGTAAAGAGATTGCCAATAAGTTTTTTGTAATTCCGTAATATCATTTTGCTTTTTCATATTTATATTACGGATTATTGTAATTTCCAGTATCAGGATCTATTGTAAGGATTCGATAAGCTCCCAGGCTTCCTCCGCATTACTTGGATATACAATGATAAGCAAATCATCCTGCCTGAATTTAATTTTATTATCTTCCCTCGTAAGGATATTAATCACCTGCTCTTTGGTCAGTGAATGAATATCGCCCAAACATCCGTCAAGGTCGTAGATATCGGGTTCACCGAGAATACACCAATGCATGGTAGTGTAGCCCGTGGCATCATAATAATCGTGATTTCTCACCATTTCCTCAGCTGCATCAAGATATATGTGGATGCCAGCTCGGCAAAGAGAGTGGATATCATCATCAAGCACTATACAGATTTTTTGGGAATTGTAGACGGATACACGGAAGGACTCCGATATATGATCGAATGTGAGAAAGACAGTAACAGTCACAGGGCGTTGCGGTACCGGAGGGAGTAGATGCAGAGCTATTGATGAAGGTGCTTGGTAACCTGGAGATGGCGGCACTGCTTACATCACTGGCAAAGACAATGAAGGTATAATATGGGAAGAAAGACGATATTGTGTAGACAAAAATTATGCAGTATCGTTTTTTATTTATGAGGAGATGATGATATCTATACCATATAAAAATTATGTGATAAAATATTGAAGGATGTACAACTTCAGGTTATCGGTATGTTAGTATGGTTGGCATAGTAAAGATAGGAGTAGTAACTTTCATCTTTATATATATAAGAGTATATGAGTAAAATAGAGTAAATAATGGTCAAAAAACCATCGACATCCGACCTCATGCACGATATAATATAGGTAATCTAATAAGAAAATAGTGTTATCATTACTGCTTTGATAAGAGCGAATGGTAGCCATAGATATGAATTCGTAGGAACGGAATGGTTGAACCCTCAGGGTGACAGTGTCATCATTTTGTCAGCTAAGCCCTCTTTCCTTGAATGATTTTCTGTTTTCTTATTTTGACACGAATTAACAGGAAGGTTAGAAAAATCAAGGCTTTCCTTGACTTAGATTTACAGATAATGATATGTGTTTTCTGTGTGGACTTGAACTCCTAAGCGCTAGTTGTGGGTTCGATTCCCGCTGGGAACAGCCATTTTTGCAGTAATAGTTGACCACAATTATTACTGCATTTTCATTTTCAGGCATGATTTTGGGTGGCAGGTTGCCACCCAGAGAGTTCAACTACAGTGTAGAGAGAGATTTGAATACTGCACCTGTTGGAGAAAAAATAGCTGTGAACTTTGAAGGATGTGTATCTGTAGTTGAAAATGAAAAGGTAGTTTTAGAAGATGGTAAAATTATTATTATTGATTCTGATACCGCCATTACTACCTCTGATGGCAGCTTTCAGAGCCGGAAGAAAGCTTAGCTGCACCAGACTCAACGGAAACAATTTAATCATAATCGGAGGTGCATTTTATTTATATGAAAGACCACCCCTCATGAATGAGGGGTGGGGGAGTTGAGAGTGCCGAATGCACTTTAATGAAAGATAAAGGTAAATTCATACCGGTATCTTCCGGAAGGAATGCGATATTCAGGGTGAATATTCCTGAACCAACCGGTATCGCCTCCGAGACCCGCATGAACAGAATCAATGATGAGCCAGGTACCTGTTGAAGTATCGGGCAAATCATAGTCATACATGGCATTTTGGTATTCATCCAAAGAATAAGGCAAAGCACTGAAATGAAAATCCTGATTGCAGGTGATTTGCACAGAATGAACACCGTCGGATAAAAGAGCATACCGTGTATCTTCATGACCACCGCACTCACAAGGCCTTACAAAAGGAACATGCTGTTCCTTCACTGTGGAGTGGTAGCAGCCGGTAAATGCAGAATGCTTGCGGTCAGCATAGGTCTCCCAAGGACCCTTGCCATACCATGACAGCTTATCGAACCTAGAATCAAGACGGAAGGATAAACCAATTCTTGCAAGCGTATCAATATCACAGCAATTAATGACCTGATTGGAAATTGTCATATGACTGCTGTCAATACGATACAGCGTTTCGGTGGTAAGCAATGGTTCGATATGGCAGTTTTCGTTCATAGGGAAGAAAACTGCCTTTGTCTGAATATTTATTTCGGTCTCTGTCGCAGACACAGAAATAGAGGTTATTTCTTTATGAAGATGATCAATTCCTTGAGAAACCCAATCATAGTAATAATTGTTCGTATCATGACAGCCTTCGTCAATGCCTGTTGCGGCGCGGCAGAAGGTATCGATACCGCCCGTCAGGTAATCACAATGATTGGTTTGATATTCGGTAAAAGTACCGCTTTTCTTATCGAATATAATATGAGTGCCTGTGCCATCTATGGTAATGCTTTTATCTGTTTCGTTGAAGGAGAGAGGGCAAACAGGCTGTTTGGCAATCTCAGGCATATAAACAGCATGGTTTAGCGCAAGCTGGCAGCAGTAGATTTCTGTGCCGGCAGGAGCGTATGCCGTGTCAGATGAGAACTTAGCATAAATATTTAGATATGCTTCCCCATGGAATTTCGCAGGTAATTCCGGATAAGGAACGAATTCAGAGGTACCGGCAGGCGTATGCAGGGGACCAAAGGTTCCTGAGAAAACAGTAGAACCATTTTCTACCACTTCATAAGTAAATTCCAAATGGCTTAAGTCGAGTACATGATAATGATTGGTTACTCTGATGAACTGTTTACCGGACCAGTCAGAGGCGGCTTGTAGGATAACAGGGGACTGAACATTTCGAACTTCATAAGCACCGGGTTTATAGCTCAAATCGGCGAAAACAATGCCGTTTAAGCACATATCCGGAGTGCCGTCTACAACATCCTCATCAAAAGCACCACCATAACAATATTTCGTTTTTCCTGATACAGAATTTTTAACGGCAATTGCTTTATCGGCAAAGTCCCAGAGGAAGCCTCCCTGAAAGCGAGGATATTTGTGAATGTAATTCCAAAAATCCTTGAAATTGCCGGTACTGTTGCTTTTTGCATAAGCATATTCACATAAAATCATTGGACGAAGATCCGTTTCATCAGCCATGAGACCGGCAACCCAATCCATATCAGGATACATCGGGCAGAGAATATCAGTGATATTGGATTTAGGGAAGCCGGATTCGTATTGTACGAAACGAGTCTTATCGTATTCTTTTATCCAACCATACATGGCAGCGTGATTCACACCGGCTCCGGACTCATTACCGAGTGACCAGAAAAGAACAGATGGATGGTTTTTGTCGCGAAGCACCATGCGGGTAGCACGTTCCATGTAAGCATTCATCCATTCCGGAGAAGAACTCAGGCCGCCTCCGTAACCATGTGTTTCAATGTTTGCTTCGTCTACAAGATAAATACCATATTCGTCACAAAGATCATACCAGATTGTGTTATTAGGATAGTGACAGGTGCGAACAGCGTTAAAGTTTAAACGTTTCATACAAAAGATTTCTTCTTTCATTCTATCTACAGAGACAGCGCGACCGGATTCAGGGCAGAATTCATGACGATTTACACCTCGGATGATCAGTCTTTCGCCGTTGAGCGTAAGAATGCCTCGTTCGGTGATTTCGAGCTGACGAAATCCGACACGGCAGCTTTCGATGTCTATGGTTGTTTCGTTTTTATCCTGCAATTCCAAAACTAATGTGTATAGTTCCGGAGTCTCCGCTGTCCAAAGCACCGGATGCTCCACCGTGGCGGATACCTGAGCGACATATTTTGGGGCTAAATATGCTTGGTATTCGGAAAAAGGTTTTGAGCAGAACTCTGTTATCTTGGTATTGTTTTTATCATATAGGGAGAGCTTTACATAGTGCTCACCAAAAAGAGGATACGATTGGTTTGGCCAGATGGTAACCATCAACGTGGAGGTGGTAAAATCGTTGTTTTGAAATTTGGTATCGACCTTGTAGTCCATGATATGGCATTTATGCTTCGCAATAATACGCACATCCCGGAAAATGCCGTACAGATGCCAATAATCCTGATCTTCCAAATAACTTCCGTCACAGAAGCGAAGAACAGAGACCGCAATCGTATTCTTGCCGGCGTGAATGTAGTCCGTCAGGTCGAACTCAGCATTCAGCTTACTGTCCTGTGAATACCCTACCTCCTGTCCGTTAACCCATAGAGAAAAGCAGGATTCGACACCGCCAAAATCAATAAGAATTTGTCTGCCGATGTAGTTTTCCGGGATGTCAAAAGTCCGAATATAGCAGCCATTCAGATTGTCCTTCGGAACAAAAGGGGCATTTAAATCAAAGTTGCCGGAAGTTGATTCCATCTCGAAGGGCTGTGATCCGTTTTCTCTCTTAAAAGGATAGAGAATATTGGTATAAACCGGTTTGCCGTATCCGTGATATTCCCAGTTTGCCGGAACAGGCAGGCTTTGCCAGTCGGAGCAGTCAAAATCAGTCTGCCAGAATGGTTCCGCTTCTTCCGGAGATGGATACAGCCGGAATTTCCATAAACCATTCAAGCTCATTACAAAAGCGGATGCATTGCGGTTGTTAGTTAACGCCTGCTCAACGGATTCATATGCACCGTAAGGGGTATGCATCGGATATCGGTTCCTCTGCGTGACATATTGATTTTCCCAATCCTTTAACTTATTCATTGACACATTTCCTTTCCTGATTGAATAAAATATTTGTTTTTTTATACCGGTAATGATA
>JAQXLY010000007.1 GCA_029012365.1 Lachnospiraceae bacterium | reverse complement strand
CTCAAAGCTTACTGAACCTTATCAAACTTCGAATGCCATGATCTTATACTCGGGAGTCAGACGGCGAGAGATAAGTTCCGTCGTCAAAAGGGAAACAGCCCAGACCATCCGCTAAGGCCCCTAAATATACGTTAAGTGGAGAAGGATGTGCGATTGCAGAGACAACCAGGATGTTGGCTTAGAAGCAGCCACTCATTAAAAGAGTGCGTAATAGCTCACTGGTCGAGTGATGGTGCGCCGAAGATATCACGGGGCTGAAACGTATTGCCGAAGCGATGGAATGCAGCAATGCATTGGTAGAGGAGCGTTGTGTTGTAGGCAGAAGCCGTACCGGAAGGAGCGGTGGACGAAACACAAGAGAGAATGCCGGTATGAGTAGCGAGAGCACAGTGAGAATCTGTGCCGTCGAAAACCTAAGGATTCCTGGGGAAGGCTCGTCCGCCCAGGGTAAGTCGGGACCTAAGCCGAGGACAAATGTCGTAGGCGATGGACAACTGGTTGAGATTCCAGTACTATCTGTATGTGACTGAGTGAAGCAGTGACACAGGAGGCTTTAAGGAGCGGGGTAATGGACAACTCCGTACAAGTATTAAGGCTGGCATGTAGTGAAGTACGCATGCTGAAAGGCTGAGATGCGATGTGGACTGAAATTAGAGTAAGGAAGCCCGGGAAGTCACACTGGCGAGAAAAGCTGCTAACGAATATACAGATACCCGTACCGCAAACCGACACAGGTAGGTGAGGAGAGAATCCTAAGACGAACGGGAGAACCCTTGTTAAGGAACTCGGCAAAATGGACCCGTAACTTCGGGAGAAGGGTCGCCTATAGTGAAATATAGGTCGCAGAGAAAAGGCCCAAGCGACTGTTTAGCAAAAACACAGGTCTGTGCCAAATTGAGAGATGAGGTATACGGGCTGACGCCTGCCCAGTGCTGGAAGGTTAAGGGGAGAAGTTAGAGCAATCGAAGCTTTGAGCCGAAGCCCCAGTGAACGGCGGCCGTAACTATAACGGTCCTAAGGTAGCGAAATTCCTTGTCAGGTAAGTTCTGACCCGCACGAATGGCGTAATGATTTGGGCACTGTCTCAACAACATACTCGGCGAAATTGTAGTACTAGTGAAGATGCTAGTTACCTGCGACAAGACAGAAAGACCCCATGGAGCTTTACTGTAGCTTGATATTGTTGTTCGGTACTTTATGTACAGGATAGGTGGGAGACAAAGAAGCTAGGACGCCAGTTCTAGTGGAGTCAACCTTGGGATACCACCTTTAAGGTATTGAACAACTAACTTGAACCCGTAAGCCGGGTTGAGGACAATGTCAGGTGGGCAGTTTGACTGGGGCGGTCGCCTCCCAAAAAGTAACGGAGGCGCCCAAAGTTCACCTCAGTGCGGTTAGAAATCGCATGAAAGAGTGTAAAGGCAGAAGGTGGATTGACTGCGAGAGTGACAATTCGAGCAGAGACGAAAGTCGGGCTTAGTGATCCGGCGGTAAGAGAGTGGAATTGCCGTCGCTCAACGGATAAAAGTTACCCTGGGGATAACAGGCTGATCTCCCCCAAGAGTTCACATCGTCGGGGAGGTTTGGCACCTCGATGTCGGCTCATCACATCCTGGAGCGGAAGTACGTTCCAAGGGTTGGGCTGTTCGCCCATTAAAGTGGTACGCGAGCTGGGTTCAGAACGTCGTGAGACAGTTCGGTCCTTATCTGTCGCAGGCGGAAGATATTTGAGTGGCGCTGTCCTTAGTACGAGAGGACCAGGATGGACAAACAGATGGTGCATCAGTTGTCATACCAATGGCATAGCTGAGTAGCCAAGTTTGGATGAGATAAACGCTGAAAGCATCTAAGCGTGAAACTCACCACAAGATAAGATATCTCATTGAGTCAATCAAGTAAGACCACATGAAGACACACGTGTTAGATAGGCTGGAGCTGTAAGTGCAGTAATGTATTAAGGTGACCAGTACTAATAGGTCGAGGGCTTAACCAAAACGGTGTTTACGAAAGGATGGCCGGAGGAATCCGGAATCAATATGCAGTTTAAAAAAGGGAAAAGGAAGAAGAACGGGAAAGTTCTTCTGAACTTGTTTAAAGGAAGAATTTGTGGGGAGAATAAGAGAAGCAAATCCTTCGGATATTCCTCGATAGCTCAATGGTAGAGCACACGGCTGTTAACCGTGGGGTTGTTGGTTCGAGCCCAACTCGGGGAGCTTTTTATGGTGCGAGTCATAAAAATGTGGAATCGCAATATGATATAGTATAAGGCGACATAGCCAAGTGGTAAGGCGTGGGTCTGCAACACCCTGATTCATCGGTTCAAATCCGATTGTCGCCTCTTTAGAAGAAGTATCGGTTACCGGTACTTCTTTTTTCGTGCAGGCAAAGAGAGCAGGCACCGTCACCTCATTGCAGAGAAACGATGCCTTTTACTTATCATAAATATTGAAACGGCATATTACAAATCCATTGCCTTTTTGATTGCTGAAAGAAGCTCGTCATAGGTCTCATAAGCCGGAAGCTCCGGATAATCAGCCTTGATTTTGTCTGTACTCTTGAACAGGAAACCGGCCTTGCTCGCCTGAATCATGCCGAGGTCATTGTAGCTGTCACCACTGGCAATCGTATCGTAGCCGATAGACTGAAGAGCCTTAACAGTGGTGTATTTGGACTTTTCACATCTCATCCTGAAGCCGGTGATTTCACCGTTATCGGCAACTTCAAGGGAATTACAGAAAATAGTCGGCCAGCCGAGCTTTTTCATAAGCGGGGTGGCAAACTGGGAAAAGGTATCGCTGATGATGATTACCTGGGAGAAGCTGCGAAGCTCATCCAAAAATTCCTTTGCACCCGGCATCGGGTCAATCTTTGCAATGGTGTCCTGAATTTCCTTCAGTCCGAGACCATGCTCCTTTAAAATACCAATGCGCCATTTCATGAGCTTATCATAATCCGGCTCATCGCGGGTAGTTCTCTTTAATTCCGGGATGCCGCTTGCCTCTGCAAACGCAATCCAAATCTCCGGTACCAGTACACCTTCAAGGTCTAAGCAGGTAATATACATATCAAGTCCTCCTGTGTTTTGACTTTTGCAAATTTCTTTTGGGGCTATTATAACATATATACAACCTCATTGACAAGAGGAGAGATTATTCGTACAATGAATTTGTAACAGTTCAGCCTTTTATTGCGTAATCGTTGTGGCAAAGGAGTATTCTAAAGGTCACCCGCTCTCGCTCATGCAGCAACGTAGCAGTACTAAGCTCGAAACCACCTCGCTAAGTACTGACGTTGCCTTATGGTTCTCTTTAGAATACTCCTTTGCCACAACTTATCCCGCATAAGGAGGGCCAAACCGTTACATGAGTTAAGAGTTTTTGCGGAATTATTGGGGGAGAAAGGTATATCATGGATAAGATTGCAAAACTGATTGAAATCATACGAAAAAGCAATAACATTGTATTTTTTGGCGGAGCAGGAATCAGCACGGCGAGCGGAATACCGGATTTTCGAAGCTCAAACGGACTATACAGCCAAAAGCTGAACCGGAACTTTTCGCCGGAGCAGGCGGTTTCACATATTTTTTTTGTTCGTTATCCGGAGGAATTTTTTGATTTTTATAAAAAGAATCTGATTTATCCGGGGGCGCGCCCTAACGCATGTCATACGGCACTTGCAAAGCTGGAGGAAATGGGAAAGCTTAAAGCAGTGGTAACGCAGAATATAGACGGTCTGCATCAGGCGGCGGGGTCAAAAAAGGTGTTTGAGCTGCACGGTTCGGTGCATCGGAACTACTGCACCGGTTGTCATAAGTTTTACGATGCAGATTATATTTTGGCATCAGAAGGAATTCCGGTGTGCAGGGCTTGCGGAAAAATAGTAAAGCCGGATGTGGTACTATATGAGGAAGGACTTGATGATAAGGTGCTTTCCGGTGCTGTGAAGGTAATCTCTGAGGCAGAGGTGCTGATAATCGGCGGAACCTCGCTGGTTGTTTATCCGGCTGCCGGACTGATAAACTATTTTGAAGGAGATTCTCTGGTATTAATTAATAAAAGCGAGACATCGGCGGATGCAAGGGCGGACCTTGTAATAAATGCTGACATTGCCGGTGTCATGGAAAGGGTTATATATGAAATATCGGATTAAGCATGCGCTTGTGCAGTTTGGTGCGGATGTAATACTGCAGGATGTGAACTTTGAGGTGCATGAAAATGAAAAAATTGCAATTGTCGGGAGAAACGGTTGCGGAAAAACGACATTATTAAAGCTCATTGCGGGTGATATTCAGATGAATAATCCTGACAGTGATGAGGAATGCGGAATAGAAATGGCCGGAAAACAGGAAATCGGCTTTCTTCGTCAGATTAATTTTACGGACACTGAAATTACGGTAGAGGATGAAATTAAGAAGGTGTTCGCGCCGGTGTTTGCCTGCGAGGAAAGAATGCGTGAGCTGGAAGAAGAGATGAACCGGCAGGCAAAGCAGGGCAGCGAAATACAGGGATTACTGCGGGAATATGACGGTTTGCAGAGGAAAATGGAAGCACTGAGAGGCTATTCGTGGAAACAGGATATGGAGACGATGTTTCAGAAGTTCGGATTTGCACTGGAAGAACTGAAGCGTCCGATCGGAAGCTTTTCCGGAGGCCAGCAGACGAAGATAGCCTTTATCAAGCTGCTCTTAACAAGGCCGGACATTATGCTTCTTGACGAACCGACGAACCATCTGGATCTGCCGACCATTGAGTGGCTGGAAGGATATCTGAAAACCTATGACAAGGCTGTCATTATCGTATCCCATGACCGGATGTTTCTGGACAAAATTATCGATGTAACCTATGAAATCGAATATCACCGTATGAAGCGCTATGTCGGAAATTACACTGCGTTTATGAAGCGTAAGGAAGAGGACCTGATTAAGCAGGAAAAGGATTACGAGGAGCAGCAAAAAGAGATTAAGCGTCTGACCGACTGGATTGAGCAGTGGAAAAATACGCCGACAAAGGTGGCGGCAACGCGTTCCAAACGCATGGCGATTGAGCATATGGTTAAAATCGAAAAGCCGAGAAGATTTGATACAAAAGCATTTCATGCCAGATACACACCTCGTATCGTCAGCTATACGAATGTAATCAATGCGAAAAATTTGGAAATCGGCTATGATAAGGTGTTAAGTACCGTTACCTTTTTATTGCAGAAAAAGGAGCGTCTTGCGATTATCGGCGAGAACGGAAAAGGAAAGTCAACCCTTTTGAAAACACTTGTGGGAGAAATTCCTGCTCTGGGCGGAGAATTTAAGTTTGGTCAGAATGTGGAATATGGCTACTTTGACCAGCAGAAGGCAGTACAGGAGCCGGTGAATCCGGAACAGACCGTGTTAGAAAATTTCTGGGAAGCGTATCCGGATTATCTTCGTGAGGAAGTACGGAGTGCGCTGGGAGGCTTTTTATTTTCCGGAGATGAGGTTGAAAAGAAAATGGGACAGCTTTCAGGCGGTGAAAAGGTTCGACTTGCGCTTTGTAAGTTAATTCAGACGCGCCCGAACCTCCTCATTCTTGATGAGCCGACCAACCATATGGATATTATCGGAAAAGATGCCCTCGAGCAGATGCTGTGCGAATACGAAGGCACGGTATTGTTTGTTTCCCACGACCGTTATTTTATCAGCCGGATTGCCACGGGGATTCTGGAGTTCTCTCAGACGGAGGTAAAACAGTACTCTATGAACTATGAAGAGTTTCTGGAGCAAAAGCAGAAGGAAGCGCTGAGGGAAGAACAGAAGGAACTGTCGAAACCTGTAAAAGAACTGTCCAAAGCGGGATATCCCGAACCTGCAAAGGACTCCGGGACAAACGAATCCCGGAGGGACGGCTCACCGACTTTGTCAGATGTATTTGATAAAAAGGCCTATTATAATCCGTTGAAAATCGTCAGCCGGCTTGAGCGACAGCTTGAAAAATATGAAAAACAGCTGGAGGAGGACGAGCAGAAGGCAGCAGAGCTTCAGATGCAGCTTATGTCGCCGGAGCTTGCAAGCAGCTACGAGAAGCTGATGGAGCTTCAAACGGCAGTAGATGCCTTAGAGCATGATCAGGAGACGCTGTTAGAGCGTATTCTGGAAACAGAAACAGAGCTTGCGGAATACCGGGGAATACTAAATAAAGAATAATTTCAGCAAAAAAGGCATTTACAGGAAAGCTTTCTTCCTGTATGGTTGGTAAATTACAGAAGATTGACTCATTACGAAAGGTTAGGGACATAATATGACACTTCAGCAACTGAGATTAGCTATCGGTAGCAATCGGATTGCGGTATTAGCCGGAAAGAAGAATATCGTGTATAGTTAAGAACATCACAAACAGGATGTTCTTTTCTTTTTGAAAGGAGGAAAAAAGATGGGATGCTGCAATTTTGAACAGAACAGGAAGCTGACAGATGAGATAGCAGAAAAATATGCGAAGGAGGCTGGTGTATCACCGAGACCTTATGAAACAAAGAGTGAAATCGATGATAAAGGTGCCTTTATCCGGCAGCCGAATTCCTTCATTACTCCATTTGGTGAGAAAGAGGGGAATTAAAAGCGGAAAGCGGAAGATATGCCATTTATTGGAAGCATGGCTGCCATTGGTCAAACCGGCCTGTAATTGTAAGGGAAATCTTAGGACTGCAGGAGATACTCGGAGAGGCACATACTTCAAATAGCGGTCCGGCAAACAAATACGGACATGCTTTCGGAGATTATATTACGGATGCGGATATTCGTCTTTATGTAACCTTAGTTCGTTGGGAAACAGGTTACTATCATAATGTCGGTCCGATGAAGAAAAGAATTACCAGCCTATGTGGCAGAACTGAAAAAGGTATCCCGGGTGGCGGATTCCATCGATATTGAACAGGAAAAGAAAAAGGCTTATGGTGAACTGGAGGAAGACAGGAATCCATATCATATTATATTTGCGGGACCGGAGGAAAGGTAAATGGAAACAAGAAGAGTGGAAAAAAATGATACCGCAGGACGGGCAGCGGCTAACTATGTAAGGATAAGAGCCATGAATGCGGATGAATACGATATTCCGGTGGATGTCGAGATTAATGATGCAGAGGATTCGGAATACATTGTTACATTTGATGGTGTTCATCCGGTCGGAACATGCAGACTTCATATCGTTGACGGGGATACGGCAAAGATTGAACGGGTAGTAACTCTTAGGTCTGTCAGAAACACCGGAGTGGGAAGACTTACAATAACCGTTGCGGAGGACTGGCTCAGAGAAAAGGGTATAAAAAAGTAATTATCGAAAGCAGGGATGTTGCGGTGGGATTTTATGAAAAGCTTGGATATAAACCGGATTTTGGCAAGTATCAAAACAAAGAAGGTGCCCTGTTCAAACTGGTGTATAATGTCCTGATTGCATTCGGCGGAGGAAAGGTTTTAGATGTAACAAAGGCTGTCATTGTTGATACCGACATTATTGCGGCAGCGCCGGAGAGATATTTGAGGGCAGGTATTGTAGATACTCTGGCAAAGTGGTATGAACCCGATTTTTCGGGAAGCTTTTCCGGAGAAATTGCGAAAAAGGGCTCAAAGCTTGCTTTTGACGAACTGGTTCAGCATGGTCCCGCGGTGCTTGAAAACAAGAAAAACGGAATTGTGGACGAGCAAAGTTGCCTGTAAGGCGGCTTATACGGGAGGAGAAGAATGGCTGGCGGAATGCCGTGACTATCTGGAGGGAAATCTTCGGTTTATAAAAACATTTCTTGCGGAAAAGCTTCCGGAGATAAAGCTCATTGAACCCGAAGGAACATATTTTGCATGGATGGATTTTTCGGCACTTGGTCTTTCCGACAGGGAACTGGATGAACTTATTCTTTCTAAAGCCGGGCTTTGGCTGGATGCCGGACATATTTTCGGCAAGGGGGGTTCCGGGTTCCAGAGATTAGCTTACTCCTGTACAAGAGCAACCCTTACAGAGGCTCTGAATCGTTTATTCTATGCCATACACGGAAAAAGGGATGTCGCACATTAAAGCAGTTGTGCGACATCCCGCTTTTACTTAAACTCCCTGTCCAGATACTCTTTCCGAAGCATTTCTTCCTGTTCCTTTACTTCGCGTTCAAATTCTGCAGCAGATACCATATGACAGCCCTGTCCGGTAATAATAACCTGCTCCAGACGGTCGGAGGTGGCAACTCTTACGTAGTGCTTCCGGCCGTGCTCATGGGCAAATCTTTCGATATAGGAATCAGCGGTTTCCGCTTCCTTAGTATAGACTACATGGATATTATGGTAATCGAGAAATTCCGTGGCATGATTTTGTACGCGATAAGCATCGAAAACCACAATTAATTCGCATTTTTTCATGGCCTGATAATTACACATAATATCCAGCAGCTTTACTCTGGCTGCATCTAAGTTTGTTATCGAAAGCTCTTTTAGTTCACTCCAGGAAAATATAATATTATAGCCGTCAACCAGAAGGTAGGAGGTACCGTTGCTTTGTACGGTTTCCTTTCCCTTATAGCCGTAAGATACTGTATCGTTGATTTTGGTTTTTGAAAAAGGACGGTAGTGCTTTGTCTCCTTTGTGTTGCTGTTGGCAAAGGAGGTACGGCGAAGAATAGCGTCTATCTCCTCTGTACCGAGATACAGTTCGGAGGCTTCATGATTATCACGTACCTGAAGTCCTGAAGTTTTATCTGTACCGGAAGCTCCTTTCGTTCGCAGTGCCAGAATGCTTTCAATATGCATATAGTCAAATACCTCGTACCAAGGAACCACGTCACCCGAACCGTGGGAGCAAAATACGGAGGAGGAAGGATTATTTGTGTCTCTTTCAGCATCGTAGCCTATGTCCGCAATGACCTTATCGGCATTATGACAAGGCTTATAGCCGCCCTGTTCGAGATAGAGCTTTCCGAGACCCTTGGTATAGGCAATAAACTCGTTCTGATACTCGGTAAAGGCAGAAACAGGGGCATTTCCGCTGATGACAGCATAGTCGGAGGTAGCATCGGTCTCTTTCAGCTCAAAGTCCGCATGCATCCGTTCAAGGTCTGTCATGGCACGTCCCACAGCAGACTGCGGAAGCTCCAGTGTAAAGCTGTAATAAGGCTCCAAAAGGACAGAGTCGGCCTGCATAAGTCCCTGGCGGATGGCACGGTAGGTAGCCTGTCTGAAGTCTCCGCCCTCGGTATGCTTCTGGTGTGCTCGTCCGGCTACAAGAGAAATAACGACATCCGTCAGAGGTGAGCCTGTTAAAACGCCGCAATGGGTGCGCTCTTTAAGATGAGTCATTATAAGACGCTGCCAGTTGCGGTCAAGGGAAGCTTCCTCACAATCGGCCCTGCAGGTAATGCCGCTTCCCGGCTCTCCGGGTTCCATGATTAAGTGAACCTCGGCATAATGGCGCAGAGGCTCAAAGTGGCCGACACCCTCCACAGTATTTGTAATGGTTTCTTTATAGACAATATTGCCGACACCGAAATCGACCTGAATATCGAAGCGTTCGGCAATCACTGTTCTTAATATTTCTATTTGAACAGCCCCCATGACCTGAATGTGAATTTCTTTTAATAACTCGTTCCAGACGATGTGAAGCTTTGGATCTTCCTCTTCTAAAAGTCGAAGCTTCGGAATCGCGAGTAAAGGGTCGGTTCCGTCTAAAATCAGCAGCTTGTAGGTTAATACCGGCTCCAGTAACGGAATATTTGACGGGACATCGATTCCGAGAGATTGTCCTGCAAACGTGGATTCAAGACCGATAACAGTACAGATGTTACCGGCATCAAGCTCGTTGGCGGTTGTATATTTCTCACCGGAATAAAGTCTGATTTGATTTACCTTTTCTGTATCTGTAACAGACATTCTGGAGATTAATCTGCCTCCTGTAATTTTTAGGTGGGTCAGGCGGTTTCCCTGTGTGTCCCGTGTAATCTTGTATACCTTTGCACCAAAATCCAAGGGATAGTCTTTTGCTTTTATATAAGTAGCAAGTCCGTCGATAAGCTCACTTATTCCTTTGATTTTAAGGGCTGAGCCGAAAAAGCACGGAAACAGCCTGCGTGCCGCTATGACAGAGGCAATGTCGGCAGCTGTCAGCTCTTCTCCGGCAAGATGTTTGTTAAGGAGTGCTTCATCAGTCAAAGCAACAGCCTCTGTATCGATGGCGGATTTTACGGAAAAATCGATGATGGAATCTGAGAGCATATTATGGAGCTGCTCTAAAATGAGTTGTCTGTTCGTGCCCTGCTGGTCCATTTTGTTGACAAAAATAAAGGTCGGAATGTGATAATGCTTTAACAGCCGCCAGAGTGTTTTGGTGTGGCCCTGAACTCCGTCGGCTCCACTGATTACGAGAATTGCGTAGTCAAGTACCTGAAGAGTCCGCTCCATTTCTGCGGAAAAATCCACGTGCCCCGGTGTATCAAGCAGTGTAACGGAATAACTATCAAGAGAAAACCGTGCCTGTTTTGAGAAAATGGTGATTCCCCGTGCACGTTCCATCGAATCGGTGTCTAAAAAAGCATTTCTGTTATCGACGCGTCCGAGAGTCCGTATCGCTCCCGTAGAATAGAGCAAAGCCTCCGATAAGGTTGTTTTTCCTGCATCAACATGTGCCAGCATACCTATAACAATATTTTTCATATAAGTTCTCCTATCCGGTGCAGCCCAAATTAACTGTGGTTTAGCCGGTCTTGCTTTTTTCCGGTGTGCCGGTGACACAATGTAAGTAATATACAACCTGTTATTATCCCTATGGAATCCACTAATACATCTACAGGCGTGCCGCAGCGTCCCGGCACAAAGGTCTGGTGGAACTCATCCAGTGACGCAAAAAGCACACTAAGAAGAAAGGTCGGAATGATATACCGGGAAAGAAAACAGGTACGGGGACTTTTAACGCTTTTACCATGTATCCATACCCGGAGCGGAAGGAAAATGCTGAGTGTCAAAAGAAAGTATTCCGTTACGTGAGCTGCTTTACGAACCCAGAGCTGCATAGCTTCCGCACAGGCGGGAAAGGTGGATGCGGGCACATTAAGTGAAAAAATCCGGTCAAAAAAGGAAAGAAGGGACAGACAAACCCGGTAGCTTAGTGAGCCGGAGGCTGCTCCATCCTGTGCGGAAAAACCGAATATAATAAACAGCATAAATAATGCCGGAAAAATTGACAGATAACGAAAAAGCTTTTTCATAAGGAAACCTCGCAGTAGATTTACTTGAAAATCGCCCGCAGATAGTTATTGAGTCCGGCACGGATGGCAATGCCGTTATGGTCTGCCTCCGGTACTTCATACCAGGTATGGGCAACACCGTTTCTCTCCATAATATTATGGTAGCCTAACGGGAACTTTCCTACAGTACCGTCCTTGCTGCCGCAGCACACCATAAGAACCTTTGGTGTATATTCCTTTCCGGCAAAGGTCATCTCCTCCTCCTTCATCTGCCCCTCATGCTTCATTGCCCAGTCCTCGGCAGGAGTAGCACCCGGAGCCGGAGCAACCGCACCCATGTAAGCAAATAAATCCGGACGGGTAAAGCCGATAAACAGAGTCTCTCTGCCGCCCATGGAAAACCCGGCGATTGCCTGATGCTCACGGTCGGTATATACCTGGTACTTTCCTGCGATAAAAGGCATCAAATCCGTAACAAGGTCGTTAATAAAGTTGTCATACGGCTTTACCGATTCGGGATTAAAAGCCGGCTGCTGATTCGGATCCGAGGTAGCATACATATGAGGAAATACAACAATCATTTCCTCTGCAAGACCGTCTGCTATGAGATTTCCCAAAAGTTCAACTATCTTACAGTCATTGTCCCTTAAGAGAACATGTTCATCGCCGAAAATTCCGTGCAGCATGTAAAGAACCGGATATTTTTTTGCTGCATTATAATTTGGCGGAAGCACCACGTTTGCACCGCGGTTAAGTCCGGTGGTAGTGGAAAAATATGTCTCATGTACAACCTCAGGGTAGGAAACGTTGTCACGTCTGTCACATACGGATGCAGGACAGGTCGGTTCTATGGTAATACCGTTCATAATCATAATAAGTACCTCCTAATAGTCAGGTGAATGCTTCGCAATAAGATACGGAAACAGACATTCATTTTGTTACTTCTATTATGCATTATGTCAGGAAAAAAGACAAGCCATAATATAAAAATTTGAAGATTATAATTGCAAGAAATGACATTTCGTGGTAATATAGCAATGTATATCGACGGAAAGGAAGCGATGAAATGTTAGCACAGGCTATGGTGGAGCTTGGAAAAAAGCGTTCCACAATCAGAGAAATTTTTGAATACGGTAATCAGCGTGCCAAGGTTGTTGGCAGAGAGAATATTTTTGATTTCAGTATCGGTAATCCAAACGTACCGGCGCCGGAGACAGTGACAAGGACACTGCTTGATACGATAAAGGAAGAGAATCCTGCGGTGCTTCACGGTTACACAAGCGCACAGGGAGCGGATTTTGTACGTGATGCCATATCTGCATCAATAAATCGCAGATTTGGTACCGATTTTACCAAGGATAATTTATATATGACCGTAGGTGCGGCGGCAGCCATCAGTATTGTGTTTAAGGCGCTTACGATGCCGGGGGATGAGTTCATTGTGTTTGCTCCGTTTTTCCCGGAGTATGCTTGCTTTATTGAAAAAGGAGCCGGTGCGAAATGCGTGATTGTTCCTGCGGATACAAAGAGTTTTCAGATTAACTTTGAAGAGTTTGAGAAGCGGATAAACAAAAAGACAAAGGGTGTTATCATAAATTCTCCGAATAATCCGTCCGGTGCGGTCTATTCCGAGGAGACGATACAGCGTCTTTCCAAGCTTCTTTCCGAGAAGGAAAAAGAGTACGGACATGCAATTTATCTGATTTCTGATGAGCCGTATCGTGAAATTGCATATGACGGAGTAGAAATTCCGTATGTGACCAAATACTATAGAAATACTTTTGTGTGCTATTCCTACAGTAAGTCGTTATCCCTGCCGGGTGAACGTATCGGTTATATTGTAGTGCCGTGTGAGATGGAGGACTGGCAGGATGCCTATGCGGCAGTATGCGGTGCGGGACGGATTCTCGGTTATGTGAATGCACCGAGTCTTTTCCAGAGAGTTGCGGCAAAATGCGCCGAGGAAACGGCTGATATTTCCATTTATCAGACAAATCGGAACTTATTGTATGAAGGACTGACCTCCTTCGGTTATAATGTGGTGAAACCGCAGGGAGCATTTTATCTGTTTCCGCAGGCGCTTGAGGCAGATGAAAGGGCATTCTGCGAGCGTGCGAAGAAGTATGATTTATTGCTCGTACCGGGGACGGATTTCGGGTGTCCGGGCTTCTTACGTATTTCCTACTGCGTAAAGACAGAACAGGTAGAGCGTGCACTTCCTTTGTTTGAAAAGCTGGCAAAGGAGTACGGCAGGTAGGTTCTTTACGGAAGGGTTGTCTGAGGTCCGCAGATGCCGGAAAAGCAAGGTTGAAAATAAGAAATGACGGGAGATTACCGTTTGGAAGGAGAATAAAAATGGATTTAGTAACAGTAAGAGAGTTGTATAGAAACCGTGATGAATATTTAGGAAAGAAGGTCAGCGTCGGAGGCTGGGTAAGAAGCGTAAGAGATTCAAAAGCATTTGGATTTATTGTGTTAAATGACGGTACTTTTTTTGAGACGCTTCAGGTTGTGTATCATGACACAATGGATAATTTTGCAGAGATTTCCAAATTAAACGTAGGTTCCGCAATTCTTGTAACAGGTGAGCTTGTGGCAACGCCGGATGCAAAGCAGCCGTTCGAGATTCAGGCTGAGGAGGTAGTTGTAGAGGGTGCATCAACTCCGGATTATCCGCTTCAGAAAAAGCGCCACACCTTAGAGTTCTTACGTACCATGACTCATCTAAGACCGCGTACAAATACATTTCAGGCAGTGTTCCGCGTCCGTTCCTTAATTGCTTATGCTATTCATAAGTTTTTCCAGGAGCGAGACTTCGTTTATGTGCATACGCCGCTTATTACCGGAAGCGACTGTGAGGGTGCAGGAGAGATGTTCCGTGTAACCACCATGGATATGGAGAATGTGCCGAAGAATCCGGACGGTTCTGTAGATTATACGAAGGATTTCTTCGGAAAGTCCACCAATCTTACCGTAAGCGGACAGTTAAACGGTGAGACCTATGCAATGGCATTCCGCAATATCTATACCTTCGGCCCGACCTTTCGTGCGGAGAATTCCAATACGACACGTCATGCTGCGGAGTTCTGGATGATTGAGCCGGAAATTGCGTTTGCGGATTTACAGGATGACATGATGCTGGCCGAGAGCATGATTAAATACATTATTTCCTATGTACTGGAGAATGCACCGGAGGAGATGAATTTCTTTAACAGCTTTGTGGATAAGGGACTGATTGAGCGCCTGAATCATGTGCTTCATTCGGAGTTCGGTCATGTTACCTATACGGAAGCAATCGAGATTTTAGAGAAGAATAACGATAAGTTTGACTATAAGGTAAGCTGGGGCTGTGATTTGCAGACCGAGCATGAGAGGTATTTAACCGAGCAAATCTTTAAGAAGCCGGTATTTGTAACGGATTACCCGAAGGATATTAAGGCTTTCTATATGAAACTGAATCCGGATAACAAGACGGTTGCCGCAATGGACTTATTAGTACCGGGCATCGGTGAGATTATCGGCGGCAGCCAGAGAGAGGATGACTATGACAAGCTTTATAAGAGAATGGAGGAGCTTAAATTAAATCCGGCTGATTATGAGTTTTATCTGGATTTACGTAAATACGGTTCCGCAAGACATGCGGGCTTTGGACTCGGCTTTGAGCGTTGCGTGATGTATCTGACCGGTATCGGCAATATCCGCGATGTGATTCCGTTCCCGCGGACAGTAGGTACCTGTGATTTATAATAAAAGAGGAGGGTCGGTATGAAACCGGAAGCGGTATTTCCCAATATCGGTAAGACAAAACTTCCGTTTACAACACCTGCAGTCGGATTAAATAAGGAACAGTGTCCTATCATAAGAGAAAGCGGCTATTGTCTGCCACAGTTTATCCTTTGTGTAGAGGGCACCGGAGTGTTGGAAACGGAGGAAAAGGTGTTCCAGCTTGAGGCGGGAGACGTTTTTTTCCTTCCGGCGGGAAGGGAACACCGTTATTACGGAAAAGGCAGATGGGTAACAAGCTGGATTCATCTGACGGGAGAAGGAATGCCACAGGCATTGGAGTGTCTCGGCATCAGGGATGCCATGGTTTTAAAAGAAGCGGATACCTCACGGTTTGAACGGATTATGCGTCAGATTTTGACGGAATTAAAAAATGACCGTTTAAACGGAATGGAACGCTGTTCCGTGCATATTTATGATTTGCTGATGGAGTTTTATATGCTTCAGCATGAGCTTGCACAGCCGCAGTCAAAAGGAAAACAAAGGCTTCTTCCGCTTTTAGACTATATTGATGAGCATATTACGGAGCAGATGACGTTGGCAGAGCTGGCGGATGTGCTTAATATTACCCCGCAGCATTTGTGTCGTACCTTTAAGGATGCGTTTTCCATGCGTCCGTTCGAGTATATCACAAGACGCAGAATTCAGATTTCCAAACGGTATCTGGCGGATCGCAATATGAAGATTGCCGTGGTCGGACAGATGGTAGGAATACGTGATGTCAGCTATTACTGCTATAATTTTAAACGACTGGAAGGAATTACGCCGAATGAGTTTCGTGCGCAGAATTTCTAAGGAAAAGCTGCTTCGCAGCATAAATCCGGCACAGGAAACGCTTTTAGCAGCGATTCCCGGGAGAAAGCACCGATATATCAGGACAGGAGGATGTCATGGATTTTAGAAAGCGTCTTATTGTAACCTTTATGATTATGACGCTGTTTCCGATAGCTCTGCTTATGAGTCTCGGCTGCATTATAATAGAGTATCAGGAAAGTGTGATGCAGCAGGCTTATGATACGGAAGTAAATACGTTACAGGCGTTACAGAATCCGGTGCAGGTATTAAACCGGCTGACCAGGGGAATCTATAATGAACTGAGAACGGTGACACAGAATGAACCGGATTCTTTATTGGATGAATCGTTTCTACAGGAAATGAATGACAGATTAGAGAAGCGTCAGGCTTTTTTGGTGGTTTACAAGGACGGTGGCATTGTTTTCTGCGGAAATGATGATATCTTTAGTAAAATCAAAGATTCTCTTCCGGAGTACGGCTCGTATAACACAAATGTGGACGGAGGACTGTATGTAAACGGCAGGATTCCGTATTTAGTGAAGCAGCAGGACTTTTTATTTTCGGATGGGGAGAATGGCAGCGTATACATTATCTCCGATGTAAACACGCTGATGCCGCAGACAAGAACCTCCCTGATACAGGCAATAGGCTCTGTGCTGATTGTATTTTTTATTACAGGGCTATTACTGATTGTCTGGCTGTACGCAGGGCTGATTAAGCCGATAAATAAATTGAAAAGAGCGACAAGACGGGTAAAAGAAGGCGATTTGAATTTCAGGCTGGAAAAGACCGGAGAGGATGAAATCGGAGAATTAAGTGAAGACTTTGAGGAAATGCGTGCTCACCTGAAGACAGAGATAGACACGCGGATTCAGTATGAAGAGGATTTAAGAAATCTTATCGGAAATATATCTCATGACCTGAAAACACCTCTTACTACGATAAAGGGATATGCGGAGGGAATGTTAGACGGTGTGGCGGATACACCGGAAAAGCAGGAAAAGTACCTTCGTACCATACGGAGCAAGGCAGAGGATATGACCCGGATGGTAGAAGAACTGTCCCTTTACACCAGAATTGACTGTAAGTCGTATCCGTACCATTTTGAAAAGGTTCACCTCAGGGACTTTTTCTCGGATTGTATCGAGGAGGACGGACCGGAGTTAGAGGAGAAGCATATTAAGATTTCACTGGATGCAAGGCTGCCGGAGGATGATGAGGTATATGCCGACAGGGAACAGCTCAAGCGGGTTACGATGAATATTATCGGAAATGCGGTAAAGTATTTGTCAAAGGAGAGCGGGAAAATTACAATCACGCTTTTAGACGAGCCGTCATATATCAGAACCGAAATCACTGATACGGGTGCAGGAATTCCTGAGAAGGATTTGCCACATATTTTTGAACGCTTTTACAGAGGAGATTCATCCAGAAATACGGGGAAGGGTGGTTCGGGTCTTGGTCTTGCAATTGTTAAACAGATTGTGGAGGATCACGGCGGAACAATTCGTGCCGTCAGTACAGAAGGGGAAGGAACTACCATTTCCTTTACACTGCTGAAGGTGCATAGAGACGGAAAGGAACAAAATGCTCCGAAAGCAGCAAAGTATCTAAGCGGGATAAAAGAATAAGTACGGTATACACGGCAGGAGATGCGGACAGGAGGAAGTATGGCGAGGATATTGATTATTGAAGATGAAACAGCAATCGCGGAGCTGGAACGTGATTACCTGGAGCTTTCCGGCTATGAGGTGACGATTGCGGAGGACGGATTGAAGGGAAGGCAGGCAGCTCTGGAGGGAGATTATGACCTGGTTGTTCTGGATTTGATGCTGCCGGGAAGCGATGGTTTTGAGATATGTAAGGCTATCCGTGAGGCAAAGGATATTCCGATTCTTATGGTTTCAGCAAAAAAGGACGAGGTAGACAAAATCCGCGGTCTTGGTCTCGGTGCGGATGATTATATGACGAAGCCGTTCAGTCCGAGCGAACTGGTAGCCAGAGTAAAGGCTCATCTTCAGCGGTACGAAAGACTTGTGGGCAGCGGAATCCGCGAGAACAAGGTAGTGGAGACCCGTGGACTTCGTATTGATAAGACAGCACGGCGTGTTTTTGTAAACGGAGAGGAAAAGGCTTTTACTACAAAGGAATTTGACCTTTTAACGTATCTTGCGGAGAATCCGAATCGTGTGTTTTCAAAGGACGAACTGTTCCGCGCTATCTGGGATATGGATTCCGTGGGGGATATTGCAACGGTTACCGTGCATATAAAGAAGGTGCGTGAAAAAATCGAGACGGATACATCTAACCCGCAGTATATTGAAACGATATGGGGTGTAGGCTATCGGTTCAAGGCGTAGCCGGATTAGAACGAAAGTATGCCGGAAAAAAGAAAGGAGTTAAAAAATGAGCGGAGATGGGATTGTAGTAGTAAAAGAGAATAAGAAGGAGAAGTCTTTACTCGGACATCTGTTTCGTCTTGCCATGTTTGCAGTGGTAGTATACGGTGCGGTGACAGCCGTTGCCAGAGTAATGCTGCGTCTTGCAAACCGCATGGAAGAGGATAATGACGGAAGCGAAACGAAGCGTTATCTTAACTTTATGAACGGCAGAAATATCCGCTTTCAGAGAGAAAAGGTTTCTGATGTTGAGGTAAACGCCGTTGCGGGCGGTGTAGAGCTTGACCTGACCGAAGCAGAGCTTTCAGAGGAGTCCGAGGTTCTTGTACGCGCTTTCATGAGCGGGGTGGTAGTCAAGGTGCCGCCGATGGTTCGTGTAGAGGTGGACGATACCGATGTGCTCAGCGGATTTATGAATCTGGTGCCGAATTATGAGCACGAGAATCTTCCGGTGCTTCGGTTAAAGGTACAGAGTCTGTTGTCCGGCGTAAGGGTAGAGATGAAGGCAGAGTAGATTAATCATTGACATTTCCTTAACTATCGCGTATAATACAGCACGGAAGTCTTTGTGACTTCCGCGCCGATTCCAAGGATTTTCCGAGGAAGAGGCGAAAGAAAACAAATCTGAATACATGGGACACGTTCCCGGTAACGAAGAAAGTGAGGAAAAGTATGAAGAAGAAAATGGCATTGTTACTTACCGCAATGATGCTCGTGACAGCATTTGCGGGCTGCGGAAAGAAAGAGAGTCAGGCAGAGCCGACGAAGACTCCGGAGGTAACGAAAGAGGTAACGGACGGAAAGGATAATCCTACAACAGAACCGACTGCGGAGCCGACGACAGAGCCGACCGAGACACCGAAGGAAAAGGTTGATGTAGCTATTGCGGCATTAAAGGGACCGACTGCACTCGGCATGTTAAAGCTGATGGAGGATGCCGAAGCAGGAACCACGGCAAACAATTATAAGTTTACCGTTGCCGGTGCGGCAGATGAAATTACCGCAAGTATTATCAAAGGAGATATTCCGATTGCGGCAGTACCGTGTAATCTGGCATCCGTACTTTACAATAAGTCTAAGGGCGGCGTTACAATGCTCGGTATCAATACGCTCGGTGTGCTTTATATCGTAGAGACAGGTGACGGTGTACATAGCGTTGCCGATTTAAAGGGTAAGACAATTTATTCTACCGGTAAGGGAACGACACCGGAGTATACCCTGAACCGGTTGCTTAAGTCTGCCGGTATTGACCCGGAGAAGGATGTGACGATTGAATATAAGTCCGAGGCAACGGAAGTTGCAGCAATTCTCTCCCAGACGGAAAATGCAGTTGCAATGCTTCCGCAGCCGTATGTAACCACAGTGTTAAACAGCAACGAAAAAGCACGGATTGCACTTGATATTACAAAGGAGTGGGAAGCCCTGAATGAAGGCTCAACCGTTGTAACCGGTGTAGTAGTGGCAAATACAAAGTTCTTAACCGAGAATCCGGATGTGGTGAACGCATTTATGGAAGAGTATGCAGCTTCTGCTGCATATACGGTAGAAAATGTTGAGGCGGCAGCAGCATTGTCCGAGAAGTTCGGTATTTTTAAAGCGGCTATTGCACAGAAGGCAATTCCGTACTGTAACATCGTGTTAATTGAAGGTGATGAGATGAAGACGAAGGCAAATGCCTACTTACAGGTACTGTTTGAACAGAATCCTGCTGCGGTAGGCGGTGCAATGCCGGAGGAGAGCTTCTACTATAAGAGATAAAAGTTATAAGCTTAAGAGCGGGCTGTCGCACATGATAAATGCGACAGCCCCTTTTTACGCTAGGCTTCCTCAGGGATATGAAGGAGGTACCAGACTTGTGTAAGCTCATGCGTAGTCAGTACAATGGTTGGACGAAATCCTTCCATAGAGTAGGTATTCGGAGACAGAACGTTTTCTCTTACGAAGTCGTCGTTAATGGAATAGTTTCCGTTTTTTGTCCAAATACGAACACTTGAATAGGTAGAAAGAAATTCATCCAGGTCTTCCTGTGTATAGATGTAGCGCAGTGTACAATAATCATTGGAGCGCCAGCGATTTTTCCCGGCCACATAATCGCCATACAGATTGCTGTAACCAAGTAAATCCAGCATGGAGTCAGGTGCAGATATCGAGCGGGAAAGGACCTCCGGAACTTCCGTCAGTTCTAATGCAGTGCCGTTATTTTCCGGGCTCCCGGTGATTGCCAGTTCGCCAATCAGTACGGTTTCTTTTGTGTTGCGGTCTGTTTTACTTACATACATCGTGTCGGAATCTCCGAAGAGAGCATAATCATATTGTTTCAAATCAGAAATCCCGTAAGATTTTTTGTTTGCAAAATCGTATATCATGATTTCCAATGCCTGATTGTTTTGCTCACTGCTTATCGTGGCGCAAAATTCCGGAAAGCTATCATTATTTAAATCGGCGAGATAGGTTGTCCAGATTGTTTCACCGCGAATCAGTGTCTGTATTCCCTCTTCGGTATAAGCATAGATTTCACTTGAATTTGCGTAGAAGGTAATTCCCGGAAACTCCGGAAGTTCAACCTTTATGAGACCTCCCGGATTTTTTACCGGATTATAGCAATAATTTACCCAGACAAGAGGACGCGGAACCGGAGTTTTGGGAATTGTGGAATAAAGCTCCTTTGATACCTTCCACTCTGCATAGGTGCCAAATATTTCTAGAGTATTTCCGGAGACTTCGGAACTGTCAGCTGTGGTGTTCGCGGCAGTAATCTGTTCTGCCAGATGTTTTTTATAAATCTCCAGCCACTGGTCAGCAGTAGCCCACCACGTATCCGGATTATACTCGCCTTCTTCCAGACCGACACCTGTGAGCTGTGAGCATATAGAAGCCATAAGGTATTCACGGATGCCGTAGTCCTTTGCAGTGACAAGCTCGCGTAAAAAGCAATTAACCGTAGTTTCTCCGCCGGAAAGAAGCAGGTCGTAAAGCTCCGGATAGTCGGAAATCATACTGTTTATTTCGACCTTGTCTTTGGAGATAGCGTTTAAAACAGACAGCAGAGTCGAATCGGTCAGGGTATCAGGGGCACCTTCCCGAACGATGGCAACTTCAAAGTCAAACCAGAGGTATTGTCCGGGAGCGGGTTCTGCCTGAAAACGGTAGAGTCCCTCTTTAGAAAAATCAAAGTCATTTAATGAATAGATTTTTGTTTCCTCACTCTTTTTCGGGAGGGAATGGGCAATCGCCGGAAAAATGTGTTCTTTGGTGGCACAGCTGTTCCAGGTGTCATTCTCGTAGTATAAAACATCAAAGGACTCTCCGTACAGCAGGTCGGAGTTATAATTATTATTCATCCACTGTATCTGTAATGAGATATCTGTGAGTGTATTCCCTGTAAAAAAGGCATATGGCTCCGGTTTGATTTGGATTCCGGGAATATCGGAACCGGTTTCCGATAGTGTCATAGAAAGAAAGGTAATTTCTTCGTTTTGTTCCGCTCCCGTTGTCTCCTTTTCTGACCCGGATGGTATCGGGTTGGTTAAAAAGCAGACCGCTACCACGGCGCAGGAAATCACTGCTGCGGCAATTATCCAAAAAGCCGGCTTTTTATAATTTAATGCGTTTTTGATTCTTTTTTTCACATTTACCTCCCCGAAGGCCAAAGGGCAAACCGAAATCATTTTACGGGAAACGCTGTAATTCAGTAAGGTGGATGAATAGGACTTTATATCCTCCGGGCTCATCCTGCGGATGACCTGTTCGTCGCAGGCAAGTTCGATATCCTTACAAAGGAAAAGGTATGCAATCCATAACATAGGATTGAACCAGTAAACGGAAAGCAATCCGTAGCCAAACGGTTTCCAGATATGGTCAAGCCGTTTTAGATGCGCTTCTTCGTGTGCAACTACATGTTTCATTTCAGAAGGCTGTATCGAGGACGGCAAAAAAATGCGAGGACGGAAAATTCCGAGAATAAACGGAGTATCCACATGGTCGCAGAGCCAGATATTATCGTAAAGCAGAACAGCTTCCCTTACTTTTTTGTGAATACGCAGATAACTGATACCGGCATAGAGAAGCATTCCGAATACACCGGCTGCCCAAAGAACAGTGGCAATCAGGAAGATATCCGGCTGTAATGCTTTGACGGTTGCGGGGGATGTTGTATCCGTCAAAGCACCAATAAGCTGTGCAGTGCCGGACGGCAGCGGCTCTTCGGAAAGAACCGCCGGGGAGTCGGAGGCAGGCGTATCAAAGGAATCGGACGGTATAGTCATATCCGGTGCCTGAAATACGTCTGCCGGTTTCGTGAAAAAAGGAGACTCTATGTAAGAACTGTCATTTCCTGAGAGGGCATCCGCATCAGAGAGTGTGCGGTCTGCTTTGGTAAGAGTAGCCGGCATTAAGCTGAACCGGCTTTCGGGAAAGACCGGCACAATCAGCCGGATTGCCACAAATCCCCACAGAACACAAATGAGGGACTTCGGAGCCTTTTTAAACAGCAGGCGGAGTGCGAGGATAACAGCGACAAGAATGCTTGCTGTAATACTAATATTTATAACAGATAGAATCAAGTGTTTCATTAGCGTCCCTCCCCATAAGAATTAATCATGCGCCTAAGCTCCGCAATTTCTTCCGGTGTAAGCGTCTTTCGGGCTGTAAAAGCTGCGAAAAATGCCGGAAGGGAGCCGTTAAAGGTTTCTTCCACAAAGTTTTCGCTCTGGATGGAGTAAAAGTCCTGTCTGGACATAAGAGATGTGACGGTTCCTTTATTATTTCGGAAAATGCCTTTATCGCAAAGACGCTTCAGAACGGTATAGGTGGTTGTTTTCTTCCAGCGGAACGCCTCTTCACTGCGGATAACCAGCTCCGTAGTGGTAATAGGTTCATTCTGCCAGATAATATCCGCAAATTTTGACTCGATGATACCCATTTGTAAATCTCCCATAATGTACCTCCTTTGTTTCTTTTCTACATGATGTAGAACTATTTTATTCTACATCATGTAGAAAGAGTTTGTCAAGTGCTTTCAGGCTAATTTTTTCATTTTTCTCATTTTTCTTCATTTTTTGTAACAGTTCTGCCTTACTTATGCGGGATAAGTTGTGGCGACGGAGTATTCTAAAGAGAACCATAAGGCAACGTCAGTACTTAGCGAGGTGGTTTCGAGCTTAGTACTGCTACGTTGCTGCATGAGCGAGAGCGG
>JAQXLY010000006.1 GCA_029012365.1 Lachnospiraceae bacterium | reverse complement strand
GTCCTTCTTCCTCATGAAGGCGAACAATCTTCTTTTTAAATTCTGGTGTGTAACTTTGTGGCATAATGAGTACCTCTTTTCTTGTTAGATTTATTATATCTTATTAGCCACTCCTGTTACAACTTTATTATATCACTTCAGACCTACATGGATGGGCTGATTTTCTCCCTGTATCCGGATGTATCGGATGCGGTCAGGGGTGCGTGGCAAATATGGCGAACAACAACTATGAACATTATTCTGTTTAACAGTGAAAACGATGGAGTGGAGCAACCAAACAGCTGCTCCACTCTATAATTTTGCTGTTAAATTCGGATGAATCATAAAGTGTAAATGGAAATGTCTTTACTGGAAAGGGATGGCGTGGATTTAATCCAGCATTCCTTTTCTATGGTAAGATTCTTTTCATCAATCAGAATGACAGAAAGATTAAGGGAGAGGTTTTCCGGTATCTTTGATGCATACAGGTCAAATTCTTCCTTACTTGATGTTACGAAGCTGATTTTTTCCGTATCGGATATTTTTTCAAATGCCAGTTGCAGATAAAGAGCATGGAAATCCTTTTTCATCAGTTCCTCTGTAGCGTTTGAAAGAAAAATAAAATGCCAGTGTGAGATAGCACCGGAGGGAAAGGATACTGACAAATGATAGTCGGTGTCCTTTTTTTCCTGCTCTAAAGTACAGGGAATGCCGGATACGGAAAGCGCAGTCAATATTGTACCCTGCATGAATTTCTTAACATTCTCTGACAGGGATGCGATAACGGCATGGTATGGATCGGTTTCATCCTGTGCAGCATATCCGGCAGCGGATAAAAGCTGTGCATAGGTTACACCATTACTTGCATTCTGGGCGATTGACTGAATTTTACCTATGGAAGGAGGATTTGCCAGCTTTGAGTTCAGTATCCTTGATAAATATTCCGGGGATACATCAATCTTACTGGCAAATTCCTTTTTCATTGTATTTCCTATTGCAAGCTGCAAGAGTGCAGCAAATTCTTGTGGATTATATTTCGAGTTCATAATAGATTCCTCCGATAATATAGTAAACTAATTGACACAAAAAGTCAATTTGGATAATTGGCAGATTAAGTGTAATTGATATGAATTGACATGATAAATCAATAAATAATTGACATACCATGTCAATTTGTGTATAATGTGTATTGTGTAAGAAATGAATATGGAGGTGGTCAGATGAATCCGTACACAGTTGACAGGGTGCAGGATGGAAATGTTACTTATTTCTTCATCCGCTGTATGGAAGATATGTCTATTATGCCACTGCCTACCAAGTATCTTACGCATATGACAAGGGCAAAGAAATCTCCAAACACAGTTAAGCGGATTGCATTTTCCATTTCCTATTACATGAGTTACTTAGAGGAAAAGGATGTAAAGCTGGGGGATGTGTTAGAACTTCCCTATAGCGAACAGCACTTGCATTTCACAGAGTTTCTTGCATGGCTGAAAAGTGGGAAGCATAACGGAGATAGGGAAAGGAAGCAGCCAATGAATGCAACCTGCAACACATATTTAAGGGATGTGTTTGGATGGTTTTCTTTTCTGGAACTGGAATACGAGCAGTTTCATGACTTAAAGGTATTATCAAGCCGGGTAGTTTCTTTTTCCAATAATGTAGGTGTCAGGTTCTCTGTAACCTGCCGGACATTCAAAGGATACTTAAAGGAAGAAGAACACGTTGGAAAGACCATTGAAAAGGACTGCATCATTACCTTATTGGAAGCGTGTGCAAACTGCCGTGACCAGCTGATGCTTCTATTACTGTCAGAAACCGGATTTCGTATCGGAGAGCTTCTTGGCATCCGGTACACGCAGGACATTGACTATGATAAGCGAGTGATCCGTGTGGAATACCGTGAGGACAATGAGAATGCTGCCAGAGCCAAGAATGCGGAATACCGCAGAGCAAAGATAAGTGCAGAGACTATGGAGATCCTCATGTATTATCTTTCCGAAAACAGAAAGCTATTAAAGGATGGCGATTATCTGTTTGTCAATCTTTCCGGAGAAAATGCCGGGGAGCCGGAAAATGTGAATACGGTCTATGCCATGCTTGGAAGACTGGAAGAGAAAACCGGAATCAAGGCAACTCCACATATGCTAAGACATTATTTTGCAAATGAAAGGCGTAAGAGTGGATGGGATTTGGCACTGATTTCCAAAGCATTAGGACATAGGCATATCAGCACGACAGAAAAGTATCTGAATATAGATGCGGATGAACTTAGTCAGGCAACAGATGAATTTTACAGTAAAAACAAGTCACTATATATGGTGGATAAATTGATATAAGGGGGTGTGACTGATGGCTGCTTTAAGTCTTTTGCAGTTTGACATGACTGCCCGGATTGCAGAACTGGATGCACAGCTTGATGCCTGTGCCACAGTGCAGGGCAGACAAAGAGCAGCTGTCAGGGATTTCCTTTTACAAGAGGGCATCTATTCCATAGAGGATGTCACAGACGAGGATATACAGGATTACAGAACGTATATCAGTCAGAAAGAAAATTTTTCTGATAAGCAGAAAGTACTCTATGCAGGATGCATGGAAACATTACAGTATTCTTTCTACGCTCCACAGAACGAAGCGTTTTTGAAAGAACTGGAAGCTGGCAGGAAGTTGACAGCTGCCATAAAGAAGACGGAAGTTTATCTTATGGCACACGGCATCAAAAGGGCAGAGGATATTACTTATGAAATCCGTACCTCATATGAAGCCTATGTCAAACAGTCTATCAGCGGTCAGAAAAGATTGGAATATTTAAAAGCACTGGATAACATGAAACTTGCTTCCATCCAGAAGGAATGTGATAAAGCACCTTTTAAGGAAAGGAAGTTAAGATATACCGGGGGAAAGATATTTCTCCTGTACCATCCGGATATTGAGATTGCAAAGACTTTCTATTACATCCGGAATAAAGAAGAGCTGCTGTTTGATTTTTCCTTACAAGCAGCGGAGCAGGTCAAGTATCAGATATTCTTTATGTTGAATTACATACTGGAGAATGAAAAAGACTGGAAGCTACGAAGAGAAAGATTTCTTGTACCTCTAAAGCTCCTGTACAATTTCAGTATTGAGCAGGGGATTGAGGACTTGGAACGGCTGGAGGAAGAGGATATAGCAAAGTTTAAGGAAAAGCTGGATGGGCTTAATGTAGATAAGGCAGATATATATATCCAGATAGTAGACAATATAAGGAAATTCCTTTTCTTACGAGCAAAGAAAACAAACTGGGAAGCAAATGTGTGGTACATGGAGCGTTTCAAGTTCCAAAGTGACCGCATGAATCCGGCAAATCCGGTGGTGCGTATCCAGTTTATGCAGGTGCATGATAAGGAAAACCGAAAGATTTTCCAGACATATATGCAGTATATGATAGGTGTTACATCCCTTGCCATCAGTAACATCCGGTTTCAGTTTTACCGGGTGTCGGAGTTCTTGGAATACTGTGATGCAAAGAATTTATCGGTACTTCATCTTACGGCACAGGATATGGATGCCTATATGAAGCATATCGACAACGGTATCCTACCAGATACTTTCAATGGCAAAGTGGCAGACATATATAAGTTTATGAAATTCATGGTCGTAAAGGGCTACATAGAGAAAGTTCCTTTTAATATGGAATATTATCTAAAGAAGGTAGTGCCGACACACCATGACAGGGCATTACCGGAAGACATGGTAAGTCAGATGCTTACAAATCTGCATCTGTTCCCGGAGCATTTAAGGCTCATGTATCTCCACTTATGGTGTCTGGGCTTACGAATCAATGAAGTCTGTACCATAAAAGGGGATGCCTACTATGTAATGAATGGGGATACATGGATTAGGCTCTATCAGAACAAGATGAAAGCCGAGAAGACAGTACCCATTCCGGAAACGCTCTACCAGCTGATGACTTCCTACATACAAAAGATGCACATAGCCCCGGATGATTATGTATTTCAAAATGAAAAGGGCGGTGCATATAATGTGGGAACATTCAATAAGCAGATGGTGGGTAAGTGCCGGGAACTTGGGATTGATTGCGGAGATTATACATTCCGTTCTCATGATTACAGGCACACCATTAGTACGGCAATGCACGGACATGGTGCATCCATACAGGCAATCCGTGATTTCTTAGGGCATAAGTCAGAGGAAATGACAAAGCAGTATATTGATTACCTGCCGGAAAAGATTGATAAAGCGAATGAGGAATATTTCAGTATGAAAGGAAACAGTATTGCAAAGGCAGTACGGAAGGGAGGAAACAATGGAAATGAAACTTAGATTTAATGATTTGCCATGCTATCAGACGGAAGATATTACGGCTGGTTCAGTAGCAGATAAATGTAGAAATCAATGTTTTTGCATTGACAGACTTCCTACCGTGGGCTTGCAGAAAGAATTTTCTTCGTTCATATTGTACCGGGGAACGGTTCTGAAGGCATCCAGTCTTAGGACAGACCTCACTTCTTACAATGTGGTAAACAGTTTTTTATCAGAAAAGCATCCTAAGATGGAAAGTCTTTTAGAGCTTCCGCTTGATACACTGGTAAAAGATATGAAGAAATGGCTGCTATCCAATGGGAAATCATTAACAACCAGAGAGATAAGCAAGCGTATAGGAAAGGATCAGCAAAACGAAAGCGTTCATATCCGATATTTAAGAAAAGTATATGAGTACCTTGCCCCGGAGGATGAAAGACCGGAGAGGGAAAAGGATATATGGAAGCTGGATAAGTTAGGACTTATGCTGATTGACAATCCAATCAAAAACACGGAAACAATCAACTTTACAAAGATTGTACAAGATGAAATGCGAAAGGAAGTAAAGGATGCAGCTTTTATGGAATTGCAGACAAGGGCAGTCGGTACGGTATCAGCAGAAATCGTAGCGATAAACCGCTTTAGTTCCTATCTGGCGGAGAATTTTCCAGATGTACAGTCAATGGCTGACATAAATAGGGATATTGTTGAGAGCTATCTGATATACCTTAGTACGGAAGCGAATGATAGGCAATCCTATAGAGCAGATATTTTTCATCTGAAGGCACTCATTGATTTGGTTGGCAGGATGACAGATAATCAGAGAATTTGCAATCTGTTTCTGATTACAGATATTCCAAACAATCCGGAAAAGTTGTACAAGTCCTATTCGGATGCAGAACTGAAAAGATTGAACAGTGCCATTGTTACTGCTGATGTACAGGTGGCAAGGGCATTGATTTTACATCAGATGTTAGGTACACGAATTTCGGATACGCTGACACTAAAGCAGGATTGTGTGTTTGAAAAGGATGGAAAGCTGATGATCCAGATATACCAGATTAAAAGCCGAAGGGCATATCGCAAGACCATCAATGAAGAGATACTGGAACTGATAAACGCAGCGATTAAGTATACGAAGGCACATTCTCCGGACAGTCCGTATATATTTGCAAATGATAAGGATGCAAGCCGTCCAATGACATATGCAAAGATACAGTATCAGCTCATGGCGATTATCCATGAAAATGATTTAAGGGATGATAATGGAGAGCAGTTCGGTGTTGGCACACATTTATTCCGGCATACTTATGGTCGGAAACTGACGGAAATGCACGTAGACGATACAACAATAGCAAAGCTGTTAGGACACGCAAATAATTCCAGTGTGAAATACTACCGGAAAATGTCAAATACACAGCTTGCGGAAGAAACAAGAGAAATGCGGCAAAGCATGGATGAAATCTTACAAAACTTGATAAAGGGGTGGTAATCGTGACTAAGTATGACAGAATGGTTGCCACGAACAAGGCAACAAGTACTGCCAAGATTGCGAAAGCAAAGGCAGAGATTTCAAAAATGGTATCTGAAAACATTCAGGTAACAGTTGGCGAGTTGGTAAAACGAACCGGATTATCCAGAGGGTTCTTTTATAAAAATGAGGAAGTTAGCAGGGCATTAGAGAATGCCAGAGACTTGCAGGATGGGAAAGCCTTGACCAGACCTCAAAAAGTAATTCTTGATAAAGCAATGGATAAGCAGTTGCAGGTGTTACAGCAACAGATCGAAAAGCTGAAAAGTGAGAATAGCAGCTTGTCAAAGAAGAATCAAGATTTGCAAAAGGCATTAAACAAAAAGGATTTAAACTTCATCAAAAATCTATAAATTCTGTTATTCAGTTCTAAAGTTCATACAGTATATACAGTGTGTATGGTGTTAAAACCCTTGAAAACACTGCATTTGAAATCCCATAGTAAAATTATTCATTGTATTGATTGCTTTGGTTTTGATTTTTAAGGAACAGCTTGGCAATATGGTGACAAATGCAATGAAGACGTTAGAAAAGAGTATTAATGAGGTTTTGTCGTGAGGTGTCGCGGGGCGGCTACGGTATTCTTTTCGCTGGTGTTTATGCTGTTATTTGGCTTTATTATTTCCTTTTTTGAGATGGCGGCAAAAACGGCGCGGGCATCGTACCATGCGTCAGCATCGCTATTAGCGGTGGAAAACTATTTTGCCGCTTATCTGGAACCCTTGTACAGCCGGTATCACATTTTCGGCAGAGAGGTTCCGGAGGGAGAGGATATTATGGCGTGGACAGAGGATGATATAGCCGGAGATGTTCTCTATATGACTCAGAAAAGGGATGGGGAAAAGTCTCTTATGCTACGTTCAGGAGCCGATTTTAGTGTTTCTTCGGTTAAGGTTCTGACGGATAATAAGCTGGAAGGATTTTACACACAGGCGATTACTGCTATGAAGTACAGAGGTGTGCTTGAGATTGCAGACATGATAAAAGAGTTTGCGGGGATGACTAAGCAGTCGGAGGCACATCTTAAAATAGCGGCGGCAAAGGCAGAGGCAGATAAAGCATATGGGGCGGTAGATGAGAAAATACTGGGCTTAATCGAGCTTATAGACGGAGTGGATATCAAAAGCTATATAGAGTCGTGGGATGGGAAGAGCCTGCTTTTACAAAAGGATGCGTATGTGAAGTATTTTTGTCCTGAGATGGGCTCGGCGGCAGCATATTTTGACCGTACCGAGGTATATCGGGCCTTTTTGGGAAATTCCGAGGATCCGTGTCATACTTTAAGCGGGATGATAAATCGGACAGGGACACTTGTAAAAGAAATGAAGGAACGGGAGGAAGAGGAAAAGCGGTGCAGAGTACGATTGTGGGAGATTGCGGTAATGCTGGAACAGATTTCTTTGCGGGAGGCGGAGCTTCAGAAGGAGCTACAGGAAATCGTGTCCCGGATGAATTCAATCAGCGAGGCGATAGAACAGTATTCAAAGGATGCCGGAGCCGATAACAGGGAAATCATAAAGTCTCTTGCAGCGCAGGTACAGAGTCTTTCGGAAGCGGCAAAACGTATCGGGCCGGCAAGGGAAGAGTGTGAAAAAGAGGCAAATGCATTAAAGCAGGAAAAGAAAGAAACGGAGGGCAGACTGGATGAGCTGAAAAAGAAGAAAAAGGGACAGGAGGAGCAGGCAGAAGAACTTGCAAAAGAGGAGGAGGGGTTCGTTAGCCGGTGCAAGTCGGTAAATAATGTATGCGAAAAAACATATCCGTATGTGGATGAGGTCAGGGAAGAGCTTAAGAGGGCAAAGAGGGTAAAACAAACGTGCGAAGAGACTCTTGATTTGCTGCAGGGAATCATCGGAAAGGAAGCCGCAGATGAATACAGGAAGGAGCTGGAGGCATACAGTTTTTATGAGAGTCCCGGAGGATATGATTTTGAGAAAATGAAGCAGACGGTTTCGGAAAACGGAGCTTGTCTTGCAACGATAAGGAAGCAATTTAACGGAGTAGATATTGCGGCACTGGATGCTGCATGCGAGGGGTTAAAAGCAGAAAAGGAATTGCTTCGTGGATATTCCTTTGAAGGGTTACGGCTGGATTACGGAGATATTTCACTGGCAGAAAATCCTTATGAGGGTATAGAGTCTTTGATATCAAATAAGGTTGCGGATGGTTTTTTGGGATTTCTGACGGATAGGGAGTGTTCGGAAAAGGTATTGGATACATCATATCTGCCGTCCGGGTTTCGATGTAAGGAGAAGAACATAGATATCTTTTCTTCGCTCGGAACGGATATCAGTGGCGTATTTAAGGAATTACAGAATATATTTCCTGCGGATTTGTCGTTTGATTCTATAACGGGAGGAATCACGGATGCTGTTCTTTTCCACTCATACCTGATTACGCATTTTTCCGATTTTTTAAAAGAAAATAAGAGTGGCGCGTTATCATATGAACAGGAATATCTGATTGCCGGAAAAGCTACGGATACGGAAAATCTTTTTTCTGTTGCAATGCGTATTTGTGCAATACGGACGGTATTACATTTTATCTCTCTTTATACGGACAGCGAAAGAAAGGCTCCGGTAGAACAGGCTGCCCTTGCTGCCTGTGGAATTATCGGACTCCCGGCACTGAAAAGTATTGTGGTTGTCCTGCTGCTGTTTGTGTGGGCTTCCATCGAAGCTATGATTGATACGGCTGCTTTTTTAATGGGAAAAAAGCTTGCCTTATATCCGGGAAAAACAGGAGGAAGTCTTTCTTTTCCGGAGATTCTTTTGTTTTCCAAAAGCTTTATTCTGGAAAAGGCAGAGAAAAAGACAGATAAAAAAGGAATCGCATTCGGGTATCGGGAATACCTTCAGCTTTTCATATTAATGACGCCGAAGGAGGACAAGAGCTATCGTGCCATGGATTTAATTCAGGAAAATTTAAGGAAAACATATAAGTCAACATTCCGCGTAAATCGCTGTGTGTGGGGTATATCGTATCAGGTAAACAAAAAGGAGTACGGATATGCGTATAACGAATGAAAGGAGGTGCATTCCGATATCTGTTCTTATGACTGTACGGCATCTTTGCAGATTCTCTCTAATAACGGCAGTTTTTTCCCTTTCTCTTTCTCTTGCTGCTGTTTTAACATTATGGATTCATAATAAAAAAAATAAAAAAGATACTTGCGGAAAAATTCATGAAAATCCACTGCGCCGGAAGGATAAGAGCAGATACCGGAGTGCATCGTTAACCGTTGAGGCATCGGTGGCATTCCCCGCCTTCTTCTTTGCGGTGTTCTACCTGATACAAATGTTTTTGGTATTACGGGCAGAGCTGGTTGTTGCGGAGGCCGCGATTACATCGGCAAGAGACGTGGCGGTATATTCTTATGCTGCAGAACGTCTGGCGGACGGGGAAAATGCAATCGCAGAAAAAATACTGGAATTATTTGACCGTAAATTGATTCGGGATACAGCGGTTTCGAGTCTGTTGTATGCACGGTGTGATTCGGAGGTTTTAAAACAGGCAGGCGTAGGGCAGGACCCCGGTGGTATATGGGTAGATACGGAAACATCCGGAGACAAAATGCAGACAAGCATACATTATCGGGTGAGACCGCACAATGTATTGTCTTCCGAGCCGGCCGGATATTATGTCCTTCATCTGACCTATCGGGGCTGGACCGGTGAGGGAAAAACAGCAGGTACAAAAGCAGAGGGTGATGAAGAGGAGACAGTTGTTTATTTTACGGATCACGGTACCGTATATCATCTTGACAGGAATTGCAGTTATATAAAAATCAATGTAATGTCGGCTCTTTCCGAAAAGATTGGATACGAGCGCAATCTATCCGGTGCAAGGTATTATGCCTGTGAATTCTGTGCTCCTGTTTTAAAGAACGGAGTAGCAGTCTATTATACAAAATACGGAACAAGGTATCATTCGGCTTCATCATGCTCGGCAATCAGGCGGAGTCCGGGAGAGTGTTCGTTAGAGGAGGCCGTAAAGAAATATAAACCGTGCAGCCGGTGCGGAAAAGAAAAGGAGGACGAATAGCAGCAATGGAGGTTTGGAAAAGCGTGGTAAGGGAATTATGCAGTCTGCCGGTATTTCTGTGGCTGGCAATAGAGGATAAAAGGTATCTAGGAATCAAAAAGATAACTTTGGCGGTGGCGGCTGTTATACTGCTGTTTGCGGGATGCTTCGGAAAAATCGGATGGCAGCTGAGAATGGGAGGCGTGGCATTTGGTATCGTGCTTTTGATGTTCTGTGTATTTTCCGGGGAGGCGCTTGGAATTGCGGACGGAATACTTGTTTTGGTATGCGGGGCGGCATTCGGATTATACGAGACGATGGCTCTTTGCTTTTTTGCCTCCCTATATGCGGGCGGTTGCTCTGTGATACTGTTATGCTTACGTAGGGCAGGGAGAAAAAGCCGCATTCCGTTTTTGCCCTTTCTCCTGCTGGGATATATCACCATGAGGCTCTTATCGCAATCCGTATAAAAGGGGAGAAGAATGAAACAGATTATAAAAGGCTCTATGACGGTTGAGGCGGCTCTTCTGTATCCGTTTCTGCTATTAATTACGTTTCTGTTAATTAAAATAACGGTATATCAGTACAGAGCTGTTCTGACACAGGCGGCGGAATTATTTGACGATGTTTTTACGGAAAGGGAGCTACAGGCTCCGGAGCTTCTGCGGGCGGCAGATACGGCATTTGATTTTTTTGAAAAATAAAAAAGAAAATACGAAAGGGGAAGGTATATGTTACGGGAACGGTATCAAAAGGAGTCAAACGGAAAAACATATCTGCTGTTAAATAAATCAAAGGAGAGTTACGGGGAAAGGATGATTCGGGAGGGAGCCCCGGCCGGGATTTTACCGTTAGTAAAATCAGAGCAGGAAGGAAATTATAAATATGATATAACCGGAAGAAGGACACTTGCCATGACCTTTGAGCGTGTTCCGATGAATGCGGAACAGGTACGGAAGGTATTACAGGAAATTCTGGATATTTTGGAACGGGGAAGGGAATATCTGCTTTTGGAAGAAAACTTTATATTGCAGCCGGAATATATTTATCTGCGTATTCCGGAATATGAAGTGACTTTATGCTATTATCCTGAGTATGGTATTTCCTTCCGGGAGCAGATGGGAAAACTATTTGAGATGCTCTTGAATCGGGTAGACTACAGGGAGGAAAAGGCGATTTCTTTGGTATATGCACTGTATATGCAGCTACAGGAGCCGGATGTGACATTGGAGAGGATAAGAGAAAAGCTGTGGCAGCAGATGCGTGGACAGGCTGAAACGGCAGAGGAGAAAAGTGACCTGTCGGATGTTTTGGAAATATCCGACAGAATAGCATATAGAAAAACGGAACTGTCCGGTAAGAGAATGACAGAGAATAAGAAAAAGCAACTGTCCGGAATTATAAAGAAAAAAATAAATCTTTGGGAACGATTAAAGAAGGAAACGGGGTTTCGGGAAGCATTGCCGGAAAAAGTAATATCTACCGTGTCTGCATCCTGCGTAGCGGAGGCCGCACCGGAGTGGGACGCACAATATACCAGAGTGCTGTCTGTGAAAGGTGCAAAAAGCTGTCCGCAATTAATTTCAAAAGAAAACGGAGAGCCTGTTTTGCTTGAAAAATTTCCGTTCTATGTGGGAAGTCTTTCCGGATATATGGATTATCTGATTGAGAAAGATACGGTCAGCCGTTTTCATGCAAAGTTCATTAAGCGGGAAAATGCTTTTTTTCTTGAAGATTTAAACAGCACGAACGGAACACGGGTAAACGGTGAGCTGCTTAATGTGCAGGAACAGAGGAGACTTTCCGAGGGAGACTGCATAGCCTTTGCGGATGCGGAATACAGCTTTTATTCCGATTTCAATAACAGACTTGAATGAAGCGGCAAAAAGGGTTATACTAAAGGAAGTGATACCGGGTCTGCAGAAGCGGAAATGGAGAGGATGCATGTGGGAACAGAAAAAAAGAACAGACTTCCTTTAATAACAACTATTTTAGTAGTGATAAACATAGTGGTATTTCTGATATCCGATTTATTGTTTTACAAACAACAGGATGAGATTGCTTTTTATATGGCATTAAATCCGATTTTGGTTTTAAGAGGAAAGGAATATTGGAGATTAGTCACTTCGATGTTTTATCATTTCGGTATTGAGCATCTTATGTGTAATATGCTTATGCTATATTTGCTTGGGGTAATTGTGGAGCCTTTTTTCGGACGTGTTCGCTTTTTTATTTTATACTTTGTTTCGGGACTTCTTGCAGATATGGCATCAATCATATATAATGGATTTATAATAGATGAAAATGCCGGTGTAGTGTTCTGCGCGGGAGCGTCGGGAGCAATTTACGGGCTGGTGGGTGCGTTTGTGGCAATCTTTCTGTTTTTAAAGGATAAAGTCCCGGCAGAGGAACGCAGACGGTTTCCGATAGCGATTTTCTTTTTGCTGTTCGGAAGTATTTTTGATACAGGAGTAGGAAATGAGGCACATTTCGGTGGATTTATTGCGGGAGTTCTGCTCGGAAGTGTGTATTGTGCCTGTATGCGGATGCGAAAGCGAAGCAGGACGGTTCGAAAGAATAAATTGCGGAGGTAGCGGATGAAAATAGCGGTTTATTACGGCGGACGAGGTGTTATTGAGGATGCAACGATTTATGTTGTAAATAAGCTGGTAGAAGTGTTCAACGAATTAAATGTCCAGATACGTCGTTACAATCTGTATGAGCAGAAGAACGAGATTGCGGCACTTTCGGGAACAATAAAGGAAGTGGATGGTGTGATTCTTGCCATACCTCTGGAATGGTATGGTATCGGGGGCTATATGCAGCAGTTTCTGGATGCCTGCTGGCTGTATGCCGATAAAAAGAAGCTTCAGAATATGTACATGATGCCGGTAGTGGTTGCCTCAACATGCGGAGAACGTCAATCCGAGAGTATTCTCCGCAATTCATGGGAGCTGCTTGGAGGGAAGGTCGTAGACGGAATATGCACTTTTGTAGAGAATCAGGCAGAGTTTGAAACCAACACGGAATATGCCAAAATAATTGAGGATAAGGCGGAGTGTTTTTACCGTGCGGTTTCCAGAAAAGAGCAGCAGCTTCCGAGCAGCAACAGCCTGATTAAGCGTAATATGGCATCATCTCCGATTCCGCTGACACCGCAGGAGAGCGAGGATTTGTCAAAGTACGTATCGGATGATAAGTATGTAAAACGCCAGAAAGAAGACATCGAAGAGCTGTCCCAGATGTTTAAGGGTATGCTGGAAAAGAGCAGTGCGGGGATGGATCCGAAGCTTGAGTTTATTGCAAATCTGCGAACGAACTTCCATGCGCCGGAGGACAAGCTATCGGTTTCCTATGCACTTCAGTTTGCGGATAATGAACGTACTCTGTTTATTGAAATCAGAGACGGACGGTTATTCTGCAGCTATCCGGATGATGTGCCGGCGGCTGATGTTAATGCGAAGCTTACCCGTGCTGTCATGGAGCGTATTGTAGACGGAAGAGTGACGTTTCAGGGTGCGTTTATGGCGGGGGACATTACGGCAAAGGGTGATTTTAAGCTGCTCAGACAGTTTGATATGATGTTCCGGTTCCAGACACTGGTATAAAAAGAATAAATGGAGGAAAGAAAATGGATAATTGTATTTTTTGTAAAATTGTAAAAGGTGAGATTCCGTCGGCTACAGTATATGAGGATGATAATTTTCGGGCGATTATGGATATTGCGCCTGCTGCGAAGGGACATGTAATTCTTCTTCCGAAAATGCATATGAGAAATCTGCTTGAAGGTGACGAGAAGGTATTGTCGGAAGCTTTGCCGGTTGTAAAAAAGATTTCCAATGCGATTAAGAAGACCCTTTCCTGTGACGGAATTAATGTCCTTTTGAACAACGAGGGTGCGGCATGGCAGTCGGTTTTTCATATGCATATCCACATGATTCCGCGTTATGAAAACGATGGTGTAATTATTCCGTGGAAGGAAAAAAGCTACGGGGCTGGAGAAGCGGCAGAGCTGGCAAAGAAGATTGCGGAAAATCTTTAAGCAGGGGAATGCGGTGAGGCAGAGCGTAAAGGCTTTGCCGGGAAGATATGGGATTTTTAAGTGAATTTTGTCAAATTGCATATTTTCTCTTGACGAAATGAGGGAATAGGTGTATTCTGAATATGTTAAATAATTTCATATGTAAAGCTCTTATTAAGAGTGATGGAGAGTAAAGGCTCTGCGAAGTCACGGCAACCCCCGTAAGGGAAGGTGCCAAGTTGAGCGGTACGAAGTACCGAACAATAAGGGATTTGGTTTTAGGTATCAAGTCCGTATCTCGTGGGAGCTACGGACTTTCTTTTTGGAACAAAGGCACCGTTGAAAGGAGAGATAAGATGAGTGATAAGTTTTTATTTACGTCGGAATCGGTAACGGAAGGGCATCCGGATAAAATTTGTGACCAGATTTCCGATGCGATTCTGGATGCAATGATTGAGCAGGACCCGATGAGCCGTGTGGCTTGTGAAACGGCTTGTACTACCGGTCTTGTGCTGGTTATGGGTGAGGTAACTACAAAGGCAACTGTGGATATTCAGAAGATTGTAAGGGATACTGTACGGGAAATCGGATATGACAGGGCAAAATACGGTTTTGATGCGGATACCTGTGCCGTACTTGTAACATTGGACAAGCAGTCTGCGGATATCGCCATGGGTGTGGATAAGGCGTTGGAGGCAAAGGAAAACAAAATGTCTGATGCCGATATCGAGGCAATCGGAGCAGGAGATCAGGGCATGATGTTCGGATATGCAAGTGATGAGACGGAAGAGCTTATGCCGTATCCGATTTCTTTGGCACACAAGCTGACGAAAAAGCTTTCGGAGGTTCGTAAGAACGGAACCCTGCCGTACCTTCGCCCGGACGGAAAGTCTCAGGTGACGGTAGAGTACAACGAGGCAGGAGAGCCGATACACCTGAGTGCGGTGGTACTTTCCACGCAGCATGCACCGGAGGTTACGCAGGAGCAGATTCACGAGGATATTAAGAAGTATGTGCTTGACCCGGTACTTCCGAAGAAGCTGATTGATGAGAACACAAAGTATTTCATTAATCCGACAGGCCGTTTTGTAATCGGCGGACCGAACGGAGACAGCGGATTGACCGGCCGTAAGATTATTGTGGACACCTACGGCGGATATGCACGTCACGGCGGCGGAGCTTTTTCCGGTAAGGACTGCACGAAGGTGGACCGTTCCGCATGTTATGCGGCGCGCTATGTGGCGAAGAATATTGTTGCGGCAGGCCTTGCAAGGAAGTGTGAGATACAGCTTTCTTATGCAATCGGCGTAGCACAGCCTACTTCCGTAATGATAGATACCTTTGGTACGGGCAGGCTTTCCAATGAAGAATTGGTGGAAATCGTCCGTAAGCATTTTGACCTTCGTCCGGCAGGAATTATTAAGATGCTTGATTTGCGTCGTCCGATTTATAAGCAGACTGCCGCTTATGGCCATTTCGGACGTGTGGATTTGGATTTGCCGTGGGAAAAGACGGATGTTGCAGAACAGTTAAAATCTTATGTAAAATAAGAAAATAATTATAAAAGGCATTGCGGCTGCAATGCCTTTTTTGCGTTATAAGGGAAGAAAAAGTAGGCAGAATAGGCGATACAATAGTAATAATAATTGAAATATACAAAAAGATATGATATACTGTTAAAAGATAATATATTTATAAAAAGAGAGGAGAGCTTTTATGCAATATCGTAAGTTCGGAAACACGGGAGTACAGATTTCCACACTCGGTTTTGGGTGTATGCGCTTGCCGGAGGTAGAGCGGCCTGACGGAACATTTGAAGTGAATCAGGAAAAGACGGATGAGATGCTTCGTCATGCATATGATTTAGGTGTGAATTATTTTGATACGGCATTTTATTATTGCCATGAGAATAGTGAGATTGCAGTCGGTAAGGCGTTAAAGCCGATTCGTGACAAGGTGTATATTTCTACAAAGTGTCCTCTGGACCGTGTCCATAAGACAGAGGATTACGGAGCAATGCTTGAGAAGAGTCTGGCAAAGCTGGATACGGACTATGTGGACTTTTATCATTTCTGGGGGATTAACCGGAAGGTATTTGATGAGGTGATTGTACCTCTTGGGCTTCTGGAGGAGGCGGAAAGGCTGAAAGCACAGGGAAAAATCAGGCATATTTCATTTTCCTTCCATGATACGCCGGAGGCATTGAAGTACATTATTGATAATGCACCTCAGATGGAAAGTGTTTTGCTTCAGTACAATCTGTTAGACCGCGCGAACGAGGAGATGATCGGCTATGCCGCTAAGAAGGGACTCGGCGTGGTTGTTATGGGACCGGTAGGCGGCGGACGTCTGGCTGCACCGACAGAGCTTGCAAAGCGTCTCGGAAGCGGCAATCTGAATACTTATGAACTGGCACTTCGTTTCGTTCTGGGAAATCCGGGTGTCTGCTGTGCGCTTTCCGGTATGCAGACTTATGACATGGTAGATAAGAATGCGGCGGTTGCTTCCCTGGAAGAGCCTATGACGGAGGAAAAGTGGCGTGAGGTAGGAGAGGCACTGGAAAATCTGAAAAAGTTTTCCGAGCTTTACTGCACAGGCTGCGGATATTGTCAGCCGTGTCCGAAGGGGATTCAGATTCCGAGGATTTTTCAGGCATATACATATCATAATGTTTATGGGCTGCATGAATTGGCAAAAAAGACATTTTTAGATTATGTCAACAACGAAAAGAATCCGGGTGCAACGGTGAAGGATTGTGCGAATTGCGGCTTCTGCGAGCGCAAATGTCCGCAGCATCTTAAGGTGCGTGAGCTTTTAAAGAAGGTAGAAGATACCTTAAATGCACTGTAGAAAGATTTGGAGGAGATTTATGGATAACGGTCTGTTTGCAAAAACGAAAAATGAAAAAATAGCGGTAACGGGTATGCTGATTGCGTTGGGAATCCTTCTGCCGTTTTCTGCATCGCACGGCCTTGGAATTCCCGGAACGGTGCTTTTGCCGATGCATATCCCGGCATTACTCTGCGGACTTTTATGCGGACCGCTCTGGGGTGCGCTTTGCGGTTTTCTTCTGCCTGTTTTAAACAGTATATTAACCGGTATGCCGGTGATGTATCCGATGATGCCGATTATGGCATGTGAGCTGTTTACTTATGGATTAACCGGAGGCTTTCTTTACGGAAAAACAAAGCTTAGAAAGCTCAAGCTCGGAATTTATCCGGCATTACTCGGAGCTATGGTATGCGGCAGGGTTATGTACGGTCTGGTGTTCCAGATTCTGCTTTTTGTAAGCGGTAAATTGAAGGCACTTAGCGTATGGGCGGCAATTATGACGGGTATTCCGGGAATAGTCATTCAGATTTTACTTATCCCGCCGATTGTACTGGCACTGCAGCAGGGAAGACGCAGGGCAACAAAAAGTGCAATACATTCCGCAATCAATCTGATTTCCGAGGGAACTGCAAACTGTGTGGTAATAAAGGAAAACACGATTGTAAAGACACAATGTGACCGCGGAATCGCTCCGATTATTGCACTTTATGAGAGCGGCATGCTGGAAGGTGCTTTTGTAGTTGACAAAATTATCGGAAAGGCGGCTGCAATGGTTATGACACTCGGCGGTGTCAGGGGCTGTTACGGAGTGACAATGAGTGCCGCGGCGCTTCAGTGGCTGAAGGCTCATCATGTGCCGGTTCAATACGAGAACTGTGTGGATGTGATTATGAACCGGAAGGGGGACGGAAGCTGCCCTATGGAACAGACGGTGCAGGAGATAGAGGATGCACAGGAGGCACTGAAGGCGTTAAAGGATAAAATTTCGGAGCTGCAAAATGCGGAGAGGAGATAGTCGTTATGTTATATGCGATGCCGGATAAGTCATGCAGCATTATAAAAGCGGAACGCAGTGAAAACAGATTCTATTTGTATTCGGAACGGGGAATGTACAGGATAGAGGCAAAGGGTGCCGGAATTGTGCGGATTACCTATACGGAACGCGAAAAATTTTCCGAACGTGAGAAGCCGGGAGTGTTACAGACAGCCGTATCGGAGCAGTGGGAGTACAGCGATGACGGGGAGAAGATTGTATACCGGGCACCGGAGCTTGTAATCGAGATTGATAAAAAGAGTGCGTCTTTTACTTATTATGACGGCAGCGGGGGACTTTTGCTCCGTGAACGCGAAAGAGACAGCAGGGAGCTTGAGGAGTTCCAAAGCTATGAGTTATCGGGAGAGCAGGAAGCGGTTGTTGAAAAAATTGTTACACCGGACGGAACGAAAGAAGTCATAAGAGAGGCGGCAAGAGTTCCCGGAGAGCGTTTTTACCATACGAGACTGCATTTACAGTGGCAGGAAGGGGAGGCGCTGTATGGTCTGGGGCAGCATGAAGAGGGCTTTTTGAATCTGCGTGGTCAGACTGTGTTTGTGCATCAGGCAAACCGGAAGATTGCGATTCCGATGCTTTTATCAAATCTGGGTTACGGAATTTTAATGGATACCTACAGCCCTATGATTTTTAACGATACTGTTTACGGTTCCTATCTTTATACCGAGGCTGATGACGAACAGGACTTTTATTTTATGAATGGTGGCAGCATGGATGGTGTAATCAGGCAATACCGGTATTTAACCGGTAAAGCTGCCCTTCTGCCTAAGTGGGCGTTCGGATATCTTCAGTCTCAGGAACGCTATGAGACGGCAGAGGAAATTTTGCAGGTTGCGGAGCAATACCGGGAGAGAGGAATCGGAATTGACGGGATTGTGTTAGACTGGCTTTCATGGGAGGATAATCTCTGGGGACAGAAAACCTTTGACAAAAAGCGTTTTCCGAATCCGGAGGAGATGATAAACAGACTCCATGCAATGCAGGTACATTTTATGATTTCAATCTGGCCTACTATGGATGAGAAGTGTGAGAATTATAAGGAGTTTAAGGAAAAAGAGCTGTTGCTGCCGGGAAGTAATGTATACAATGCCTTTTCGGAGGAGGGCAGGAGACTTTACTGGAATCAGGTGAATGAAGGATTGTTCTGTCACGGGATTGATGCGTGGTGGTGTGATTCCAGCGAACCTTACACACCGGAATGGAATCATAAGGACCGGCCGGAGCCGGCAAAGCTATATGCGGAGTATATCGATACGACAAAGGACCATATGCCGACATGGGCACTGAATGCATTCGGACTGTATCATGCAAAAGCATTATACGAGGGGCAGCGTCAGGCGCAGGCAGCTTCCGGCAGGGAAAAGCGTGTAGTAAATCTGACCCGGAGCAGCTACACCGGTCAGCAGCGGTATGGAACGATTTTGTGGTCGGGAGATACAGAAGCGCGGTGGAGCACCTTCCGTAAACAGATTGCGGCAGGACTGAATTTCTGTGCCGGTGGAATGCCTTACTGGACAACCGATATCGGTGCCTTTTTTGTGAAATCCGGAAATCAATGGTTCTGGCAGGGAGACTATGCGAAGGGTGCAGAGGATTTGGGGTATCGGGAGCTTTATGTGCGCTGGTATCAGTGGTCCTGCTTTCTACCGATATTGCGTGCACACGGAACCGATTGCCGCAGAGAGCTTTGGGCGTTTGGAGAGCCGGGGGAGCCGTTTTATGAGGCATTGTTGGCGGCAAACCGTTTGCGTTATCGTTTCCTGCCGTATATCTATTCTCTTGCGGGAGCGGTCTGGCTGGAGGATGCATCTATGATTAAGCCGCTGGTGTTTGCTTTCCCGAAGGATGCACAGGTGACAGATTGTAAGGACCAGTATTTATTCGGGGACCGGCTTATGGTTTGCCCTGTTACAGAGCCGATGTACTATGGCGTAGATTCTGTCGCATTGCAGGATGTGCCGAAATGCAGGAAGGTATATTTGCCGGCAGGAGAGCGTTGGTATGATTTCTGGACTGAGGAATGCTACGAGGGAGGGCAGTGGCTGGAGGCACCTGCTTTACTTGACAGGATTCCGCTGTATGTCCGCGAGGGGAGCATTCTTCCGCTGTATAAGAAGGATTGCTGTTTCGTAAGTGAGCATGAGACCGGAGAGGATGCAATCGAGTACCGTGTATATAAGGGAAAGGACGCAACGTTTTGTCTGTATGAGGATGCAGGAGACGGTTATGGGTATGAACGCGGAGAATATGAGCTTACGCTTTTGCAGTGGAAGGATGCGGAAGGTGAACTACTGAAATCCTGCTGCAACCGATAAGAGAGACAATATAATACAAAATGAATAAAATTTTGACACCAAAGCAATAATATGATAAAATATCCGCGAAGGCAAAGTGAATGTCGAAGATTTTCAAGACTTTGCCGAGCACTTGTGTTCGGGGGAGATATTATGAAAAAAGAAATGCAAAAAAAACTTAGTTTTGTAGCGTTTGTAATGGCGGTCTTTTTTGCCGGAGTGGTACTTGCCGAGTTTCATTCTTCTGTAATACTTGTATGCCTTGCGGGTATTGTTTTGCTTGCGGCCTCCTTGTTTTTTATCTTCCGGCAGGACGATAAGGAACAGTCCGCATCGGAGAAAACAACGGCATTATTACTCGGAGACCGTATTGCGGAGTGTATGAGAGGCAATGAGAAAGCGGAAAAAGGGGTCTATATTGCCATAAAGAAGCAGCATGAGTCTATGGAAGCCGGAATGAGGTTGTTGGAGGAAAAGCTTTCTGAACTTGTAAAGGCGCAGGAAAATGCAGTTAAGACCGTTGTTCTCTATAATAAGGAGAATGCGAGACAGCTTGCGGTAAGTGAGCGGGAGGAACTGGAGCGTCTGGGTACGGAATTAAAGCAGGTGATGAATGAGAGCTTTGAAGCATTTTCCGGTTCCGGGAATGAGCGCGACAGTGTCCGGGATACCATGCTTCCGGTAGTGGATGCGGTGAAGGAAATGACGCACCGCCTTTATGAAGAATTGCATGAAAACGGAGAAGCAATGCTTTCCGAGCTTGGAACAACGACAGACAGTGTTGAAGAAATAAAGGGCATATTAGAAGAACTGAAAGAGAAAGGAATGAAAATTCCGACAGTAGAAAGTCCGACGTTGTCTGCGGAAAAAGAACCGGAAGAGGTTCCGGAATACTTTGAGGAAAATGCGGCAGAGGAAGAGGTTCCTGAAGCCCCTGAGGAGACTGTGGAAGTGGAAAAGGTTCCGGAAGAGCTTGAGGAGGTTGTGACGGAAGAAAAGATGCCGGAAGACCCGTTTGCATCTTCCGGCGTAGATTTATCCGACCCGAACAAGACATTGTCAGCAGATGATATTGCGGCATTGTTTGCGGCAATGGGCAACTAGAGTATCAATGATGCTCGTTTCTGCGTCTTTCGAGGTATGCCGCACGTTTCCTGCGATAAGGCAGTTCCACAAATACATAATAGATACCGATAAAAAAGCATAAACAACCGAGGGTAATCCCGATGATAAGAGGTCTGCGGTCTTTTAGGGGATTGTCTTCGGTTTTGTTCTGTCCGCCAATGCTCTCTATATCTCCCGTGACTGTCGGAAATTCCGTTTCCGGTGTTTTGACAGGTGCGGCTATGGTGAAGGACGGTCCGTCGTTTGTGTAAACAATATTAGCGGAGCCGATAATACGTGTACCATACGTATAGGTAACTTTTCCGATGACATTTTTACCTTTCTGAAAAGTGGTAAGCTGGGACAGGGATACGCTCTTTTTTGTATCGGAAAGTGCAGCTGAGAAAGGCAGGACAATATAGCCGGAATCGGTTGTCACTATTGCACTGTGCAAAAGCTGTACCGAATCCTCACTGTTAAACAGAGGAGGAACATCGTTCTGAAGGGCGAGCTGTTCTTCGGTTATGCTGTAGGTAGTAAAGTTATCAAAACCATAGTTTAAGAGGGCCGCGGTTTCATCATACAGGGCGGTGTCATCCGGGGCCTTCATAATCACGGAAATCAACGTCATATTTCCGCGTCTGGCACAGGTAACAAGATTGGCACCCGCCAGGTCGGTATGCCCCGTTTTTCCGGCGATAACTCCGTCAAAAGCATAGCTTCCGCGAATCATGAGGTGGGTATTTAAAACCCAGCGGGACTGTGCACAAAGATTAGTTGGCGGAATCTCATAGTTCTTTGAACCGGAAATTTTCAAAAAGGTAGAGTTCTTTACCAAAACGCGCATGATTTTGGCGAGGTCGGCCGGGCAGGTATAATGCTCCTCCTCGTCCAGTCCGTGAGGGTTCATGAAATGTGTATTGACACATCCGAGCTCCTTTGCACGTTCATTCATCATTTCGGCAAATTCAGGCATAGTTCCGCCGATATGTTCCGCAATGGCATATGCAAGGTCATTGGCGGAAGGAAGCATAAGGGCATAGAGGGAATCCTTCATGGAGAGCTGTTCTCCCTCGTCTACCCAGAGACGGCTGGAATCTACATCGATTTTGTAAACCGCATCATGAGAAACCGTAACGGTTTCGCCTAATGCAGAATTTTCCAGAGCAAGCAGCGCAGTCATAAGCTTTGTTGTGCTTGCCGGGTAAAAGCGTTCGGCTGCATTTTTTTCGTACAATACGGCACCGGTTTCGGCTTCAATAAGAATCGCACCGTCCGCAGAAATCTGCGGACCTGCCGGCCAGTGGTAAGTATCGGTTTCTTCTGCCGCAGAAACCGGAGAAATATGTCCGGTAAGTACCGAAACGCAAAGCAACAGTCTGAAAGCAACCCTTTTAAAAAAATGCAGACTATTTGCTGACTTGTTTTGACTATGAAAAAACATACGTATTCCTCCCAAAAAGAATAAGCGTGGTGTTGCACACCACGCTTTAAGTATAGTGTAAAAATCTTCTCTTGTCGAGAGGGAAAAGAAATGTTTAATAAGTTAAAATTTCGTACCCGTCTTCCGTGACAAGAACGGTGATTTCCCACTGTGCGGACAAGGAACCGTCTTCGGTATATACTGTCCAGTCATCATCCTCATCAATAAATATGGCATCAGCTCCCATATTTACCATAGGCTCGATTGTAAAGACCATGCCGGGAACAAGTAACATTTCGGTGCCCTGTTCGGAAACATAGCTTACAAAGGGGTCTTCGTGAAATTCGAGACCGATGCCGTGTCCGCCGATTTCTTTTACGACCGAGTAGCCATTTTCCAAAATGAATTTGTGAATGGCGGCACCCATATCGCCCAGACGCCTCCACGGACCTACTTCTCTTAAGCCAACCTGAAGACTTTGTTCCGTTACTTCTACCAGACGTCTGGCTTCTTCACCTACATTGCCAATCATGAACATCCGGGAAGAGTCGGAGTAATATCCGTTGTAAATGGTAGACACGTCTACATTGACGATATCGCCGTCCTCCAGATAGGTTTCTTCATCCGGTATGCCGTGACAAACCACAGAGTTGACGGAAACGCAACAGCTGCAAGGAAATCCCTCGTACCCTAAGGGTGCCGGAATGCCGCCGAGTTCTGTAGTCTTCTGATAAACCATTTCATCGATTTCGGCTGTTGACATACCCATGCGGATATGTTCCGCCACATAGTCTAAAACGGCAATATTAATTTTACTGCTTGCACGGATACCCTCAATCTGTTCGGGATTTTTAATCAAATCTCTGGTAGGAAGAGGGTAGGGCTCCTTTTCGTATTTTTTTAGCCTGTCGTCGAAAACGGCATGGCATAATTTATATTTTTTTCCGCTGCCACACCAGCACGGCACGTTTCGTCCAAGCTTTTCCATGAAAAGACTCCTTTGGTTATTTTCCCTGTCCGTAATATGCGTTTGCGCCGTGCTTTCTGAGATAGTGCTTATCTAAAAGCTCCTGCTGCATCTGCGGAAGAGTACCGTTTGACAGTGCAAGATTGTGCCATGCCATAAAAGCAACCTCCTCAAGAACTACCGCATTGTGCACCGCATTGTGCGGGTCGGTGCCCCAGGTAAACGGACCGTGGCTGTAAACCACAACGCCCGGAACATCATCCGGATTGATGTTAAGCTCATTGAAACGCTCGATGATTACGGTGCCGGTCTCTTTTTCGTAAGCGCCCTTGATTTCCTCCGGAGTCATCTTTCTGGTGCACGGAATCTCGCCGTAGAAATAGTCGGCGTGAGTTGTTCCGAATGCCGGGATGCCGCGTCCGGATTGTGCAAAAGTAGTTGCCCAGCGGGAATGGGTGTGGACAACTCCGCCTATATTCGGGAAGGCCTTGTACAGCTCAATATGGGTCGGAGTATCGGAGGACGGGTTCAATTTTCCTTCCACACGGTTGCCGTTTAAATCTACCACAACCATATCGTCAGGGGTCATTTTATCATAGTCTACACCGGACGGCTTGATAACAATCAGCCCCTCCTTGCGGTCGATTCCGGAGACATTTCCCCAGGTAAATGTAATCAGACCGTATTTCGGAAGAAGCATATTTGCTTCATAAACTTCTTTTTTTAATTGTTCTAACATAAGCTCTGCTCCTTCTTAATGTCTTTTAAACGCTTCATGACATCATTTTCACCTCTGCCGAAGTAATCATGCAGTGTGGAATATTCGGCATACAGCTTGTCATAAACAGCGGCATTTTCGGCAATCGGGGTATAAACCGTGTCTCTTAGCTTGCCCATAACCTTTGCGGCATCAAATACCGTATCATAACCGCCTGCTTCCTTGCCGGCTGCTACCGCACCGAAAATGGCGCTGCCGAGAGCCGGACCCTGGGTGGTTCCGCCAATACGAATCGGAAGCTTTAAAATATCAGCATAAATCTGCATTGCCATCGGGTTTTTCTGGGAAATACCGCCGGAAGCATAGAACTCATTTACCGGAACACCGTTTGCAACGAAGGTCTCGATAATCTTTCTTGTACCATAGGCAGTAGCTTCGATAAGAGCACGGTAAATCTCTTCCGGCTTTGTCTGAAGCGTCATACCGAGCATCATTCCGGTTAAATCCACGTCAACCAGAACGGAACGGTTGCCGTTCCACCAGTCGAGAGCAAGCAGGCCGCTTTCGCCCACCTTATACTTTTCTGCCTTTTTGGTAAGGTACTGGTGAATATTTAAGCCTTCTGCCTTTGCAGCTTCGTAATACTCCGGCGGACAGCAGTTCTCTACAAACCATGCAAAATGGTCACCTACGCAGGACTGACCTGCCTCATAGCCGAAGAAGCCCGGATAAACGCCGTCTTCTACAACACCGCACATACCCGGAACGGTGTGTTCCTCGGTGCCGAGAAGGATGTGACAGGTAGAAGTTCCCATAATGGCAAGAATCTTTCCAGGCTCCGTAATCTTGACTGCCGGAACGGTAACGTGAGCATCTACGTTTGCGACCGCAACCGCAGTACCGACCTTAAGACCGGTAAGAGCCGCTGCCTTTTCGCAAATTTCTCCTGCCTTTGCTCCGAGCGGGGAAACCGGGCAGTTTAATTTATCTTCTACTACATTTTCAAGGCGCGGGTCAAGAGCCTTGAAGAAGTCCTTTCCCGGATATCCCTTCTGCTTATGCCACATTGCTTTATAGCCTGCGGTACAGGAGTTACGGGTCTGTACGCCGGTGAGCTGCCAGATTACCCAGTCGGCAGCCTCGATAAAGAAATCCGCTTCCTCGTAAATCTCCGGAGCTTCATCAAGTGTCTGCCAAATTTTCGGGAACATCCACTCGGAAGAAATCTTACCGCCGTAGCGGGCAAGCCAGTCTTCGCCGCGCTCCTTGGCAATTTCGTTTAAACGGTTTGCCTTATCCTGCGCCGCATGGTGCTTCCAGAGCTTTATGTAAGCATGAGGTTCATCCTTGTATTTGTCAAGAAAGCAAAGTGGTGTTCCGTCTGCCTTGACCGGAAGTAAGGTACATGCGGTGAAATCAATGCCCACGCCGATGACATCTTCAGCGGAAACACCGGATTTCTTTAAAACCTCCGGGATAGTATAAGCAAATACGTCCAGATAATCCTGCGGATGCTCTAACGCCCAGTCCGGGGCAAGCTTCTTTCCGCACGGAATTGCCTCATCCATGACGGCGTGCGGGTATTCCAGCGTTGCATCAGCAAGCTCTTCGCCGGTCTCTACATTTACAAGTAATGCACGACCGGACAAGGTACCAAAATCAACTCCAATTGTGTATTTTGCCATAATAGCCTCCTATAAAATATTTTCTGCCTCTTCCGCAAGGTTGCGGACAGAGGAACGATAACAAATGTTTGGTGCAAAACGTATGTGCTCACGCAGCGTATTATCGCGGATGCAGCGCAGCAGAAGTTTGGCGGCGGCATTTCCGATTTCAACGGCAGGATAATTTACAGAGGTAAACCCGTATGCCATATCAGCCGCAAGAGGGGAGTTATCAAAGCTGACAAGGGAGATGTCCTTCGGAATGGATTTTCCGTTTCGCTTTAATAATTCACATACCGAAGCCGCAATCTGGTCGTTGTAGCAAATTAAGGCTGTGGAATCTCCGAAACGCTTTAAAGTAAAGGAATCCATTTCACCGGAAAACAAATCAGGGATGTCTTCCGTGGTGAACCAGAGAATTCTCTGATCATCAATCGGAATGTCGGCTTCGGTAAGCGCAAGAGACATTCCTTCAAAGCGTTTTAAGCCCTGAAGATCATCTGCCTTAAAAATAGCGGCAAATTTTCTGTGACCGTTTTTTAACAGATGCTCCGTCAAAAGCTTTGCGGCAGTAACATCATCCTGAAATACGCCGCATTGGGAAAACTCGCGGTAATAGCCGTTTAAAAATACCATAGGCGTGCCGCGGGAACGTAACTCTTCAAACAACGGAAGGTTCGGACTCGGAAAGGAGGATTTTGTTCCTTCGACAATAAGTCCGCAGACGTTGTCATCTAAAATGCGCTGCAGACAGGCAGTCTCGTCGGTATGCCGGTTGTGGGTAATACCAAGGGAAATGCTGTAGCCCTGTGAAGTCAGAGCGTCTTCGATTCCGCGGATAATGCCCGGAAAAATATAATCATCAACATATGTAGTAATTACACCGATACGCTTGGGTGAAAATCCGGTCTGAAAAGCAGTACCGCTCACGTAAGTGCCGCTGCCGCGCTGTCTTGTCAGAAGCCCGCGCTGCACAAGCTCCTCCGTAGCGTGTCGTACTGTCTGTCTGCTGGTGTCGAATTGTTCCGCAAGGGAGTGCTCCGAAGGGAGCTTATCACCCGGTTTGAAGTGCCCGTTATTAATGGAATTTATAATCCATTGTGAGATGCGCCGATGTTTTAACAGATTTTTAATCGGCATGAGATGTACACCTCCCTTTTGAAAAAAAAGAAAAGTTGTATGCAAGTTGTATAGTTATTATAGCACCTGTTGTATTAAAAAGCAAGTTGTCTTTCGGGAAAGTTTGTGATAAAATAGGGGCAGGAAAAGCAGATGCCGTGGGAAAAGAAAGGACATTTCCCGGAAAGGCAGCGGGACGGAGAGGAAAGGAAAATGCGGCTTAGAAATGTTAAGGGAGCAAGAGAAGAGATTGCGGTCAGCGAATATGTGACACATAATCCTCAGGAAAATAAAGGAAAGTGGAACGACTATTTCGGCGGTGATGCCCCTCTGCATGTAGAAATCGGTATGGGAAAAGGGAAGTTTATTACAACACTTGCAAAGCTCCACCCGGACATTCATTACATCGGTGTGGAAAAGTACGCCAGTGTCTTAATTCGTGCCATTGAAAAAAAGAAGGCGGAGGAGAATATGGACAATCTTACGTTTCTTTCGGTGGATGCGGCAGAGCTTCCGGAGGTGTTTGCGGCAGGAGAGGTAGACCGGATTTATCTGAATTTCTCCGACCCGTGGCCAAAGGACCGTCATGCAAGACGCCGCCTCACATCGAAAGAGTTTCTGGCGCGGTACGAGCAGTTTTTGAAACCGTCCGGCGAGATTTGCTTTAAAACGGACAACCGCGGATTGTTTGATTTTTCCGTGGAGGAAGCAAAGTCAGCCGGCTGGGAGCTTACGGAGGTCACTTACGATTTACATCACAGTCCGTATGCGGAAGGAAATGTGATGACGGAGTATGAAGAAAAGTTTTCCGCATTAGGCAATCCGATTCACCGAATGGTAGCAAGAAAACCTAAACGGTAGTAAAGGTACATTGAAAGAACCGGGGACAAAGGAAAAGAAACGTTGCCTGAAGGAAAAATAAAAATGCCGGGAATCGGTTAAACTTGTCCTGAAGGCTAGTGTGAGACACACAGAAAGGAGAAGCATATGGCAGAATATTTAACGGCAGACAATTTTAAGGAAAAAGTAACTGAGGCTAAGGGCACGGTGCTTGTGGACTTTTTTGCAACCTGGTGCGGACCGTGCAAGATGATTGCGCCGGCGGTGGAGCAGCTTTCCGCAGATTTTGGCGGAAGGGCAGCGGTGTATAAGCTGGATGTAGACGAGGCACAGGAGATTGCACAGGCTTACAGAGTCATGTCGATTCCTACACTTATTTTCTTTAAAGACGGAAAGGAAAGTGAGAGGATTGTAGGAGCTGTATCGCAGATGGAATTAAAGGAAGCGATGGAGAGGAATTTATAGGGAAACGCTTTTATCAGGAACCCGTCAAGCGGGACAGCATATACTATTACAAGAATCCGGTTCATGCGGAGTTTATGGTCGTAATGACTTATAGAGCGCCGTGTGGGAAAAGAGATAGCTATGTTTTGCGGAAAGCAGGGGAAGCACAATAAATGTGAAGGTAATTTAAACTGGCGCAGACAATGCCTTTGTCTGCGCCGTTCCTGGTTTGAGGTATGCTGTATCATCTGCCGGTTAAGCAACCGGCTGTGCGGAAAGTGCCGCAGGTGACTGCGTCGGATAAGGCAGACTTCCGGCAGATGCTTTCAACGACAGGGAAAGCGTTATTGATGCCATTGTTCATTTAAAAAGGCTACTCTGTTCTGAAGGCAGAATTATTTATATTGTTCCACTTTCGGTAGTTTCTCGTAAAAGCGTTTTGATATTGTGTCTTGTCAGATTCTATCATGGCATAGGCACGTTCGAATACACCGGAGTCAAACGCCTTTGTCCACTTATCACATATAAGCTCCCGGTACCAGTCTTCATAGGCAAGAACAACAAGCCATGGATTGACGGTATTATAGCTTCCGCCGCTGTTTGGCCCACCGTTTACATCCGGAACGATATTCGCTGCATAATAGCCTGTGCCGTCTACATAACGATTCTTATTTCCCATTGCGGAGTCAAAATCCCACGGAGCTTCAAAGCGCAGCTTTTTATTACCTCCGGGTCCGAAATCCACGGACATAAAAAAGCTGGATCAGTATACATCGGCATCACAAAGCAGTTCATTAATTATATAAACATCTGCCAGAGAATTGACATCAACAACCTGTTCTTCCGAATAGATATCGTTCTTGATGGAAATCCCAATATCCTTTTTGTTGCCATATTCTCTGTCACTCAGACATTTTATGGTCTGTCCGCTGCCATCATTACCGTCATACGGAATCAGTGCGGCATTATCGGCGTAATCCACAAAAAACTGTTGTAATGGGGCTTCACTTGCATAATAGCCGTCAAGCTCCAGAAGGTATCCGATATCTGTGCCGGTATAGCCTTTTTCTGCCTTTGTAATATCTACCCTGTCGGGATTGATTTGCTGTTGCAGGACAGGGAGACTGTACAGGCTTCATAATAAGGTGCAGGAGGCATTACATAATCCGGTGTCCAGGAAGCAATGGATTCTGCCACATGTGCCGCTACCGGGCTGGTTACAAAGTCCATAACATCTGCAGCCTTGCTTTTTGTTTCAATGGTAAGTACCGGCAGTTCTGTGAGAGAATCGTAATCTACCGGAACAGGTGGTTCTTTGGCTTGGCAGCCTGCAAAGAAGCACATGGTCAGCAGAAGCAGTATGCATGATATGGATTTTGAGAGCTGTTTCATCAGGCAGATCCTCCTGTTTTGTATGGATTAGTGAATATATTTTTTAGAATTCTTTTCCTGCAGGCAGGGATGATTTTTTGACTTTTGCCCCTTATTTTATCATAGTCTTATGTGACGGTCAACGCATGAGTTCCGGAAAGTGCGAATTTGCAGTAAAAATTGTAAGGAGTATTTTTTCTGCTGTCCGGGAATACTAAAGAAAAACTCGGAGGTAGTATTCTGCTATGGAAATATGGAAGATAATTCTCACCGCATTCTTTTCGGCGGCAGAGCTGTTCGTTCTTGCAAAGCTAATGGGACATAAGCAGATATCCCAGCTTGACTCCTTTGACTATATTACCGGAATAACAATCGGCTCCATTGCCGCCGAGATGGCAACCGATTTGGAGGAGCCGTGGAAGCCATTTGTTGCCATGCTTGTGTATGGTGCGGTTGCATATGGTCTTAGCGTGCTGACAAATAAGCATCCGCGCATCCGAAAATTTGTAAACGGTACACCGACTATTATTATGAACGGAGGGAAGCTTTACCGCCGCAATATGAAAAAGGCCAAGCTGGATCTGAGCGAATTTTTAATGATGTGCAGACAGGAGGGATACTTTAATCTGAATGATATCCAGACTGCAATCTTTGAATACAACGGCAGACTCACGATTCTTCCGGTCAGCAGCAAGCGGCCGGCGAATCCTACGGATTTCAATCTGTCACCGCAGCCGGAATATATCTGTACCGAGGTGATTATGGACGGCAGAATTTTGGGAGAGAACCTAAGTCGTATGGGGCTGAATGAAAAATGGCTGCAAAAGCAGATAGAGGTGCAGGGATATCATAACGCGAAGGAAATATTTCTGGGTATCTGTGATGATAATCATAAGCTGACGTTTTTTGGGGCGGAGTAATGGGGAGATGGGGGAGATGCATACAAAGTCCGGATTATGGGACTCAGTTTATGCAAAAATAAGTAAAAAGGTTACGAAAGAGAAAAAACATAGTTTAGAATTCATAGACAAATGGTTTAAAATGGTGTAAAATCATTTGTAGAAGTAGCAGAAGCTTCATTGAGAGAAGGAGGATACGGTAATGAACAAGATAGCACATTGCGCAGAGAACAGAGAGGAAACAATAAAAGAACATTTAGAAAATGTTGCGGACCAAATGAAAGAGTTTGTTGCTCATTATCATTATGGGGATTTAGATATTGTACAGTATGCAAAGATGACCGGGTTGGGGCATGATATCGGCAAATACGCGGATCTGTTTCAAAGAAGGATAAGGGGAAGCTTTGAAATCAAGGTTGACCATTCTACTGCCGGAGCAATAGAGATGTGTAGGAAAGAAATGCTGGCAGCGGCTTTTGCGATTGCCGGTCATCACGGTGGACTTCCAAACGGGAAGGATGATACGGACAGTTGTCTGGTGGCACGCCGGAAGAGGACACCGGAAGATTATAGCGATTACAAAAAAGAGGTTGAGTTGTTGAAGGTGGGGGATAGAAAGAAAGTATTCGATACGGAGAAGTTCTCATATGCTTTTTTCACCCGAATGCTATTTTCGGCGCTTGTAGACGCAGATTTTTTACAGACCGAAAAATTTATGACTGATGGCGCAGTGTGTCGGGGGGATTATGACTCGGTAAACATTTTATATGAGCGCTTGTCCGGATTTATAGATGAAAAGGGGTGGCTGGATAGGATTTCGGAAAAACAGGGTTTGAACAAAATAAGGTCGGAAATTCTGGCGGAGTGTAAGGAAAAGGGCAAATCCGACCCCGGAGTTTTTTCTCTCACAGTTCCCACAGGGGGAGGAAAAACGATTGCATCCATGCTGTTTGCACTGGAGCATGCAAAGGAGTACAGAAAAGAGAGAATTATATATGTTATTCCATATACAAGCATTATCGAGCAAAACGCTGCGCTATACAGAGAAATATTAGGCGAAAAGAATGTATTGGAGCATTATGCAAATGTGTCAATAGATAGCGGGGAAGATGAAAACGATGAACGGAAAAAGCAACATCTGTTGTCTATGGAGAATTGGGATGCTCCGGTGGTTGTAACGACAAGTGTACAATTTTTTGAGTCGCTGTTTTCTAATAAAAGTTCAAAATGTAGAAAATTACATAATATTGCAAACAGTGTAGTTGTGTTTGACGAAGCACAGATGATTCCGTTATTTTATACAAAGCCATGTATGTATGCGATAAAAGAACTGGTATCAAGCTATGCTGTTACAGCGGTACTTTGTACGGCAACACAGCCTGACTTCAATAAATGGCTGCAACCGCTGTGTGTAAAAGAGATTTGCCAGAACTACCGAAACTACTATGAAATTTTAAAAAGAACGGTTGTAAAGGATGCCGGAGGACTGACTAAGGATTCTTTGACGAAGGAAATGAACGGTCATAATCAGGTGTTGACGATTGTGAATAAAAAGAAAACGGCACAAGAGATCTTTGAGGGCTTAGACGAGGATGGCAGATATCATCTTTCCACCTACATGACATCGGAGCATAGAAATGAGGTAATTGCGGAAATCAAAGATAGATTACATAAGGCCAGAGAGGATTCAAGTATAAAAGTAAGAGTTGTTTCAACATCTTTAATAGAGGCCGGTGTGGACGTGGATTTCCCTTGCGTATACAGAGAAAAGGCGGGAAACGATTCTATTATACAGTCGGCGGGAAGATGTAACAGAGAGGGACGAAACAGAACGGAGGATAGTATAGTTTCGGTGTTTGAACTGGAAGAAGAGAGGATTCCTCGTCTGATAGAGAAAAATGTTGCGGTAACGGTAGAAACATGGGAGAAATACGGATGTTATGATTCGTTAGATGCAATTCAATATTATTTTTGTGCTTTGCTTGGTCTGGATGAAACAGCATTGGATGCACACGGAATTGTAGATGCGTTTGCAAAACTGGTAAACGGAGAAGAATTTCCGTTTTGTACTGTCGGTGAGAAATTTCGGTTAATAGAACAAAACACAAAGATGCTTATCATACCGAGAGGGAAAGAAGAAAGAGCTCTTACGGATGAATTAAACAGGAGAATACATGAGGGAGAAAGCTTCAAGGCACTTCTAAGAAAGCTGGGCAGATATTCACTGAATCTCTATGAGACGGATTATGATAAGTTGATTAGGGAAAATCAGGCATATGAGATTTTGGAGGGAGTTGCGGTATTGCAGAATTTTGGTTCATATCGGGAGGATATCGGGTTGCATGTAGAGGAATTTATATGTATATAAAAAGAATACAAATGGAGTTAGTCCATTGCATTTGATAACTGCCACTGTTGAAGTGTCCGGATCATTTCCGGTTGTGACATTCGCACCGGCAACAAGAGCCGGCATGGTAACTTCAGCAAATGCGACTTCTGTTTTGGTTGCAGTTGCAGGCAGCTGCATTTGATTATAAGCTTCTTTGCGAAATTTACGAAGCCAGTAGTAATAAGCTTTTTCCTTGACGTCGTTTTTCGCAAGCCATTCCTTTACTGACATATCGGATGGGCGGCTCTGACATTGGTTAATAATGTTTAGCCAGTTTGCGCGTCGGACATCATGTGTAGATTGATCCATGATAGTTTGTACCTCCTCTAAAAAACTACTAGTTTTTTCGTGCCTTTTAGAGTATCTCACAAATATGCTAACTATCCAAGGCGAGGGATTTGACGCTTACGGACAGACCGTTGAGATTTTAGAGGATGTTTTATCCGGTGTGGGTTGAAAAAAGAGAAGGTGTTCCGGAGAATAAAACCGGAACACCTTTTATTGCTTGCGCGGATGAGTTGTGGAGGGGTGTTTTGTATTACATATTTTTCATTTCGTTTACAAATCCTACCCAGTTGTTTTTGCTTTTATATATATCTAGGATTCCTTCTGCTGCTTGAGCTAAACCTGTTGCGACGGCGCTTCCAATAACTAGTGGTGCATTTCCGGTAATAGCTGCCGCAACAGTAATTGGAGTGGCCAAAACAGTTGTCATTTTTGTCCATCGCTTTATCTTAGGGAATCGTTTGTTGATATTTTTGTTGACTTGGTCTTGTCTTTCCTTGAATTCTTTTACTATGTCATTGATGTCCTTTTGTGATGAAATCTCATTTTTTAAGCTAATAATCTGGTCTATCTCATTTTTTGCTTGTTGGAGTTCGTCGTATTCTCTCCACTTGAAAATTTTCTCGAGGGACTGCTCGCTATCAGATAAATAGCTATCTTTGCAGCCTTGTTGATGAATACAAAGATCACAACGTTCTTCATTTATGAAGGCGTAATTGTGTACGGCTAATCCTTCAGGCATGAAAAGAGAGAATACTTCGTTGTAAGCATGGTTAATTGTGCTACCGCCAAATCTATCTAAGTCAAGTCCATATAAGTATTTGAGAAAATTATGTTCTCGTTTACTAAATAGGCAATTGGCGTCTATATCTTTTGCGACTCTAATATCTGCATATACAGAAGACATCCAAGCACCGCAATAACCTTCATCACCAATTATTATTTCATCAGGGATTCCTTTGCTTCCTTTTTTTACTACTTCTGGAAAGGTACGTAATAGAGATTGTGAATCCTGTAACATTTTGTCATATATCTCATCACCTACTCTTTCTTGATACATATTTAGAACATCTATTTTTTCAATTAGTCCTTGTGCATCTGCCATTTTAAGAAACATGCTAATGACTTTCTCGTCTTTTTCGTCAGTTTGTGCTATTTGAGCGTCAAAAGCAGTTTTGGGTATACATATTTTGTCTGCCCATAATATTGTTGAAGGGTTGTTAAATAGCCAAGAAAAATTTAGATTACAAGCATTACAAATACCAAAATCTTTTGCGACTCCTAAACCGGTAATTAAAACTTTATTCATTGTTAGTGTATCCTCCATATCTATCTCTGCTTATAATATAATAAACGAGATGAAGTTTTTAATAAATGAGTGTAGTTGTAACTGAAGAGTCTATCATTATGACTGCATGTTTAGATGTGTTAAACAGATATGATTTATTATATCACAATACTGCAATAAAAGAAAAGGTCTTTTTATAAGATGTATTAAATATATCCTCAAATATATATTTTTTTTAGAAAAGAGAAACGTTGGGGCTCTGCCCTGAGGTTTCTTTTTTTGTATCATACAGAAAGGAGCCCCTTTATGATTGAAAAAGAATTTGTTTTGCGAACAGCAGTAGTATGTGATGATGAAAACCGACATTGCTATTGCATGGAAAGAGAGCTTGTTGGAATGGAAGGAAGAATGGCGGTATTACTTATGTTATATCCTTCGTATTCTGGCAAGGGAAACTTTTGTATTGACGATACGACAAAATCGGTTTTGAACCACATGCAGGAACTACAACTAAACAAGGTTGTAACGATTAACCTATTCAGCCAGATTGTATCCGGAGCGAAAATGAGTTATCGAGATTTAAGGGTTGATGAAGAAAACATTGTGTTTATTCGGGATTTATTATCGAAACCGGAGTTTGAGTTTGCCGATGTGATTGTGGCTTTTGGCAACTCTATGCGAAAGAATCAGGCGGCTATTGAGAGCAAAAAAAGAATTTTGTCGATGCTGCGACAAGGGAAAAGAAAACTGTTTCAGTTGGCGTGTGATGGCATAGAAACGAAGAGCTCAGAAGCAATTCATCCGCTATTTTTAGGCGTGCGGGCACCGCAAAATATGCCATGGAATCTTGTGCCCTATATAAGCACCGAATTTGAGGAAAAGGAAAATTCGGAAGAGAAAAAGAGTGAAAAGAAAACCAAAAAGAAAGCCTAAGGAGGAAGAACGTATGAAGAAGTTTGTCGAAGAGTTAAAGTTGGCTACGGAGAGCTGTTTGGGTGAAGGTGTGCTTGTAGACATTTCTGAAGTTGTGAAGAGGAACGACACTAAAAGACTGGCATTGTGTATTCGTAATCGGGACGGTATTATCGGAAGAAATATATATGTGGAACCTTATTATCGAATGTTCCTTGAAGATACGCCGATAGAAGATGTTGCCGAAAAGGTGGTGGAGTTCTTTAGGGAGGATGAAGCAAAACATAATCCGTTTCGAGATGGCTTGATGATACTGGATTGGATAAAGAATTACAGCAGAGTCAAAGAACGGCTGATGTTTCGGTTGGTGAATGCAGAAGCGAATCAGGAGTATTTAAGGGATGCTATAAGGAAACCGTACTTGGATTTATATATCTCCATTTACATTTTGGTGAACATATCTGCGGATCAAACGGGAACCGTCACGGTGACAAAGGAAATGTTGAGTGTATGGGGTGTAAGTGAGGATGAAGTATTTGCTCAGGCAATGGAAAACACAAGAAAGACTTTTCCGGAAACTGTGATGCATATTAACACGATTGTGGAAGAGAGTCTGGGAAAGGATGAGTTTCGTGCTTACATGAATGCACCGGAGGAGACGGTGGTTCAACTATATGTTGCTACGAACAACCGAAGGATTGACGGTGCCGGTGTGATGTTGTACGAAGGAGTACTTAGGGATGTTGCAGATAAGCTTGGATTAAAACATTTGGTGATTTTTCTATCTTCTGTTCATGAACTGATTCTGATGCCGTCAAATCCGAAGAATGAAGATATTCCGTATTTGCAGAAAATGGTGCGAGAGATTAATGCTACCGTAGTTGCTCCGGATGAATGGTTGAGTACCAATGTTTATCATTATGACAGGGAGAAGGATGAAGTGCTGATATTATTACCAACGGAAGAAAGCAGGTGAGAAGATGTTTTGCAAGATAGCAAATCATTTGGATTTAGAGCTGTTTCAAGACGAGCTGTCTGTGGTGTTTGCGGAGATGCCGGAAGAGAACCGAAAAGCTATCTCAGAGAGTGCGGAAGCATTTGTGGCAGTTCTTTGTGATGAGTACGGCGAGAAACGCAATTCCGAGAGTGTAGGTGGCTTTGTTATGCTTTTGTATGCTCCGAACGGCGAAGACCAAAGAGAAAAGATTCTATCGTACTATAACCTAACGGAAGAGAGTTATGAATACCGTGACCTTGTGTGCCGAGACGGGAACGGAGATTGGGTGGCTGAATTATTCGTTATGAGTACGGATTACAACCTTGTTTTGCTATACAGGAGGGCTTATGAGTGAGACGACGAAGTATTGCTTTGGGGAAGAGAAAAAGCGATATCAGACTAAGGGGATAGATGAGCGGATGCCCATGGAGTATAGGGTTACAATGTGGATGCTTATAGATGAGTTGATACGAGAAAAGGGGAATGCAGATTATCTGCAGGTGTTTGAATTCTCTGTTGAAGAAGAAAACGGAGAAAAGATACAGAAGATGGAACACCAACAAGAACAGCCGGAGTACCAAGAGGTTTATAGGTGGAAGCTTTCGGGAGCCGGAGTAACGGGAACTGTATTCGTGATAGACGATGACGAACAATGCGTGATGTTATGGTCAAGCGAATATTAAGGTTATGTATGAGATTGGAAGGAGGTGTTAAGCATGGAGTACCTGTTTTGGGGAATGTTCGCAGGTGTTGTGACGATTGCGGCGGTTGACATTATCTTTGCGTAGGAGAAAAAGAACAGAAAGGAGATTCTGCAGAATGACAGGAGCAATGTTGTTTTTACTTGGATTTTCAGCTGTGACAGCTGTGTACGAGGTGGCAAAGACTGGAAGGACAACGAGGTCGGACAAGATATCAAGGTCGATGGAAAGAATCGGCAAGAAAAACAAGTGGTTGTAATGCTTTCTAAGAAAGAATCCCGCATACTCCAAAAGAAGGGGTATGCGGGTATTTTTTTAGCAGAGAAGTTTGTTTCTGACTGCATAATGTGGCATGGTCTATCAAGAAGAAATTGTATTGCAATATTGTGAAATCGCATGCTATTTGATTGACAATTATGTTTCTCTAGTTTTATAATGTATTTAAGTTCAAGCCGAAATAGAAAGGAATGAAGACCTATGAAAAGGAAAATGCTTGTAGTTTTTATGATTGCAACACTGTGTTTCGCGGGATGTCAGAGCAGTATGCAGACGGAGACACCGGAAGCAACACCGACTGCAACCACGGTACCTACAGAAGCACCAGAACCTACAGAAGTAATTGCTCCTACGGAAGAGGTTACTCCTACAGAGGGCGTTGTGTCGACGGTTGCTCCGACTAAGACACCGGAAATAACAGAGGTACCAGAAGTGACAGAGATACCGACTATCACGGAAGAACCTGTAGTCGAACCGACAATGACATCAGAGCCGACAGCAACGCCGGAGCCGACAGCAGCGCCGAAGCCAACAGCGACACCGAAGCCAACAGCAACACCGAAGCCAACAGCGATACCGAGGCCGACAGCAACGCCGGAGCCGACGGCGACACCAGAGCCGACAGCAACACCGAAGCCAACAGCGACACCAGAGCCGACAGCAACGTCGGAACCGACGAATACACCTTCTTATAAGCCCGAGAGTGATACAGAAGCACCTAAAGTAAATTCTTTAAGCTTAAGTGAAACAACTGTAAGTGTGCCTAAAAGAATTACAGTCACAGCAACGGCAACAGATGATATATCTGGAATAGATAGCATAAATATATTTTTTATTAACAA
>JAQXLY010000005.1 GCA_029012365.1 Lachnospiraceae bacterium | reverse complement strand
TTGTAATATCCTGTCCGTGCTCATCGGCATGGGTATCGTAAATCTCGTTTCCGATACTCCACATAATCACAGACGGGTGATTGCGGTCACGGCGAATCCAGCTTGCCACATCCACCTTATACCAGTCCTTAAAGAATGCGGCATAATCATACGGTGTCTTATGACGTTCCCACATATCAAAGGCTTCCGCCAGCACCAGAATGCCCATTTCATCCGCAAGCTCCATAAACTCACATGCCGGCATATTGTGAGATGTCCGGATAGCATTTACACCCATTTCCCGCAGCTTCTCAAACTGCCTGCGAAGTGCCTTTTTGTTAAATGCCGCACCGAGACATCCAAGGTCATGATGCTCACATACACCGTAGAGCTTTACGTGTCTGCCGTTTAAAAAGAAGCCCTTCTCCGTATCGAACGAAATAGTACGAAATCCTATGGACTGTCTGATTTCATCCACTACCGTATCATCCTTAATCAGCTCGGAAATAAGGGTATACAGCACCGGATGCTTCATGTCCCAGCGTTTCGGCGAACCGACGGTAAATTCCTGCTTATCCGTACCAAAGGCTCCGTAAAGCGCATTTCCCGTGCTTTCCGTTTTCTGCTCCCCCTCCGGTGACACGATACGATGCCTTACCCTCACTCCGTCAAGGTCACCGGCTGCCGCCTGCTCTTTTAGCTCCTTACCTCTTTCCGCCGTATCTGCCACGGACAAAGCACCGAGATTTGTCCCGGCACCGCATTCCGCCTCCGTTATCACGGTCACAAGAAAATCACCGTTTTGTTCTACGGTATGTACATAAACGCCGTCACTTGCCAGATGCGCCGCAGGTCTTGTCATAAACCATACATTCCGGTAAATCCCGGCTCCCGAATACCAGCGTGAGTTCGGGCTTTGATGTCTTACCTGTACATAAAGCGTATTCTCCCCCTCCCGCAATGCACCCGTAATATCAAACTCAAAGGCAGAATACCCGTACTTCCAGTCATATATCCGCACGCCGTTTACATATACGGTACAGTTCATATAAACACCGTCAAAGCGCACCGAAACACGTTCCTCCGACGGTACATGGGAAAAGCTTTTCCGATACCAGCCCTCACCGTCCCTGTACAAATCCTCTGCATTATAAATCAGCCAGTCATGCGGCAGATCCACCGGCTGCCATCCGTTTTGTTCCGTAAACATCGTATCCGCTGCCACACCGAGCGGCCTCTCCGTAAATTCCCAGCCATCATTCCACAAAATCTTCTTTGTCATCGTTACTCCTCCCTGTATGAATATCTTCCGTTCTCATATCGTTTCCTTACTGCGCGCGGAATTTACAAGCAGGCTTGCAAATTCTTACTTTATCTGTATTTTACCACATCTCCCGCACTCTTTACAATACAGTCTTTGTTTCTCTTTTCGTCTCCTTTTACCGCCTTCACATTATGACATTTTTGTGATAAAAAGAGCAGAAATGTTATATCTTTTTCTTTTGCCATGCTATACTATAAAGGTGTATTGATACTTTTTAATAAGCTATAAGCAAAGGATTTCAATTCGGAAAGGAGTGTCATTTATGAGAAATTTTGAAGGCTACTTAAAGGGAATCAACTTAGGTGGATGGCTTTCACAGTGCGGTAACGATTATACCGAGGAACACTACAACACATTTATTACGAAAAATGATATCGACCTGATTGCCTCATGGGGCCTGGATCATGTCCGCCTTCCTGTAGATTATAACGTAGTACAGCAGGAAAACGGCGACTTTATTGAATCGGGCTTTCGTCACATCGACGACTGCATCGGATGGTGTAAAGCCAATGGCTTAAAGCTCGTTTTGGATTTACATAAAACCTGCGGATACGTTTTTGACGATGAAAACTACTGTAATTTCTTTACCGAACGAAGGCTTCAGGAAATGTTTATTAAGCTATGGATGGAATTTACAAGACGCTACGGCTCCGATGAGGATATAGCCTTTGAGCTTTTAAACGAAGTAACCGATGCCTCTACCGCAGAGCCGTGGAATAAGATTTCCGCAGAAACGATTGCAGAGATTCGTACCCTTGCGCCGAAGAAAAAAATTCTTATCGGCGGCATCTATAACAGCAGCATTTACGGATTATCACTGTTAGAAAAGCCAGCGGACGAAAATATAGTTTTTACCTTCCACTGCTACAGTCCGATGATTTTTACCCATCAGAGTGCAAGCTGGATTAAAGCTATGCCGCATGACTACAAGCTCACTTATCCGCTTCCGGCTTCCCTTGTAAAAGCCGAATCCTCCACTGTTTTCGGAACGGATTTTGATGCGGAATTTGCTACGCTCGGTGATGAGGTTCTCTCCGCGGAATACTTCCGCAGACTTTTTGCACCTGCTGTAGCGGTAGCGGAAAAGTATGATGTTCCGCTCTATTGCGGCGAATACGGTGTTATCGACCATGCCGACCGTACCAGTGCCCTGTCATGGTTCAGGGATATGCACACGGCTTTAGAGGAGCTTTCTCTTGCCAGAGCCGTCTGGAGCTTTAAGAGCATGAGCTTTGATGTTTCCGGTGAAATCAACAAGGACATTCAAACCGAGCTGATTCACAACCTTTAGAAGATACCCCCCTCTGAAACGGGGCTGTTGCATTAATGCAACAGCCCCGTTTGACGTTCATCTTCTAATGTTTCACTTCTTCTATGGCATTATGCAGCTGCTCAAACAACTCGTTATAACGAATAGGCTCTGCAGAAAGCTTTGTCACCGCAATATGAAGACCGAGCGGTATTTCCCTGCCTTCATATACAATCGGCTTTCCGTTATATGCTCTGATACGCTCCGCAACCGACTCCGCATAATTGACATCGTCACTGTTTGTTAACAGTGTGAACTCATCCCCGCCGATTCTAAATACCACATCCTCATCTCCGGCCTCCTGTTCCATTCTGCGCAGAGCTTCCAGAATCGCCATATCCCCCGCTTTTCGACCCATTTCATTAATCGGCGTCAGGTGCTCGACATCACAGCACACAAAGTAACAATTCCTTCTTGTCTTAAATAACTCATATAATTCACTGATATCTACGTTTTTTGCCATAACTACCGCATCTCCTTTCATTGTAGGAGGGTAACATCTTGGAAATAATTCAAAACACTGCGGGTTTTCCCGAAACTCCGAAGGATTGCAGTCCCATACCTTCTTGAACGCTCTGCTGAAAGACTCGTTGGTACTGTATCCGTACATCAGTGCCACATCCAGAACATTCATTTCCGGCTTCACTGCCAGCATTCTGGCAGCCAGCGTCATCCGCCGGCGAATAATGTAATCATGGACACTGATATGATTCAGACACCGGAACATCTTTTCCAGAGACGCTTTGGAGCAAAAACATTCCTCTGCCACATCCTCTGTCTTAATCTCTGCCGAGAGATTCTCCTCGATGTATTCCAGTGCCGTTGTCAGTATTTCAATCTTGTTCATAACCTTACCCTCTTTCCCTTTTCTCTAAAAGAAGCGCTTCTTATGCAATGAACAGGGTATATTCATTGGTTAATTATACTATACAATAAGAATTGGACAGTTTTCTTGACTTTTTGAATACATTCTGCGTAGACAGCCCCTTACTCGAAAAACAAATACTTCCGGTCATCACTATCTTATCTGTGCTTCCGGAATGCTAAACAGCCCGATTCCCGGAGGATACACTGTAAACAGAATAAAAGCAGCAAGTTGAAGCACTATTATATATTTTAAGTCTGCAGGACTTTTACGTCTGCAGTTAAGTGCCGCCCTGTATATAACCGCATAAGCCGCTACTACACTTACAACAAAGGTAAGTATATCGAGCCATGCCTTATTATACCCTAGTATTCCTGTATATGTATAAAAAATCACAGGTATCAGCCAGATTCCTGCAAGGATTCCCGCAAAGGAAGCATTTAAGATGCAGGGATACTCCTTTAAAAGACACTTTCCCGCAACCAAGGTATACACAAGCATCGGAAAAAATACAAGCTTCATATGCTCCCATGTAGATTCATTGACCGGAAAAAACAAGCCTGCGATAAAATTATTCCCCGACCATTCATAAACAAAGTGAGATATCGTTCCGACAATTAGAGTAAATATTGCTCCTGCAATACAATAACATTTTAATGAACGCATAAAAACCCCCTCGGTGCAAACTATACTTACAGTTTATGCACTCCGGGGGAGTCTTATCACCTTCCCGGCCTGATTTGGCTGTATTTAGAAACATATAACATGAGCAAAGTCATAAGTAAATCAGGATTTTGTACAAAATCGGGGTTGTGATACACATTTAAGCAAAAGTACACACGAAAGACTATTGTGTGTATCTTTACTTCTCTCCGATATACTCCACAAATTTATTAGCTCTTTTACCACCAGCAGTCCCACCAGCTTCTATAAGAGTTTCATAATGTTTTAGTAAAATATTGACCAATGTTATATCGTATTCATTCAGTTTTCTAATGTTTCCGACCAACGTTTTATCTCTCTGCCTACAATTTCGCTCATTTGTGCCATCTCCAATCCCTTATATTAATTCACATTAATTTTCCTATACATCTTCCCATTCGTACTACCGGTACTCTCTATCAATCCCTGCTCCGTCATATCCTTAAGCAATACTTTAATTCTTGATTCTTTTACACCTGCAATAGTTTCAAATTCAGAAGCTTTATACCACTGTTTAGACTGCATAGCATTCAAAATAGCATCGTATTTTTCTTGCGTTTTTTTCGTTATTATTTTTTCGCCACTTTTTTTCGCCACTTTTTTTTCGCCACTTTTTTCCGCCACTTTTAAATCTTCATTCAGCAGAAAATCATACAATCCCAAATTTACTATTCCATCCTCATCTGTCCAAGGCTTCATTGATGACTTTGACACCACTATCTTCTTAAAGAAATCCTTTGTTCCCAATAGCGGTCTTAACTCTGTTTTAGCTTTTACCGGATCACTCATACTCAATGCTGATTGAATATAGTACTTCTTTGCACTTCTATTCACAACAAAATCAATTTCACAGGCAACCTTACGACGATTACCAGCCTCATCCCTCTCGTAAACCTCTACCACACCAACATCCACGGAATATCCTTAAAGGATAACGGATACACTTTTACAACATCCCCACGACCTCTGAACTCTGTCATAACATCCTTGGACAGCATCTTTGAATTACTACCGGTCACATAAATATCAACATTACGAAGTCTGTCTCTTTTAATATACATACACATCATCTCCAATTAAAACTTCGGTGCAAAATCACTAAACTTTTAATTATTATATTCCTTTTACCCAAACTCATACATCGAAGAATAGAAAAAAAGAAAAGGACTTCCGAGATTACATCTCGAAAGTCCCAAATCCCTTGATTTTAGAGCATTTTGCAATTAGAACTTGCCGGCATTTGCAGCTTCCTCAATAGAAACAGCAACTGCAACAGTCATACCAACCATTGGGTTGTTACCTGCGCCGATGAGACCCATCATTTCTACGTGAGCCGGTACGGAAGAGGAACCTGCGAACTGTGCATCGGAATGCATACGTCCGAGGGTATCGGTCATACCGTAGGAAGCCGGACCTGCTGCCATGTTATCCGGATGAAGGGTTCTGCCGGTACCGCCGCCGCTTGCTACGGAGAAGTACTTCTTGCCTGCTTCGATTCTTTCCTTCTTGTAGGTACCTGCTACCGGATGCTGGAATCTGGTCGGGTTCGTGGAGTTACCTGTAATGGAAACGTCTACGTTCTCCTTCCACATGATTGCAACGCCTTCCGGAACGCTGTTTGCGCCGTAGCAGTTTACCTTTGCACGAAGTCCCTCGGAGTAAGCCTTACGGGAAACTTCCTTTACTTCATTGGTGTACGGGTCGTACTCGGTTTCTACAAAGGTGAAGCCGTTGATACGGGAAATAATCTGTGCTGCGTCCTTACCGAGACCGTTTAAGATAACGCGAAGCGGCTTCTTACGAACCTTGTTTGCCTTCTCTGCGATACCGATAGCACCCTCAGCTGCTGCGAATGACTCGTGACCTGCCAAAAAGCAGAAGCACTCAGTCTCTTCCTCAAGAAGCATCTTGCCGAGGTTACCGTGTCCAAGACCTACCTTACGGGTATCTGCAACGGAACCCGGAATACAGAATGCCTGTAAGCCCTCACCGATTGCTGCTGCAGCGTCTGCTGCCTTTCTGCAGCCCTTCTTAATAGCGATTGCTGCACCTACGGTGTATGCCCAGCAAGCGTTCTCGAAGCAAATCGGCTGAATGCCCTTAATCTGATCATATACATTCAGACCGGCATCCTTTGTAATCTTCTCCGCTTCTTCGATAGAAGCGATTCCATAGCTGTTTAATACAGCATTGATTTTGTCAATTCTTCTTTCATATGATTCAAACAAAGCCATGATATGTATCCTCCTGATTTATTTAGATTATTCCTTTCTCGGGTCGATAATCTTAACGGCATCTGCCACACGACCATACTGACCCTTTGCCTTCTCGTAAGCGGTATTCGGATCGTCACCCTTCTTGATGAAATCCGTCATCTTGCCGAGGCTTACGAACTGATAACCAATAATCTGGTCATCTGCATCAAGAGCGATACCTGTTACATAACCTTCTGCCATCTCAAGGTAACGCGGTCCCTTCTTTAATGTACCGTACATGGTACCAACCTGGGAACGAAGACCCTTACCGAGATCCTCAAGACCTGCACCGATCGGAAGACCTTCCTCGGAGAATGCACTCTGGGTACGTCCGTAAACAATCTGTAAGAACAGCTCTCTCATTGCAGTGTTGATAGCGTCACATACAAGGTCGGTGTTTAATGCTTCCATTACCGTAAGACCCGGTAAAATCTCGGAAGCCATAGCTGCGGAATGGGTCATACCGGAACAGCCAATGGTCTCTACCAATGCTTCCTGAATAATACCATCCTTTACATTTAAGGTCAGCTTACATGCGCCCTGCTGCGGTGCACACCAGCCGATACCGTGTGTTAAACCGGAAATATCCTTTACTTCCTTTGCCTGTACCCACTTTGCTTCCTCCGGGATCGGGGCTGCGCCGTGATGTACGCCCTGCGCTACCGGGCACATCATTTCTACTTCGTGTGAATAAATCATGCCTAGACTCCTTTCAATCCATCTTGCAATATTAGTGAGCGCTTAACGATGTAAAAATGTGATTTCTTTAACAATCCTTTTTCCACATACATGCACACACTCTTTACCTATTTTCTCACAAAAATCCGATTTCGTCTATACCTTTTTTGTCAAAATTTCAGTTTTTCAATAGAATTTGATATCATTCCCGTCCAAACTAATCCTTACTGAGTTTTGCCGGATAATTCGGCAGCTTTCCGTCAACCGCAAAAATGTCGTCATCCTCCAGCATCTTTTTTCCCATACAAATAATGCATTTTGTCTTTCCGTACCCGTTGCAGAAACCGCAGATTTTATTCTTATTAATCGGGTTTGTCTTTTCTCCGAAACAAACTACACAAATCGAGATTCCGCTTCCATTGCACTGCGGACACTTTTTCATTATCCGACCATTCCTTTCCTTCCGATTCTCCTATACACTGATTGCTGCCGTCATTCCGAGCAGTTCTTCATTTGCTTTCAATATCGGCATCACAACCTCATTTACAAATTCTTCGGTCTGCTCCTTCGCGCAACCGGTATAGCGTTCCGGCTTCATGGCTGCCTTTAATTCCTCTAACGACAGGTGAAATGCCGGATCCGCCGCAATCAGCTCCAGCAGATTATTCTCCATGCCGTACTCCTTCACATTTCTTCCGGCTTCCATAGAGAGAGTACGGATTTTTTCATGGAGCTCCTGACGGTCGCCTCCTGCCTTTACCGCATCCATCATGATATTCTCCGTTGCCATAAACGGCAGCTCTGCCATAAGATGCTTTTCGATTACCTTCGGATAAACCACAAGTCCGTCGGCTACATTCAGATATAAATCCAGAATGCCGTCCACCGCGAGAAATGCTTCCGGCACGGAGAGACGCTTATTTGCCGAATCGTCCAGAGTACGCTCGAACCACTGGGTGGCACTGGTAATTGCCGGATTTATCACATCCGCCATTACATAACGTGACAATGACGCAATGCGCTCACTTCTCATCGGATTTCTCTTATATGCCATAGCCGAAGAACCGATTTGGTTTTTCTCAAACGGCTCCTCGATTTCTTTTAAATGCTGCAATAAACGGATATCATTGGAAAACTTATGTGCACTGGCTGCAATTCCGGCAAGCACGTTGATAACGCGGGTATCCGTTTTTCTGGAATAGGTCTGCCCCGAAACCGGGAAGCAGGACTCAAACCCCATTTTCTCTGCAATACGGTTTTCCAGCTCCTTTATCTTTTCACGGTCTCCCTCAAACAATTCAAGGAAGCTTGCCTGGGTTCCGGTTGTTCCCTTTGAACCGAGCAGCCGCATGGAGCCGATTACGTGGTCCACATCCTCCAGATCAAGCAAAAGCTCCATCATCCAAAGAGTGGCGCGCTTTCCTACCGTAGTCGGCTGAGCCGCCTGAAAATGCGTAAATGCCAGTGTCGGTAGTGCACGATGCTCCATTGCAAACTTTGACAGTACATGAATTACATTTAATAATTTCTTACGAATCAGCTTCAGTCCCTCTGTCATCAGTATAATATCCGTATTATCCCCGACATAGCAGGAGGTTGCGCCCAAATGAATGATTCCCTTTGCATTCGGGCACTGCACACCGTATGCATACACATGAGACATAACATCATGTCTCACTAATTTTTCGCGCTCCTTTGCCACATCATAATTAATGTCCTCTGCATGAGCCTTTAGTTCCGCAATCTGCTCCTCCGTCACCGGAAGTCCCAGCTCATGCTCTGCTTCGGCAAGTGCAATCCAAAGCTTTCTCCATGTCTTAAACTTCTTATCCGGAGAAAATAAATACTGCATCTCCTTACTTGCATAACGCTCCGACAACGGGCTTACATATCTGTCCTCTGCCATTTTAGCCACCTTTCCATCGCTGTTAACGAAAATATAGTTTTCTCTGCCTGCATTTTTGCTTCACATTCGTTTCATATTCAATGCGCGCTTTCCTTCAGTCTGCACAAATCCTCAACAGAAAAGGTATAGCTTCTGTCACAGAACTGGCAATTCATTGTAATCGGCTCCCCGTCCTCAATCATAGACTGAAGCTCTGCCTGCCCTAGACTGATTAATGCCTTTTCCACACGCTCCGCGGAACAGTTACAATAATACGAGGTCGGACACTTATCCAGTATTTTTAAATCAAAGCCTGCAAAAATGTATTCCAAAATCTCCTCCGGTGTCATTCCTTCTGCCAAAAGCCCCGACACTGCCGTAACCTCCGTTAACTTCTGTTCCAGATGTGAAATCACCTTTTCCTCCGCGTTCGGCATCAGCTGGATAATAAATCCGCCTGCCTGCGCCACCGTATTATCACGATTCATCAGTACCCCCAGTGCAACCGAGGAAGGCACCTGCTCCGATGCGGCAAAATAATATGTGAAATCCTCTGCGATTTCCCCTGAAATCAATTCAATCTCACCAACATAAGGCTCCTTTAATCCCAAATCCTTGATTACACGGAAAGTACCAAGTCCGACAGCACCGCCAACATCAAGCTTTCCTTCCTTACTTGGTGGGAGCATCACTCCCGGATTTTGCACATACCCTTTTACACGTGCCATAGAATCCGCGGTGACGGTCAGGGTCCCGATAGGGCCGTTACCCATTATCTGAACCGTCAGCAAATCTCCTCTGCCCTTCATCATGCATCCCATCATTGCTGCGCCGGTCAGAAGGCGTCCTAATGCCGCCGTCGCCACGGGACTTGTCCCATGAATCTCTCTGGCCTTTTCCACCAGATTTCCCGTTGTTGCGGCAAAGGCACGGATTTGTCCGTCCGCAGCACTTGCCCGCACAATATAATCCTGATAACCGCTCATACAAATCCTCACTTACTTTTCCCTTTATTTCCTATATCCGCATCAAACTAAATTCTTTCCCGAAAAGCCGAACGGCATCAATTCCTCTAACGTATAAATCAGATAATCTTCTTCCGAACGGGCCAGTATCACCAGAAAAGTCTTCGGGTCACAAAACTCCGTCATTACCTGTCTGCAAACGCCGCAAGGCGCACAGAACTCCTCCGGTACCTTTCCTTTTCCCCCTACGATCGCGATTGCCAGAAAATCCTTTTTTCCTTCGCTGACCGCCTTAAAAAAAGCAGTGCGTTCCGCACAATTTGTCGGTGTATAGGCTGCGTTCTCAATATTGCATCCGCCGATCATCTCATGCTTTGTCGTAAGAAGCGCTGCACCCACCTTAAAACCGGAATACGGAGCATATGCTTTGTCCCGATACTCACATGCTACGCGGATGAGCTTACGGCATACCGCATCACTCATGGCATCCGGCAGCTTCCTTCCGGAAGCTTGTACTGCCGGCACTTTCCTTTCATATGTCTGTAACTGTGTATTATTCTCCTCCATAAAAACACCGCCTTTCAGGTTGTTTAACCAATTTTCCCTAATATCCACCTTGTACCGGTGCCCCGTTTGCCTTTAAAATCTTTACAATCCGACTGGTTCCGAGACGGGTTGCGCCGAGGGAAATAAACTTCTTTGCATCCTCTATTGAAGAGATTCCTCCTGCTGCCTTCATCTGTACGCCTTCCCCGATATGTCCCGCAAGCAGCTCAATATCATGAAAGGTTGCCCCTGCCGTAGAGAAGCCTGTGGATGTCTTAATAAAGTCTGCGCCTGCCTCCGTCACCACACGGCACATCCTAATCTTTTCTTCCTCCGTCAGCAGACAGGTTTCGATAATTACTTTCAAAATCCTTCCGTCACATGCTTCCTTAACCGCCTTGATTTCCTCTGAAACCGCTGCAAAGTTTCCTTCCTTTACCATACCGAGATTAATTACCATATCAATCTCATCCGCTCCGTTTTCTACCGCATCCTTTGTTTCAAAAACCTTTACCGCAGTAGTATTGTAGCCGTTCGGAAAACCGATTACGGTACATATGGGAAGCTTATCTCCCAAATACTCCTTTGCACGTTTCACAAAAGACGGCGGAATACAAACGGAAGCCGTCCGATACGCTACTCCGTCATCACAAATCTGCTTAATCTCTTCCCATGTTGCCGTCTGTGTCAGCAACGTATGGTCTACATAATTCACAATATTCCTGTCCATCCCGAATCCTCCCTTTACGCGAGCTCCAGAGCAATCTGCATCATCTCGTGGAAACTGTTTTGCCTGTCCTCTGCACAAAGAGCTTCCCCGGTATACAAATGGTCCGAAATCGTCAGCATACAAAGTGCCTGCTTTCCCGCATATGCCGCATTCAGATACAGTGCCGCCGCTTCCATCTCCACACAGAGAATCCCCATCTGCTTCCACCGGTCGTTAAAGGTAGTATCCGCATTATAAAATACATCCGAGGAAAGAATATTTCCGACTGCCACAGAAACCTTCTTTTCTTCCGCAATCTCCACCGCACGGCGAAGTAAATCATAATCCGCTATCGGCGCAATCGTCCCCGGCAGATTATACTGTGCGGCATAATTGCTGTTTGTGGAGGCTCCCATGCCGATCACCAGATCACGCAGCTTCACCTTATCGGAGATTCCGCCTGCGGAACCGATTCGAATGATTCTGTCAACATCATAAAAGTGATATAATTCATAAGAGTAAATCCCAATGGAAGGCATTCCCATTCCGCTTCCCATTACGGATACCCTCTTACCATGATAGGTACCGGTAAAACCAAGCATATTCCGGACCGTATTAAAGCATGCTACATCTTCAAGGTACGTATCCGCAATCACCTTTGCCCGCAAAGGATCTCCCGGTAATAACACTGTTTTTGCAATTTCTCCTTCTCCTGCCGCGTTATGCGCTGTGGGTATTGCTGCCATTTCTTACTCCTTTCCGCTCTTTTAACAGGTACATTAATACCTCTGTATAAGCACGGTTGTTTATATTTCTTTGAATCCTTTTCCAATATATTAGTATATACAGATTTCCCGACAAAGTCAATTATTCTGTCAGAAAATCAGATAAGTTTGTAAAACAAATGCTCCTCCTTAGAAACGCTTGTCTTTTTCGTACTATTATGCTAAAATAGCACTATAAAAGTACAGATATAACCGGTGAGTTCAAAATGCACTCATCGGAGCAATACTACTATATAAGGAGGATTTTATGTCAGACTCTACATTAACAAATCAAAATGAACTCTTATGGAAAGACAGAAGACGTACCAGATTCTTCGCTTTGCCGTGGACCTTTACGATTTACCGTCTGACCGAAGACCGGCTTCTGATTAAACGGGGATTGTTTACAACAAGCGAGGACGAAGTACGTCTCTATCGTATTCTGGACATCTCCTTAAGACGGACCCTGCTCCAGAAGATTTTCGGAACAGGCAGCATCATGTGCCACTCCAGTGACAAGACTATGGGAGACTTTGAAATTATAAATATCAAACGTTCTTATGAGGTGAAGAACCTTCTTTCCGATTTAGTCGAAAAAGAACGTATGGCAAAACGTGTCTCCAATCGCGAATTTATGGGTGATACGGATTGCGATTCCGATGAATACGACGGGATAGAATAAAGGTAGGCTATTGCGCGCAATACGTGCGACAGCTCCTTTCTTCCGTTTATTCTTCCGGTTCTTCCTCTGCCTTTGACACCCTCACCGTATCAATCTGCTTTCCGGTAACCCTGCAGACTTCAAAGCGGTATCCGTACTCCGTAACGGACGGATATTCCGTTTCTTCTTCCGACGGTATTCTGCCGATTTTGGATATTACAAAGCCGTTTACGGTATCTGCCTCTTCCTCTCCGAAATCTACTTCTAAAAGCTCTCCGAGCTCCTCTAACATTGTAAATCCCCGTACCAGCAGACTACCGTCGCTTTGCGGAACAATTTCCTGTTCTTCATCATCATATTCATCTTGGATATCGCCGACAATTTCCTCAAGCATATCCTCCATTGCTACAATACCGGCAGTTTGTCCGTACTCATCAATGACCACCGCCATATGTATTTTCTTCTCCTGCATATCATGAAGAAGTACATCGATACACTGTGTTTCAGGCACAAAATACGGTTCTCTTGCAATTTCCGATAACGGTGTATTTTTTAACACCTCCTGGTCGTTCCGATACTCCATATAATATGCGGTCAAATCCTTAAGATGAAGAATGCCCGTAATGTTATCCAGATTTTCCACATAAATCGGAAAACGGGAATAGCTCTCTTTTAAACAAAACTCCAAAGCCTCTTCGATATTAAGCTCTTCCCGTATGCCGATGATTTTACTCTTTCTTGTCATAACATCCCTTGCCGTTTTGGCATCAAAATCCATGACATTCGTAATCATTTCGGCTTCTTCCTCGTCAAAAAGACCTTGTTCCTGACCCTCCGTAACGATAGAAATAATTTCTTCCTCCGTTACATTCTCTGCAATATCTCCCGGACGCACCCCGAAGATTGCCGCCAGACCTTTGGCAGCCCATTCCGCAAGAGATGCCACCGGAGCAAACAAAACCATAAAGAATCGTACAAAACCGGAAATGCTGAAAACAAAACGTTCCGCATACTTATAAGCAAGCTTCTTCGGAAGCTTAATTGTCAGGAGTTCAATAAGCCATAAAATTCCAAGTGTAATCAAAATCAACAAAACCGCACAAATCACATTTCCAAACCTGTAAGCAGAAAACGCATCGGTAAGTCCCGGTATCAGCTCCGGACGAATCAACGCCGCATATGTAATACCGCCGAGAAACACCGTAATTGTACGAAGTAAATCAAGCACCGTCGTACATCGCTTTTTCTTGTCGCAAATACAGGCTGTCCGCACGGCTTTCTTATCTCCCTCCGCAGCGCGCTTTTTGATTACGGTGCTTAAGGTCTGCTCATAGGCGGTTTCCGCCGCCGAAGCAAGTGCATTTACAATAAGCAGTGCCGGAATAATTACAATATAGGCTATGGGATAATCCTGCATGAATGTTAAATCCCCTTTCTCTCTTTTGTTATGTATCCAATGCAAGGCTGATGCAAAGTGCCTTGTTGATACGTTCCAATACATCACGATCCAAATGACATACCTTTTCCTTCAGTCTCACCTTATCGATGGTACGTACCTGTTCCAGCAATATCACCGAGTCACGCATAATATCATACTTATTCGCATTAATCTCCACATGCGTCGGGAGCTTTGCCTTGTTCATCTTAGAAGTGATTGCTGCACAGATTACAGTAGGACTGTGTCTGTTTCCGATGTCATTCTGAATAATTAATACAGGCCGGATTCCACCCTGCTCCGAGCCGACTACCGGACGAAGGTCCGCATAAAAAATATCTCCACGTCGAATTACCATTTTCACACGCTCCGCTTTACTATATAGCAACAGTATTCCCTGTAATTTTCCTTTTATACCGGTACTGTATGCTATATTGTATGCGTTATACAAAATGGCGTGCTCCGATTGCCTCTCCGTTTTGATAATAAACCCGCGGAATACGTTTTCCCACATTGCAGACCATCTCATAGTGGAAGGAGTGGGACAGGGCACCGATTTCCTCCGCAGTGATTTGTTCCTCTCCGTCACGTCCCATCAGAGTAACCGCATCCCCTCTTTTTGTCTCCGGAACCTCCGTCACATCAACCATCATCTGGTCCATACACACCCGGCCGACAATCGGCACACTTTTTCCGTGTATCAATACTCTTCCGCTGTTCGACAATGCTCTCGGATATCCGTCGCCGTATCCTACCGGCACGGTCGCAATCCTTCTGGTTTCCTTTGTCACATAGGTTGCATTGTAGCCGATTGCGGTTCCCGCCGGAACCGTCTTTAGAAAAGCAACATGTGACTTTAACTCCATTGCCGGCTGTAACCTGATGTTTTCCGGAGTCACATCACAGGAAGGGTACATGCCGTATAAGCTGATTCCCAAACGCACCATATCAAGCTGGTATTCCGGCATACAAAGAATTGCCGCACTATTCTCCGCATGACGCAAAAGTCCTGTTACACCCTGCTTTTCCAATATCGAAATAAAATTTGTAAATTTTTTATACTGTAAATCGGTTGCTGCCCTTTCCCGTTCATCCGCACGGGCAAAATGCGTATATACACCCGTTGCCTTAATATTCGGTAATCTCGATGCCGCGGCTGCCTGTATCGCCGAAGCCTCCTCCGCCGGAAATCCGATACGTCCCATACCGGTATCCACCTTGATATGCACCTTCGCAGTCATTCCCATGCGTAGTGCGGCTTCACTCATTTCCTCCGCGGCTTCCGTATCACAGAGCGTCAGCGTAATATCATTCCGTATTGCATCCTCCAGCTGTAACGGTGCCGTATATCCTAAGGTTAAAATCGGCTTTTTTATTCCGCATGCACGAAGCTCCAATGCCTCCTCGATGTTTGACACCGCAAACCAGTCCGCCGTCTCAAACAACGCTTCCGCCACCGGCACCGCACCATGCCCATATCCGTCTGCTTTTATTACTGCTGCAAGTTTTACCCCGGACCTCAGATGCTTTCTTATTTCCTCTGCATTCCGTGTGATTGCATCCAGGCTGATGTCTGCCCTTACCCGGTAATACTCCCTCACTCTTTGCAGTTTATTTTCCGGCATCCCACATGTTTTCATTCTCTATTACCTCTTTTCCAAGTTCACCAATTGCGTTTAAAATATCTCTTGCAATCATGGATGTTTTACCTATTTTCTCCGCCGCGGCATCACCGGCAGCCCCATGCAGCCATACACCTGCCGCCGCTGCCTTAAAACAGCCAAGCCCTGCTGCTAAAAATGCCGCAATTACGCCACACAGAATATCTCCGCTGCCTCCGGCAGCCATGCCGTTATTTCCCGTAGTATTAAAAAAGCATTCCTCTTTATCAGCCACCAGCGTAACGGCATCCTTTAGCACAAACGTCAATTCACTTTGCCGCGAAAGCCGCTTTGCTACCGCAGAAAGGTTCCCGGTAAGTTCTTTTACCGGCGTTCCGAGCAGTCTGGAAAGCTCACCGGGATGTGGGGTAAGAATCGATTTTTTCGGAAACCATGCCTCCATAAATGCACATCGTTCCTCTTCCGTCTCCGGCGATGCTTCCCGCATCATCCTTGCAATCAGATTTAACCCGTCCGCATCCCAGACAGAAGGCGGCGTCTCTTCTGTTTTAACCAATTCTTCCCGTATGGAACAGACCAGCTCCTTTGCATCCTCTGTCTGTCCGAGTCCGGGTCCGATGACCAGAGCATCCGAGGACTGCACAATATTCTTTGCAAGCCTGCGGACATCCTCTACATTGCTATATGTTGTCAGCATTGCCTCCGGAAGCAGCGTCTGTAAAACCTCCCGGTTACATTCCGGCGAAACTATTCTTACAAGCCCCGCTCCTGTTCGGTATGCCGCACAGGCGGCAAAATAAGCGGCTCCTGCCATATTTTTACTTCCTGCGATTACCGCCACCGTACCGAACGTCCCTTTATTCGAATACACCGGGCGCTTAGGCAGCACGGCATCCATTCCTTCCGGTGCAAAATAAATTCCTCTCCTAAGCTCCCATAAAAGAGACCTCGGAAAACCAATATCCGCGACCCTGAGCCTTCCGGTATATTCCTTTCCGTGATACAGTAAATGTCCGCATTTTACGGCACCGAACGTCACCGTTTCATCCGCACGAAGTGCCACGCCGCAGACAGCTCCGGTAGTTGCCGACAGACCCGATGCAATATCTACCGCTATTACCGTATGTGATTCCCTGTTTATTTGCTCCAGCAAAGCCGCATAGCCCCCTTCTACCGGCTTTGACAGACCGATTCCAAAAAGTGCATCCACGATAATATCATATCTGCCCGTATCCTCCGGTTCACAAACCGGTACGCCGTATGCCCGTGCAAGTTTTATCTGCTGCAAAAACTCCTCGGTTCCGTATCTGTTTTTTCCTTTTTCCGAGGCAGCCTCGCTAAGACTCTCCGTCTGATATAACTGTGCATGAAAGAGCAGAATTTCTACATCAAATCCCTCCGCCTTTAACAGGCGCGCCACTGCCGCACCGTCTCCTCCGTTATTCCCTGTTCCGCAAAGTACTCCGATTCTGCTCTTTTCTGTTGTATATTCCTTTACGCAGCCGGCTACCGCAAGAGCAGCCCGTTCCATAAGCACAGAAGAGGAAAGCCCGATTTCATGTATCGTCCTGTTGTCCGCCGTTCTCATTCCCTCTGCGTCCAACACCGGTTGTTTTGCTTCCTCTGCCGTAATTTCCCCTTTATACTGTTTTGTCCCTGTACCGCAGACCGTATGAATCCCTTTCCCCTCACACACCGCATAGGCCTGCGCATACTCTGCCGTGTCCGTAATTGAAATCTGAACCTTACAAACTCCCTGTTCCTCTGCCCTTTTCTTTGCCCTGCCGTGCAGAATCACATACGGAAGTCCGGAAGGCATCCTCAGTACCTCTATTTCAGCAGGCGCAAGCCCGGCGAAGCCACAGCCGAGTGCTTTTGAAACCGCTTCCTTTGCGGCAAAATTGCCGGCAGCACGTGCCGGTCTTGCCGCAATCAGCTCCCGCTCCTTTTCCGTGTATATCCTCTCTAAAAATGAAGAACGCCCGATTGCTTTCTGCACCCGGGCAACCTCAACCAAATCAGTACCGATTCCGGTTATCATCATGCTCTCCTTATTCCTTTGCTGCCGCACTCTCTGTTTCTACACCCGGGGCATCGTATTGTGCAGCCTCATTCTCCTGCTTATTTTTTAAGGCACGGATATTATATGACAGCCGCATAAGACTCTCCGTTAAATGTACATTTTCCACAACAACATGCTTCGGAAGCCGCAGCTCCACCGGCGCAAAGTTCCAAATCGCATTCACACCCCACGATACCACATCATTTGCTACATCCACGGCATATTCCTTCGGAAGAGCCAAAGCAACAATATCCGGCTTATTTTTCATGATATAGTCTTTTAGCTCACTCATGGCACTGATTCTGACATTTCCGATTTCTTTTCCCACAAGCTCCGGCTTCACATCAAAAACAGCCTTAATCGCAAAACCACGGCGCGCAAAGTCCGCATAATTGGCGATTGCCTGACCAAGATTACCCGCACCGATAATTATTACCTGATGTTCTTCATCAAGACCGAGGATTTTCCCAATCTCTGTATACAAATACTCTACATTATATCCGTATCCCTGCTGTCCGAATCCACCGAAATTATTCAGATCCTGACGAATCTGAGATGCCGTCACGTTCATTCTTTCACTTAATTCTTTGGAGGAAATACGTACTACTTCCTTCTTGCGCAATTCACCCAGATATCTATAGTAGCGCGGTAAACGCTTAATCACTGCCGTTGAAATTACCTTATGCATTTTACCTCCTCCTTCTCACTAAAGCATAATTCCACAAACAACATTATATTGCAGTGATATATCTTTGTCAATGTGAACTTGCGATTTGGCGTACCGGAAAAGCACCGCCCGCTCATCCTTTGCGGCAGATACTGCCCCGTGATTCTTACACTTCTCTCTTTGCTTTCTTCCTTTTCTTTTCGATATACATTCTCTGGTCCGCCTCATGAATGCCGCTATCCAAACTATCTACTTCAGGATTCACTATATCATATCCGAAGCTGACCGATAAAATCGCCTTTCCTTCCTCAAGAGCATTATATTTCCCGATTGCATCCTGTACCCTTTGCCAGTAGTCTTCTATTTTCCTCTCGGAATCTGCCGTACCTATCACAATAAATTCATCGCCGCCATAGCGCGCTACACAGTTTTTTTCAGACTCCCGGTCTAAAATGCGTCCGAGTGCCCTGATGACACGGTCACCCTCTTCATGCCCGTATTTGTCATTTATCTGTTTCAGCCCGTCTATATCCGCAAAGGAAATCTGCATAAGCGCATTCGTTTTCTGACATTCCTGCTTTATTCTCGCATAGCACTTCTCCATTCCGAACCGGTTATAAACCCCGGTCAGGGAATCTCTGATGTACATTTCATTAAGTCTCGCCATGGCATTCTTTAGTACACTTTGTTTTCTGATATTCTCTATAGAATGCCCCATGTAATTCAGCCATGTAATATAGAGCGGATTACCAATCGGAAAGTTACTGTTACAAAACACAAAGTAGCCAAAGTTTCTGTCCAAATAATGCAGTGGTGAGAAAATGCAAAGCTTTCCGTCTTCACTCTCTTCAAACAGCTCATCAAACCCATACTTAGACGCAAACGAAGCCTTCTCAATAAACCTCCCGTCTTTATAGGCAAGAAGTACATCCACCTCTTCGGAATACTCCAGACATTCCTCTATACTCATGTTCTCCTGTTCCACCGTGGCTGATTCAAATACATTCTCCACAAAATGCTTATTTGCACAGAAATAAAACTCTCTCGGATCAATCTGTTCCACAAACATTTTCACGGCATCCTTCCAGCTGTCAAAACCGGTATTCTCCATTACATTTTTTTCTAATGTAATGATATGATGTATCTCTTTTCGTTTTATCGCATCTGAAGACAGACTCTCTCCCGGCACGGTGAATTCTGCATTTTTACCGACAGAGTGCAACCCGGATGGTTCCTTTAATACTGTCTCGTCCGGTATCCGTACATCAGACTCAACCTTATTTCCGGCAAGCATTTCATGTAACAGCCTGCAAGCCTGCTTTCCAAGCTCCTTTCCTTTTATCCGTATGGAAATCACCTCCGGATAATGCAGGCGGCACTCAAACGTGTAATCATATCCGGTAATCACCACATCCTCCGGAATATGATACCCCTTTTCCGTAAGAATATCATAAACCGTGATTGCCATTGTATCATTCGCACATACAATAGCCTCCGGAAAAGGAAGCGTTGACTGAAGAATCTCCCTTGCCGCAGTCTCTCCGCCAACCACATAGAAATCCCCCTGGCTGATACGCTCAGGTATTACCGGAATCCCATTTTCCTCAAGAACATCCACATATGCTTTAAACCGCGCCTCTGCATCCGCATTTCCTTCGATTCCCTTTACAAAATGAAGCCTTCTGAAACCACGGTCCTTCACAAGATACTCCATCAGGCTTCTCATTCCGCTGTAATTATCTGCCCATACGGCAGGTGCCTGATTGTATTTGCACCCGATTGTCACAACAGGACAGGACACATGTTTCAACAGCTTATCTATCCGTTCACGGTTCACTTCAATATGAAAAATATTCGCAAACAGAATAATCCCGTCAAACAGATTTAAATCCGGAAGCATCGCTATATTGATTTCACCATGATTATGCCGTTCTTTCTCATAAACTCCGGTAAACCATAAAAAAACCGATACATTATATCCGTTTGCTTTTCCAAAAGTCTCAATCCCCTTTAGAATCTCTGCCTGTCCGTCGGAATCAAGCGCCGTCATCAAAACCGCTATATTCTTCCGTTTCATGCTCCTCCTCCTGTCCCAATCGTTCTAAATACGCTTTGTCATGTGTTTTTTTATGTATGTGGTTATGTTTCATCTCATAATTTATAGTTCATTATGCCCAATTATAACATACATTTCACAAATATTCCACTTATTTTCAAAAAAAGAACAAGTTAATATTTCTCAGTCATAATGCTAAAATAGCAAAGGAGGCCGCGCACCCAATGCGCAGCCTCACATATCGGACTCACTGTCTCATACGTCCGGAGCGTAAAAGCTGAGTTCTCTACTCGACTCTCTCTGCCTTTACCTTTGCCAAAAGTGCCTCTACCTCCGCCTTCGTTCCGAGCTCTGCGGAGAACGCACTTGCACTGCCTGATGCAATCCCGGTCCGGAATGCTGTCTCTGCACTTTTTGTTTCTTCATATGCAGCCAGAAAGCCTGCCACCATGGAATCCCCTGAACCAACCGTGTTGACAACCTTACCCTTTGGTGCCTCACCAAACCATACACTGCCGTCTTCCGCAGCCAGCACCGCACCGGCACCTGCCATTGAGACAAGTACATTCTTTGCACCTTCTTCACGCAGCCTTTTTGCATACGGAAGCACTTCTTCCTTCGTTTCCAGCATCACCCCATACAACTCCCCCAATTCATGGTGATTCGGTTTCACCAAAAACGGACCGTAAGCAATTACTCTGTGCAATAAATCACCCGTAGCATCCACCACGATGCTGGGAGATTTTTCCTTTAAATATTTCATAATATCCACATATAAGTCCTTAGAAAGTGAAGCCGGCACACTTCCCGCAAGCACCAGCGTATCCTTTGCCGTCAGCACAGAAAGCTTTTCATACAATGCCTGCAGACTCTTCTCATCACACTCCGGTCCAGTTGCATTAATTTCACCCTCCAGAGCCCCCCAGAGCTTTACATTAATTCTGGTCATTCCTTTCGGTAAGCTCACAAAGCTTGTCCGTACTCCAAGCTCGTGCACCAGTCTTGTCAGTTCCGTACCGGTAAAGCCTGCAACCAGACCGAACGCCGTAGACTCCACCCCCAGATTCTTTAACATACGGGAAACCATAAGTCCTTTGCCTCCCGGAATAATTTCCTCTTTCACCGAGCGGTTCACACGACCTTCCGTAAACTCCCGTAAGGTCATATTGTAATCCAACGCCGGATTCAACGTCATTGTATAAAACATAGGCACCTCCGTGATTCTTTCTCCTGCAAGCAGCAACGATTTCTGTCTTTTGAACCTTATATCATGAACTTCGTTTTCATTATACTACATCCTACTATGCCCCGCAAACAAAAAATGATACTATCATATCAATATAGCTACGGTTGGGTAGCGTTATCTCCTATAAACACAAGAACCTGCAGAGACAAATTTTTGTTTCTCTGCAGGTTAATCATCTCATTAATACCGTCTTTTATTCAAATCGGTGCTTAATCGTAACTTAATTCACCTTCTTAACCGGAATCCAGAGTTCACAGAATAATCCCGGTCTGCCGCTTTCATAGTAGATTTCATAATCAGTAACTTCATCAGCCTCATATCCCATCTGTGGCAGGAACTCCTTGTAAAACTTCGTCCATGTCTCACTGATGCAATCACCATCTTTCCCAATGCAGTCGAATACCACATATGTACCGGGCTTAACATCCCATACAGCGTATCCCGCCTGTTCCATTTCTGCCGGGTCAAATTCCGTTGTCTCTTCGTCTAATAAAACGCCGATTCCATACTCTTCCTCCTTCGCTATGATGTGAATTATAGAAGGTTTTCAAAGTCTTAGCATTTCTTTGTTTGCGGAAATTTGTCAGGAATCAGAATTACCCATTTATCAGCTTCAGAAACCTCTTGTCATTCATCTGCTCATTCGTGACATATACACCGTCATGAAACAGGGCATACGTAGTAATTGGTGTAGGAGCATTTTGAGCCGTTTCTCTGTCCTTAATACGGATTGCCCGAAATGCGATTCCTTTTTCCTCCGAAATTGCTTCTAAAACCGGTACATACTTCGCATTATAAGGACATTGATGTGTGTAAAACAACACATACCCCTTGTCCTCAATATGCGGATGTTTTGCACATTCCCTGAACCTTGGCATCTCAGCCCCCGCTTCAAAAGGCAGGTACCAGAGCTGTATGCCGTTATCTGCTTCATCACATACCTCAAAGCCCTTATATTTTAAAAACTTTGGGTCGGCAAGAAATGGTTTCTTCTTAGCGCACGCTAAAATACACAACCCTTTCTTTCCCTTGTCCTTACTGTCCGAAATACACTGCTCCAGTAATTCATTGGAATATCCGTGTCCTTTGAAGGAACCGGCAACCCACAGACAATCAATATACATATATCCGCATGCGTCAATCGGATTCCATGCATACTCTGCCGGAATATACTCAATAAAACATTTCCCGCGTTCTACACTCTTTAAGAACACAAGACCTTCGTCAAACCTTTCTGCGAGCCATGCCTTCTTCGAAGATACCTGTATATCCTTGTTGTTTGAAATCGCACAGCAGATGTGCTCCTGTTCCAGATTTTCCTTTGTAACTCTGATGTACTCCATATTTTCCTCCCTAACAGTTCTTATACCGGAATGAAAAGCATCATAATTATTATAGCATGAAGTAACTGCCCCCGACAAGAGCGTTCTCTAAGGAAGCACATGAAAAGAAAGTCCCCCCTGCACGGTGATTTTCAGTCTTCAACAAGAAACTATTCCACGGCGGAAGTCTCTCCCTTTCATGCGCCACGCAAATCAAAAAGAAAACCCCACGCCGCATACTGCTGCGTGGGGTAAGTCCTACATTCTTTTCTCCGCCAGCTCGATTCGAATCAGGGAACGGCGTAATGCCGATTCCGCTCTTGCAACATTTACCTCCGAATCGCCGCTCTTTAAGCGTCTCTCCGCCCGGATTTGCGCTTCCTTTGCGCGGTTTAAATCAATCTCTTCCGGCCACTCGCACGACTCCGCGAGAATGGTGACATGGTCCTGCATGATTTCTACAAAACCGGAATGCATTGCAGCCTGTTTATCACCCTCTGCACTTCCCTTAATGTTTAAAATGCCCGGCACTAAAATCGCGGTCAGCGGAATGTGGTCCTTTAAGACACCCATTTCGCCCTCCGTTGTCCGAAGCTCTACCATTTCCACATCAGCATCGTAGAAGATTCTGTCCGGAGAAATTATTTTTAAACGAAACCGTCTTCCTGCGTCTGCCATAGTTTCTCCTTTCCGTGCAAAGCCGCCTTATTTCTTGTTGACTCTTTCCAGAACGTCATCAATGTTACCTGCATTCAGGAAGAAGCCCTCCGGAATATCATCATGCTTTCCTTCTAAGATTTCCTTAAAGCCCTGAATCGTCTCGGCAATCGGTACATAACGACCCGGAAGACCCGTAAACTGTTCCGCAACGTGGAACGGCTGGGAAAGGAAACGCTGTACCTTTCTCGCTCTTGCTACCAGAAGCTTATCGTCCTCGGAAAGCTCGTCCATACCAAGAATTGCGATAATATCCTGTAATTCCTTATACTTCTGCAAAATCTCCTGTACACCGCGGGCTACCTGATAATGCTCCTCACCTACGATACGCGGGTCGAGAATACGGGAGGTAGACTCAAGCGGGTCCACTGCCGGATAAATACCAAGCTCTACAATAGAACGGGAAAGCACCGTTGTCGCATCAAGATGTGCGAAGGTCGTTGCCGGAGCCGGGTCCGTAAGGTCATCCGCCGGCACGTAAACTGCCTGTACGGAAGTAATGGAACCGTTCTTTGTAGAAGTAATACGCTCCTGAAGTGCACCCATCTCGGTCTGCAGGGTCGGCTGATAACCTACTGCGGACGGCATACGTCCGAGCAATGCAGAAACCTCGGAACCTGCCTGGGTAAAACGGAAAATATTATCAATGAAAAGTAATACGTCCTTTCCAGACTTATCACGGAAGTATTCTGCCATGGTAAGTCCGGTAAGACCTACTCTCATTCTTGCTCCCGGCGGCTCGTTCATCTGTCCGAATACCATGGTGGTCTTCTCGATAACACCGGATTCAATCATTTCGTAATAAAGGTCATTTCCTTCACGGGTACGCTCTCCTACACCGGTAAATACGGAATAACCGCCGTGCTCTGTTGCGATATTGGTAATGAGCTCCTGAATAAGTACGGTCTTGCCTACACCCGCACCACCGAACAAACCGATTTTACCACCCTTCTGGTACGGGCAGAGAAGGTCAACAACCTTAATACCTGTCTCTAACATTTCGGTCTGTGTGGACTGCTCCTCAAACTTCGGTGCCTTTCTGTGAATCGGATAATACTCAACTCCTTCCGGAGCCGGCTTTTCATCAATCGGATCACCAAGTACGTTAAACATACGTCCGAGGGTATTTTCGCCTACCGGAACAGAAATCGGAGCTCCGGTTGCAAGTGCATCCATTCCGCGAACAAGTCCATCGGAAGAACCCATGGCGATACATCTGACTGTATCATCACCCAAGTGCTGAGATACTTCGACAACTAACTTGCCACCATCTTTGGTTGGCACTTCAATCGCGTCGTTAATCTCTGGCAGGTTGCCTTCTTGAAATTT
>JAQXLY010000004.1 GCA_029012365.1 Lachnospiraceae bacterium | reverse complement strand
ATGGATATGTTGATGAAAATGAATGCTGCACTTGACTATATTGAAAAGAATCTGACCGGTGAGATTGATTTTTCAATTGTAGCACAACAGGCGGGGTGTTCTTCATACAATTTTCAACGAATGTTTTCTTTTGTTACAGATGTGCCAATTGCAGAATACATACGTAGAAGACGATTGACGCAGGCGGCAGTTGAATTGCAGAATTCGGATGCGAAGATAATTGATGTTGCAATGAAATATGGTTATGACTCACCGGTTTCTTTTGCAAGAGCATTTGCGAATCTTCATGGAATCACACCGAGTGATGCAAAACAACCGGGAGTTGAGTTGAAGGCATATCCAAGGATTTCCTTTCAAATTTCGATTAAAGGAGAAAAAGAAATGAATTACAGAATTGAAACCAAAGAAGCGTTTGATATTTTTGGGATTGAGACGGTGGCCTCTTTGTCAGGGGAAGAGGGTTATATCAGTCCGGCTCAACTTTGGCAACAGTGCCATCAGAATGGATCTTATGAGAAGTTGTTTGATGCGTCTGGAGATTTGCCGAATTTTTTGACACAGGATTTATGTAAGATTCATGGTGCGGAGAATTATAGAGCTACAGAAGGAAATACATTTCCGTATATGTTATGTTCTTTTGTGTCTGATACATCAAAGACGGATGGTTATGTAGTACAACATATTCCTGCACAGACTTATGCCATTTTTCCGTCCGAAAAATTCAGATGGGATGAAAATTTTGGAGAAATATTAGGAAACTTACAGAAGAGGTTTTATTCAGAATGGCTTCCTACTGCAAATTATGAGAGAGTTCCGGGCGCAAATTTTGAAATTTACGGTGGAGATAAGGACTACGGATATATTGAGTTATGGTATCCGGTAAGAAAAAAATAAGGTTGTTCTTGGGATGGTGTTTTTCTTGAAGAATCAAGAAATGCATACAAAAATTTTCGGTTGACTAAGCGACAAATTCCAATTTATCGAACAGGTGAAACTTTCAGGTTGTACCTGAGTTAATACTCCGCTGACAGCGACTATATTAATATGTCAGCGCTGTCTAACAAATTGAAAAAGCAGTCGGTATATAAGTGAATCATGTTGCTTTATCCCCTCTCCCTGCTAATCAAAGAGCTTTATTTCATATTCTCTTCTTCCTCACTTTCTTATGATTGAAAGCAGCGCTCTTTCTGATTGTATTGTACAAAAAAGTACTTGACACCCTAATCCCACTTGTGCTATTCTATGAAAAAAATTAAGGAGCACACAAATGAATCAGAGCAGACATTCTTATGCGCATATTATTTATTACAGACGTATTTGCTTGTAGCCCCGCAACACCGCGCAGCTATAAGCCGATAGGTCTTATATGTCTGTGCGAAAAGAATGTAAGCTTTGATTTCTCTATCAAAAGAGCCTGCCGCATCGGACATACAGACCTGTCCGGTGCGTTTTTGTTTTTCCGAATCTGAATAAAATCACTTTGAATGTACAGACCCGATTCTTTGTATACTCGAAAGGAGGACATGATGAAACCAGACGTAACCTTAACCCTTGCAACCAAACAGGATGCAGCCCTTATTCATCAAATGAAATATGAGGCGTTTCTTCCGCTTTATAACAAATACCACGATGATGAAACAAGCCCGGTTAAAGAAAGCATTGACAAGGTCATCTGGCAGCTTACCCATCCAAACTCCCACTACTACCTGATACAGGCGGACGGTGAAACCGTGGGGGCGGTCCGGGTACGACACACGATGGAGCCGGATGCAAAAGAAACTATCGAAACCATTTCCCCGATTTTCATCCTGCCAAAGCACCAAAACAAAGGAATTGCACAACTCGCCATGCAAAAGCTGTTCCTGCTTTACCCGAACACTGACGTTTGGAGTCTCGGCACTATTAAGCAGGAAGCCGGGAACTGTCATTTCTATGAAAAACTGGGCTTTGTAAAATCCGGAACGGAAACCGTGGTAAATGAGAAAATGACACTGATTGGGTATGAACTAAACTGTAAGAAAGAAAGGAGAATCCTACCATGATAACCGAAACCTTTGACACGAAAACCAACGCCATCATAAACCCTCACCGCAAGGAAAATGCGCCGAAGGCAGATGCCTGCATTCAGACCTTTTCCTGGAAAATCGAGGAGTTTGTTCTGGCGAACTATAACTGTAAAAAAATCGCTTCCATCTGGTCGGTTACCGGAGAAACGCCGATTTACAGTCTTGAATACAAAGGAAAGACCTTTGCGTTCTTTAAAACCTATGCCGGGGCTTCTGCCTGCGTTGCCAATCTGGAGGATACCTTATCGGAGTTAGATACTACGAAATATATCGTCTTCGGTGGTGCCGGATGCCTCAACAAAGAGATTGCCCACGGCAGGGTAATGATACCGACGGAAGCGTACCGGGACGAGGGAACCTCTTACCACTATGCCCCGGCATCGGATTATATCACCGTAAAAAATGCTGACATCGTTGCAAAATTCATGGAAGAATACGGACTGCCTTACATAAAGGGAAAGACCTGGACCACCGATGCCTTTTACCGCGAAACCGTAGGAAACTTTGAAAAGCGAAAGGGCGACGGCTGCATTTCCGTAGAAATGGAATGTGCCGGATTACAGGCAGTATGTGATTTCCGGGGACTTGACTTCTACACCTTCTTTACAAGCGGCGATTTGCTGGATGCACCGAAATGGGATTTAAGACGTAAGGAAGGACAGACAAAAGGCACACAGCACGATACCGGCCACTTTGATATTGCGCTGGAGCTTGCACGGTATGTTGTGGACTAACCTCTCCTGTTTTGAAAGCTATTCCTGCGAATCTGTTACGTCGCAGGAATAGCGGTTGTATCGCTGTTAATTACCGCCTGGTTTAGCAGGGCGTTAATGTGGTGCTAGGTGTATTCATCGCCTGTAGAATATCCGCATACGGATTCTCGCCAATCGCAAATATAACCCATTCCGTGCAATTTAGTCAAGTATGATTTACTAAATCTTGTTTGACTAATTTTATGGTGCGGCTTGACGTTGCCGGAAAGACAAAGGAAGAAGTGTTACAGGAAGCAATCAGTATTATTGATCACTTTGTGCCACAGACGGAATATACGTGAATTAAATCTATGTAGTAGTGTCTCTCCGCACCAAAATAGGAGTGATTTTCTTATGAACAATTTCTGTTTGTGGTGTTGGTCTTCTTTTTTTTCGTTCATTCATTTGTGATACAAGAAGCCTCATAGCTTCATAGGCGATTTTGTCAATTTGCTGTCCAACAGTACTAATCGGAATAATTGCCTCTGATGCAATCGGCGAATCATCAAATCCTACAATACGGTATTCATCAGGAAAGGAGCCATATTCACGCATAATAAGATTAAGAAGAATGTTTGCATGAGTGTCATTCGCCATAAAGATTCCTTTTCGCATATTAGGATATTTTTCTTTGACAGAGAAATATACATCGCTTATACGCTCCTTGGTTTCGTTATAATTGTTTCCAAGGTCTGTAAGAATCAGTTCATGATTTATATTTTGCTGCCTGCATATATCACAAAAGCCTTTGATTCTGCCATAGGCAGGAATATTTTCCTGAACATTTGAATTAACATGGATTAAAATATCGCAATTATTTTTAATTAAGAGACTTGTAGCTTGAACTGCCCCCATGTAGTTGTCCGTATTAATACTGTTTACATTGCTATCTTCGCGTTCAATTGTGACAATCGGTATGTTGTAAGAAGCTAATTCTTCGGATGAAATGGTATGGCTTAACACAATGAGTCCTTCTATTTTATATGCCAGCAATTCCTGAAGATATTTTCGTTCGGTTTCTTCGGAACCCGTCCCAACAAAAACAAGAAATTTATAACCAAAGGTTTCATAGGTAGATAAAATCTGATTAAGCATCTCGGAATAATAGTGTAAGAACAAGTTTGGGAGCAGTATTCCAACGAACTCACTTTTTCCGTTTGCCAGAACTTTGGCAAGTTTATTTTCCTGGTAGTTCAAATCAATGAGTGCCTGTGCAATAATTTCCTGATTCTTAAGGGTGAGGGAATCGGGATTATTAAAATATCGCGAAATTGTTGTTTTTGAGAAATTGGTATATTTTGCAATATCACTGAAAGTAACTTTTTTATTTTCCATAACCTTGTCTCCTCATTACATCAAATCATTAATAAACAGATTGCCTTATCAACCCATGCTTCTAGTATAACAGCAATGATATAAAAAAACAACCAAAAAATAACTGGTTAAGGAACCGGTTATTTTTTTTTAAAAAGGGATTGACATCTACATAGAAGTATGATATTTTTAGATTAAAGTAACCGGTTACTTTACCGGTTACTAAAACAATATGATACTATCGGTAAGAGAATATGTTATGGCATCAGGAAAGGAGAAGGTACCATGAAAAAACGCACACTGGCTTTTTTGACTATGATACTGTCGGCACTGTGTATGACAGGATGTCAAAGAAGCATACCACAACCGGGAAGTATTTCCGGATATGATGAAGGAGAACAGTATTTATCTATCTGGGTACATTCTATTGAAGATACGGAAGAAGGGCGGTGTTACCGGGAAGCAGTAGAGTCTTTTAATAAAGCCTATAACGGACAATATTTCGCTGACATTGAATTTATTCCGCGAAATGACAGTGGCGGAGGATATTCAGATAAAATTAATGCGTCTGTCATGTCCGGCGGTCTTCCGGATGTGCTTACTGTAGACGGACCGAATATTTCGGCGTATGCAGAGAACGGAATTATTCAGCCATTAGCTGAGTTGTCCGAAGAAGAGAAAGGAATCTATCTTGAATCCATTATTGAACAGGGAACATATGATAACCACCTGTATGCATTAGGCGCTATGGAATCCAGTGTTGGGCTTTATTATAATAAGGACATTTTGGAGGAAGCGGGAATTAAAGTACCAGATGCAGAACATCCGTGGACTTATACAGAATTTTTAGAAGTAGCGGAAAAAATAAAGCCTATTATGGAGGAAAGGAATGGTTATGTGCTGGATATGACATTTCCGGCAGGAGAAGCAACCATTTATTATTATGCACCGTTTTTCTGGTCCAATGGTGGAGACCTGGTAGATGAATCCGGTTTGTCCGTTGACGGAATCTTTAATTCAGAAGCAAACGTAGCAACAGTTGAATATTTTAAATCTTTGCTAAGCAAGGGTTATATGTCAAAGGTACCGATTGACCATTTGTTTGAAAGCGGAAGGGCTGCTTTTAAGTTTGACGGAGCTTGGGAGGTTAATACAATTTATACCAGTTATCCGGATATTAATTTGGGTGTTGCTCCATATATCGTGGGAGATAATTGGGATGGAGAACGCTATACACCAACAGGTTCATGGGCGTTTGCAGCATCTTCTAAAACCGAGCATATTGAGGGAGCAACGGAGCTTGTGAAATGGATGAGCGGTGTGGAAAGTGGTAAAAGGCTATGGGAGAAAACAAAATCCTTTCCGTCTACTTATGAGGCATATGAAGCTATTGATGCCTTTGCAACAGATGATAATTATAAAGCATTATACTATCAATTAAGCACATATGGTCATCCAAGGCCAAAAACACCTGCATATCCACAGGTAAGTACATCATTTCAGCAGGTACTGGAAAACAGCGTACTGAGTGGGGCTGATTCGCAGACACAATTGGATAAATCTGTAGAAAGGATTAACGCAAAGCTGAAGCGTTATATATCAGAAGAATGAAGAAGAAATCAGAATCTATTTTAGGAATGGCTTTTTTTGGTCCGGCACTAATTTTGCTGACACTGTTCCTTTTTTTACCAATGGTTTTGACATTGATATTTAGTTTCACAGACTTTTTTGCACTTAATCCGAGCCTGACACATTTTGTCGGTTTGGATAATTATTCTCAAGTACTAAAAGATGAAGATTTCAGACAGGCATTTAGTAACACAGTTAAATTTGTGCTTATCATAGTACCATTACAGGGACTGGGGGCATTGGGACTTGCTTTGCTGATTAATAAAGTAACCTATTGTAAAACTTATTTTAAAGTTGCATTTTTTATTCCTGTTGTTATGTCATTGGCAGTTGTTTCTACTCTTTGGGTACAGATTTACAGTCCGGAAGGAATTTTAAATTCTCTTCTTGCAAATATAGGAATCGAAGCACAACCATTTATTAACAGTGCAACACAAGCATTGCCTTCCATTGCCTTTATGAGTGCATGGCAGGGTGTTGGATATCAGATGATTATCTTTCTGGGTGGTTTGCAAGCTATTAATCCGGCGCTTTATGAAGCCGCTGAGATGGACCATGCGAGTGGTTGGCAGAAATTTAAAGATATTACTTTGCCGGAACTAAAACCGCTTTGTATATTTGTGTTTATTACGATAACCATCGGAGCATTTCGAATGTTGGTACAGCCGATGGTTATGACCGGAGGAGGCCCTTCTCATTCGACATATACAATGGTGTACGATATTTATGAAACGGGTACTGTAAACTGGGAAATAGGTCTTGCATCGACGATGGCGATTGTGTTTGCATTTTTTGTCATGATTTTAACGGTGATTCAAACAATTCTGACAAGAGATAAGGAGGGAAAAAAGCATGTTAACAAAAAAGCAAAAACGAATTAATTGGATACTTGTAGCGGTTATGATTGTGTTATCTTTGTTCTTTCTTTTCCCGGTTATCTGGATGCTTGCCAATTCCTTTAAGACCGATGCCGCAATTACAAATGATATGAACTCTATGGCAGCATTTATTCCGCCGGCCTTAAATGGCAGTTTTTTTGACAATTATATTACCATTTTAACTAATACAAACTTTATCAGGTATATGGTAAATACTTTGTTTTATGCTGCTGTTCTGATTGTACTTGGTATCATCGTGAATGGTTTGGCGGGTTACGCACTGGCTAAGATTAACTTTCCGTTTAAGGAACGTTGGCTGATGATTATTATGCTTTTAATGATTGTGCCGATGGAAACGATTATTACGATACATTTTCTGTTCATTGCAAAGTTAGGATTATTAAATACCATTATTGGATATGTGTTGCCGATGATTGTGAACCCCTTTAATATTTTCCTGTTTCGTCAGGTATTTGTCAGTCTCCCGGATGATGTATATGAGGCGGCGCAGCTGGACTATTGTAACCCAATCAAATACTTTTTTACCATGGTACTGCCAATGTCGAAAAGTGTTGTTGCAACGGTCAGTGTATTTACCTTTTTGAACGTATGGAATGATTATCTTTGGCCGTCATTGGTATTTACGTCCAGTGACCTGCTCACTGCCCAAATCGGATTAAATGCAATTACTTCAAATGAGAATACCACAATGGGACAGACACTGGCAGTCATAACATTAGTTACTATACCGGTTATTATTATTTACGCATTGTTTTCAAAGCAGATTGTGGAAGGCGTTGTATCCACAGGTTCAAAGGAGGGTTAAGTTATGAGTTTTATTGAATTAAAGAATGTATGTAAACAGTATCCAAATACAGATAAAAAGGCAGTTACCGATTTTAATCTGAAAATCGATGAAAAGGAATTTATTGCTTTTGTAGGTCCTTCCGGATGTGGTAAATCCACTACACTTAGGATGATTGCGGGCTTCGAGGCAATCACAAGCGGCGAGTTGTATATTGATGGGAAGAAAATGAATGAAATAGCACCAAGGGACAGAGGAATTTCCATGGTTTTTCAAAACTATGCTTTATATCCGCATATGACCGTAGAAAAAAATATTGGCTACGGTCTTAAGAACATGAAGGTGCCGGCGGATGAAATCAAGAAAAAAGTAGATTGGGCAATTGATATTTTAGGGTTGTCTGAATATCGTTACCGTAAACCGAAAAACTTATCCGGCGGTCAGAGACAGAGAGTGGCATTAGGACGTGCGATTGTAAAGAACCAGAAGGTCTTTCTTATGGATGAACCTCTCTCTAATTTGGATGCGAAGTTGCGTGTAAGCATGAGAAATGAGATTAGTAAGCTTCATCGGAGTCTTGGCAGCACTACTATCTATGTAACTCACGATCAGGTAGAGGCTATGACGATGGCTGACCGTATTGTAATTATGAAGGATGGTATTGTGCAGCAGATTGGTAAGCCAATGGAGTTATACGAACATCCGGTAAATAAGTTTGTAGCAGGTTTTATCGGTTCACCTCAAATGAATTTCTTTGAGGTTACAGTCGACGGAAAACAGATTACATTTTCGGATGGCAACAGAATACAGATTACAGCTGAAATGGCAGAAAAACTAAACGACCACAGCCATAAAATGATACTTGGAATACGCGGAGAGGACATTAAGTTTGATTCTCAGAATCTGGATGTTTTTAAGGAAAACAGACAGCAGGCAATCATTGATAACACAGAAATTATGGGAAATGAGAATAATCTTTACTTCGAATTCGGCGGGACAACAACGGTAGCGAGAGTTTCCAAATATGAGGTGTGCAATATAGGAGATAAAGTTGAGTTTGTTTTTGTTCCACACAAAATGCATTTCTTTGATAGTGAAACAGAACAGGCCATTGTGTTGTAGGAAGGAGTGTTAATATGGATAAGTTGGAAATGGCAAATGAATATATCCGGGCAAATCATGTAACAAAAGAAAATTTACCGATTTTTCATGTTACACCTTTATGTGGCTGGATGAATGATCCAAATGGATTTTCTGTTTATCAAGGCAAGATACATTTATTTTATCAGCATCATCCTTATAGTGAAGTATGGGGACCAATGCATTGGGGGCATTGTGTAACCGAAGATTTCATTAAATGGGAGGCTATGCCGATTGCATTAGCACCTGACCGGATTTATGATGCAGCAGGATGCTTTTCCGGCTCAGGGATAGAAACAAAAGAGGGTCATTTGCTGGTTTATACCGGTGTCATGAAAGAGGAACATGATGGTGTGGAAAAGGAATACCAGAATCAGTGCATTGCAATTGGCAATGGTGTATCTTACACAAAAGAAAAACAAAATCCTGTGGTTACCGGAGATATGCTGCCTAAACATTTTAGCAGGGAGCATTTCAGGGATCCTAAGATTTGGGAAGAATCGGATGGTTATTATATGGTGGTCGGTAATAAGACGGAGGACGGGGTTCCACAAGTGGTACTGTTCCATTCTAATGATTTGAGAGAATGGCAATATGTTTCTGTATTAGCAAAGGACAGAGAAGGAATTCTTGGTACTATGTGGGAATGTCCTGACTTTTTCTCCCTTGGCGGAAAATATGTGTTAATCACATCTCCACAAGATATGTGTGCGACTGAAGAATTTCATAATGGAAATAATGCAGCGTACTTTTTGGGTGAATATGACCGTAACAAGCATGAGTTTGAATATCAGGAGGTATATTCGCTAGATGACGGTCTGGATTTTTATGCACCACAGACCATGCTTGCACCGGACGGAAGGCGCATTATGATTGCATGGATGCAGTCATGGGATTCCAACATTCGTCCGAGCGGACAAAAATGGTCCAGTATGATGACTTTGCCAAGAGAATTGAGAATAGAAAATGGGAAACTATTGCAGAGTCCCGTGCGTGAACTTGATAAGTACCATAGCAACCCTGTTTGTTATGAGAACAAAGAAATAAGCGGAACCTGTCAGCTGCCGGAAATCAGTGGCCGCGTGTTGGACATGACTGTGGAAATAATAGGAGGTGATTATAAGGAATTTACCATTTGTTTTGCCCAAAATGAGCGTTTCCACACCGGTTTGACATATTCTAAAGAAAAAAATATGTTAGAAATTGACCGGACATATTCAGGCATGGTTCGTGATACCATTGCTTCCAGAAAAGTAAAGGTTAAAAATCCAAAAGAAACGTTGAAAATAAGACTGATTCTGGATAAATATTCTGCAGAAATCTTTGTCAATAACGGAGAACAGGTTCTTAGTACAACTTTTTACACACCACTGGAAGCAGAAGCAATTAGTTTTGAGTGTGACGGTACTGCATTGACGACGATTCAGAAATATACTATTTCTATTGATTAGGGGGTACCTATGAAGAAATATGATGTGATAGCAATAGGAGAATTGCTGGTTGACTTTACGGAAAACGGAATAAGTGAACAAGGGAATCCATTATTGGAGGCAAATCCGGGTGGTGCTCCCTGCAATGTGTTGTCTATGCTACAAAATTTAGGAAAGAAGACTGCTTTTATCGGGAAGGTTGGTCAGGATGCATTTGGCAGAATGCTGATAGAGGTAGTAAAAGAGCAGGGAATCAATACGGATAATCTTCTGATAGATGATGCAGTACCTACTACCCTGGCATTTGTTCATACAGAAAAGGATGGAGATCGCAGCTTTTCCTTCTATCGTAATCCGGGTGCAGATATGATGCTGCGGTGGAATGATATTCATAAGGAGCTTCTCGGAGATACGAGGATATTTCATTTTGGCACATTGTCAATGACAGATGAACAGATTGCGGAAACAACAAAAAAGGCAGTGCAAGAGGCAAAAAACGCTGATGCTCTGATTTCTTTTGATCCTAATCTGCGTCCACTTTTATGGAACGATTTGGAAGATGCAAAACGCCAGATATGGTACGGGATTAGCCAATGTGACATTCTAAAAATATCTGATGATGAGATTACTTTTTTAACGGGAACAAATGATATTGACGCCGGTGTTACAAAAATACTGGAAAGGTATCGCCCTGCTTTGATTTGTGCAACAATGGGAAAACATGGAAGTAAGGCCTATTACAAAGGGGAAAGTGTTTTCTGTGCTCCCTTTTTGCGAGAGGACACGATTGAAACAACAGGAGCCGGTGATACTTTCATGGCATGTGTATTGAACGCAGTGTTAGAAAAAGGGACGGAGGCATTGTCAGATGAGGATTTAATGAAAATGCTGAAATTTGCCAATGCTGCTTCTTCTATCATTACGACTCGCAAAGGAGCGCTGAAAGTAATGCCTCAGAAACAGGAAATAATTACAGTTATGAATAATAGAAAGAGGGATGACTAATATGCAGGAAGTACAGATTTCATTGAACTCAATTGAAGATGTAAAACAATTTGTCCAGACACTAACAATGTTTGACGGTGATTTTGAAGTGATAAGCGGAAAATATATTGTAGATGCAAAATCAATTTTAGGGTTGTTCAGTATCGACTTATCAAAGCCGGTTACGTTAAGAATTGATGTTGATGAAACGAAAATGGAAAAGGTATTAAAGGCAATTTCCATTTATAGAGTAAATTAATCAATAAAATGCTTGGGGCTGTCGCTTTATCGAATGAAAATTCGTGAAGCGGCAGCTTCATTTTGCTGTTTTTATGATTAATTTTGAAGCAGCGTTTTTCTTTTTCCAATGTCATGCGCACAAACTCTTTAAATCAAACATGACACTACCCCTTCTCCCCTTTCCGTGCTATAATTTATTATGAGATAAAACGAGAAAGCAGGTATGACATGACAGATATATTAAACTACGCAAAGGAACACTTTGATGCGCTTGAACAGGGCGGCATCTCTTCCAATGAGATTCGTTTTTTTGAGTATGACGGGAAAAAATACGTATTTAAGAAACCGCTTATGGTAGGTGATAACCTGTCGCCGTTCTGGCAAATGATGAAAAACGTGTTCTCGTTTACTTTTGAAAAGCAGAATAAGAATCTTCCGAAGGTGTATGAAGCCTTAAAGGATAATCCGCATATTCCGTTTGCACCGCTTATTGCGGCAGATGAGACTGCCATGATATACGGCTTTCTGGAGGGGGCTTCCTATGAGGAGGACGCGTTTCCGGAAGGCACAGAAAATGCCTACCGGCTTGGTCAATTTATCGGATATAATCACCAAATTGCACATAAAGGCTGTGGTATTTTGGGTACCTGTGATGTGACTGACTTTTTTTCAAATGCCTTATCTCACATGGAGCAGTTCATTCAAACACACTGGAACAGTACAGATGAAATCGACCGGAAGGTACAGCTGTACTTTAAATCTATCAGGAAAAATTCGTTTCAAAGTGCGCGTTATTCCCTCATAATGGCGGATATGAGCGCCGACCAGTTCCTTTACAAAGGAGAGGATATTGCCGCCTGTGTGGATCTGGATGCCTACGTTATCGGCCCGGTGGAATGGGAATTAGCCTTCCTGCACAACCAGGTAAGGGACTGGGACAGCTTTACCGCAGGTTATGAGACCTATCAGCCCATGCCTGATTTTGAAGAATTGTCTCACTTTTTCTATTTCTTGATGGCACTGAATCCTTACTGGGACAAGAGTGAAATGGAAGAAGTATTGGAAAGCTTATGTAAGGAGGATTTATGAATCAAACAATTCGTGCCTGCCTTGCCACCGCAAAGCTGTGTCTGAAGGAGCAGAGCTATTTCGGTTTCTTTAACCAGCTGGCGCAGTATCTTTTACAGGCCGGAGGTCTGGCGGCATTGTTAATGATATGGCGCTCCCTGTTTTTGCAGGGCGTGGACCTCGAAGGCATGAGCCTGAGCCGGTTTTATGTCTATACGATTATGTCCACGGTACTTGCACCGATGTTAAATATTCGTACCCCGGCTTCAAGCTGGCTCCACGACGGTACGATGCTTGGACTGTACGAACGGCCGGCCGGAATCTTTGCCCAGCTCGCGGCTCATACCGTAGGCGGCTGGGGGATGCGCTTTGCCTGCCTTTCCGTGCCCGTTGTCATGATTGCGTTCCTGTGCGGTCTGGATTTGCGACCGGCAAGTCTGTGGTTCTTCCTATCCCTTTTTCTTGCTGTATTACAGGGCTTTGCGGCAGACTTCCTGTTTGCCTGTCTGTTAATACGCTTACGGAATTTGGAATGGTGCGTACACTGTCTGAGAGAAGCACTGACCGCATTGCTCACCGGCTCCCTCATTCCTTTTACAGTCCTGCCGTGGGGCATCGGGGACTACCTTGCACTGTCGCCCTTCGGTACTTTGGCGGGAGCTCCTCTTGCCATTTATACGGGGCTTGCCACGCCGGAAGCTCTCTTAATCGCACAGATTTTCTGGAATCTCATACTTTGGCCGCTTGCCGTTTACTGCTTTGCCGCTTCCAGAGAAAGGATGGTGTCCTATGGCGGATAATCTAAGAAATGTCCTTCGGCTATGGAAGCTGTATGCCCGCATGGATTTGAACTGGCTGCTTCAGGACCGTGTAAACGTTATCATTGTCATTCTTTCGGAGACCTTAAGTAATCTCGCCTCTATGGCAGGTGTTTTGCTTCTTGCCGTCCGCTTTGGCGGTGTAGGCGGTCTGTCAGCGGATGAAGTGTTATTTATGCTTGGTTTTTTTGAACTGGCGGACGGTCTCGGATGGATGTTGTTCGGCAACTATAATGTCATACATATCAGCCGCCGTATCGGCCGCGGTCAGGTCGACCATATGCTGATTCAGCCGCGTCCTCTCTGGATGCAGCTGCTGACGGAAGGCTTTATGCCTTTTTCCGGCTGTCACGGCCTGATAATCGGTATCATTCTCACCGTTATTTCCGTATCCGGACTGAACATCACCCTGACACCGGTCTGGTTTTTACTGCTTGTCTACTACCTTATCATTCATATTGTACTACGGCTTTCCCAGAGCGTCCTCTACGGCTCCATGGCATTCTGGAAGCCGGTTGCCTGCGAGGAGATTTCTACCATGATTCTCGACCTGAACAATCAGCTCGGTAAATTTCCGCTTTTCGGGCTTCCAAAGCCGTTTACGGCTCTTCTACACACAGTGCTTCCGATTGGCCTGCTGGCATATCTTCCTGCCCTTGCACTTTTGCGGGAGCTTGGAAAGGAAACGGAGCTTGCTCTGCCGTTTCTTGTGGCAGGCGTGTTTGTAACCGCTGCACTGGTTTGCTTTCAGAAAGGATTAAAGCATTATGCAAAATATAGCTGCAACCGATACAAAGAAATGGGACACCGTTGTTGAATTATCCGGTGTCACCAAATATTTCGACCAGAACCGGCCGGTGTCATTATTCAAGCGTGAAAAGCACCGTATCTTTGCACTTCAGGATGTGACCTTTTCTTTGAAAAAGGGGGAATTTGCCGCCTATGCCGGTCCGAACGGTGCCGGCAAATCCACCACCTTCAAGCTCCTTAGCGGCATGCTTTGCCCGCAGACCGGAAGCGTCAGACTGTTTGGAATGGACCCGAATAAATCCCGTATTCCTGTCATGCGCCGGGTGGGTATCCTGTTCGGAAACCGCAGTGAGCTTTGGTGGGACCACCCTGTCCGCGCTTCCTTTGAATGGAAAAAGGCGGTATGGGACATTGACAACGCCACCTACGACCGGGTCTGTGACGAGATGCGGGAGCTTCTTGGCATCGGCGATTTCTGGAACAGCTTTGCCAGAGAATTATCCCTCGGCCAGCGTATGCGCGCGAACCTTGCGCTGACACTGCTCCACGAACCGGAACTGGTGTTACTGGATGAACCGACCCTTGGTCTGGATGTGCTGGCAAAACGACAGATGATTGAGTTTCTCAAAAAAATCAATCGGGACAAACAAGTGACATTACTTGTTACCTCCCACGATATGGATGACCTGACGGAAATGGCGAACCGGATTTTACTGATTAACAGCGGTCATCTGGCTTTTGACGGCGACTACGAACAGCTGATTCGCATGACCGGAGATAACCGCATCATAAAGCTGGCTGTAAAAGGGGAGGCTCCTACCCTCTCCGGTGCCTCCTATGTCGGCATGGAGGACGGGAAACACCTCTATCGCTATGATGCAAGCCAGACCTCTGTGGCACAGATTTTCGGCAGCATTTCCCAGATTCCTTCGGTTGACGACGTAGAACTCAGACACGAGGCCATAGAACAGGTAATTGCAAAATTATATCAAAACTGGGCAAAAGCGTCTGCCCTTGCCAATCATTCACAAATATGATAAACTGTAAATGATGCAAAAGGAACGCTGCGCCGGAGTCTCTAAGGGATACTTCACCAAAGGAGTATTTTGCACAGCACGTGTATGAGAAAAAGGAGGGAGTTTTATGCCGATGTCCGTAAGAAAGCAACACAGACTTTCAGGATTTTCGCTCCGTGCAGCTTATATCTAAGCGGCAGTGTACGGAGCGGTACAGCCGCTTAACCTGATATATGCTGCACCCAATCGAACCCTAAAAATTCGAACGGAGTGATTCTTATGTCATATATCAACGCTGAAAAGGTACTTCCGGACTGGCTCATCCATCAGGTAAGAAGCTATGTCGGAGACGGACTGCTTTACATACCGCCCGAAACCCGGACCCGCCGTGCGTGGGGAAGCAAATCGGGCGCTAAAGAAATTTTAGAAGCAAGAAATCTTGAAATCCGAATAAAAAAGCAGGAGGGCATATCGATATCCCGCCTTGCCTTAGAGTATCATCTTTCGGAGGATACAATTAAACGGATTTTATACCGGTAAGCATATGCATGGCTACCGTGACCGATAAAGAGGCGGACGCAAAAACAGCGCCGCCTCTTCATTTTTTATTCAAATTTGTGGCGTATCCTTCTTACTTACTCACCTTTATCCCTACATTTCCACAATGCCATAGGGTGTTTTTCAACATTCACACATTCAGCAGTTGCTCCAAATATCAGTTTGGGGAAATATCTTCCTTCACTAAATTCCTTCCAAAACCTCTCTTCCTCTTCTTTAGGCATCAAAACAGATGCAAGATATTTGCAAACCTCTTTCTGTGCCATCTCCAAGTCAAATCTTTCACCCTTGCGGAGCACCGGGTCTAAATCTCTTTTGATCTGTTGCTTAGAAACATTCCCCACATTATCAAGTTCGAACCTCTCCGGTGGGCACTCTGCTCCGATAGCACTGTAGAACACTGCACATTTGCGGAGCATCGCTTCTTCGATTTCATCAAACAATCCATATTTAACCATATTGTACATGTCATACAAATCTCGTGGTGCAGTCCTCGTAAGTAAAGCAATTGTTTTTGACGCAAATATTTCCAAAGGTGCCACCGAAAGTACCGTAAGTTTCTCTTCATTCCAAGGTAGCTTTACCTTTCTTCTTGCCACAGGCAGCACATGGCATCGAAGCATATAGTTTATTTCGATTTTAATATTATCCTTCACACCACCGCAATTTACATATTCGTACACGAAAGAATCCAACGCATGGTAGTTCTTTGATTTAGGACTCAATATATATCCGTTTGCATTCATATACTTGCTGATTCTATTTGTAATAATATCCCTGTCTGCAAGCATTTTTTCTCTGTCGATACTTCTGCAATAGTCTAAATCAATATCAACAGATAATCTCGGCAAATCAAAAATAGTAAGATTTATCGCCGTTCCACCCTTCAGGGCAATCGCCTCTGACAAAAGCTCATCCGATTCCATAAACTTAAGCACATCTGTCAAACGGCAAACCTTTTCCAATGTATCTCTTACGAAACCTAATTCTTTTGCCATTCTACCGAGTGTCAATCTATCCAATTGCATCATAATCCCCTATCCCTTTATCTATCAGCTTCTTCAGCGACGATGGTGCGTATAACTTCCATCTTTCATGAAATACGGTATTCTGCAAATCTTTTTGCAAATACTTATTTGCACCGGAAATGCATCTTTCACACTCCACAAAAAATTCATCCGAAAAATGGAATTCCTGTCTCATCTCTTCAAAGATATAACCGCATTTTTGATATAAATATCCATTGTTGTTTCTGGCAAGACAATCCAATACCCTCTTTTCATTTAATATTGGAACCAACATCATACAACGTATTACTTCTTCCAGACCTGCTATCTTTTCAAAATCTCGAATACTATCCACCACCGTCTGTTCTATAGATGTAATACGCATATTACCTTGTTGTATCACATCCAAATCTTGCTTACGCTCTACTCGACGATATACCACACCATCATACTCAAAATCTGAAAATCTCTTGTCAGTTGCCACAAAGCATTCATAGAAAACCTGACTTCCGTATCCATAGACCTCAAAAGCACTATGATGTGTGATACAAGCATCCTCAAACAAATTGGAGCCTATTTGATAACGAGAAAGAACCGGCTGCTTTGTTTCTAAGCTGATTACCACATAAAAATCTCTTTTTACTTTTTCAATAAGACCTTTTGCCTGATAGTCGTAGATAATACTATTTGCGGCCCCTGCTGTTCCTACAATTTCTATCAATTGTTCTCTCGTAAAATGCCCCTTTTCCAGTAAATTTTCATAGTGCTTCATTTTGCATTGCCTCTCATTTTTATTTTTGCACATTGTATTTGTTTTTTCCTATATTTTGTGCATATTTAGAAATGTACATTTTGATTTTAGCACAAACTATTTCCTATTTCAAATACTTTGTGCAATTCATTTACTACGCGGAATAAGTTGTGGCGACGATTACGGACTAGAAGGCTGAACTGTTACGGGAAAACGAGTCTTCAATTATATATCAATTGACAAATGTACTCCCACGGGAGTATAATCAGAATAAAGAACGGAGATGATATGTCTATGATTCAAAAACTTTACCACGGCTCCTCAAACATCATTGAGAAACCTTTATTCGGATATGGCAAGCCCTACAACGATTACGGACTTGGCTTTTACTGCACCGACAGTCTTAACATGGCAAAGGAATGGGGTGTCGGAAAGGACCGGGACGGATACGCCAACTGTTATGAACTCGAATGTGACGGATTGCGGATACTTAACTTAAATTCATCGGAATACTGCATCCTGCACTGGCTCACGATATTGCTAAAAAACCGGGAGTTCGATATTCCCTCCGGACTTGCACTTGAGGCAAAGGAATATCTGCTTGCTAATTTTGCGGTCAAATACGAAAGCTACGACGCTATTATTGGCTACCGCGCTGATGACAGCTATTTCTCCTTTGCACAGGATTTCATCAATGGTACGATTTCCTATCGCCAGCTAAACAACGCCTTGCACCTTGGAAAGCTCGGTCAGCAATTTGTTCTTAAAAGCAAAACCGCATTTGACCGTATTCTGTTCACTGGCAGTGAAGCAGCTAAAAGCAACGAATGGTATGCAAAGAAAATGCAACGTGATAAAACAGCCCGTCGTGAGTATTTCAGCGTGGAACGTAACCGACGTCAGCGCGGCGACCTGTACATCACACAAATTATTGATGAGGAGATGACATCCGATGATTCACGCTTACGATAAAATCTATCTCGACAAAGCCCGTACCGCACTCGGTCGCATGTTTGATTTTGCGGTATATGATTTAAACTACGATATTGCTACTTTTTTTGAACTGTTCATAAAGTCCGGCGTTTCCGCACGATTCGAGACCGGCGACTTCACTCTGTTAGCCGGGATGTCCGGCGTAGAGCTTGCCTACGAGGTTTTGGAACAGTCCGGTACTGAACTCCCGCGCATTACGCCGAATTACACCATTAACCGCAGTGAGGAATACTGGACAGGCTGGGCTCTGGCATATTATCAGTGGGAAACCTCCATGAGCTTTGCGGAAATTGTGCACTACATTCCCATCAAGGATATTATTGCTCTTTATTCGCCTTATCATGAAATGGACATCCGCCAATTCGTCGATAAAATGAATGCGCTGTATAAGGCAGCCAAACCGGAAACCAATCTCAAACTCCTGCGCAAAATCTCCGTTCTTTCCCAACGTGAGCTTGCCGAACAGTCCGGTGTCCCGCTACGTACCATCCAGCAGTATGAGCAACGCCGGAAAGACATCAATAAAGCACAGGCAGAGTATCTTGTAATGTTCGCAAAGGTATTATGCTGCAGGGTGGAAGACCTTATTGAGCACTAAAGCTTTATAACCGTTATTTTATCCGCTTCCTAAACAGCCCGTCTCTGTTGCAATAAAAATACAACATTCTCACACCGCTTATTTTGAACCTTGCCTCCGCATTTCCCTCCGGGTACAGCTTCACAATCTGTACCCGGTCTGAAGAAACCGCTGCCAGAAAAGAGATATAATGCTCCTTTGTCATTTCATGGTCTACGGATACAAAATACTCGTCCTCTGCCTTTTGAAGCACAATTTCATGCTTCCCCTCTGCTTCCTCTGCCTCGAGCGGCGGAAGTATAATGCCATGGCAGCTGATTACGGACTGCCCCATACTGTGAACGGTATTTCCGCAAATAGGGCACACATAAAAACCGGAACGTAACATATTCGCCGCCACATTGGTATTTGTTACCGCAGCTCCGGAAAGCAGCTCTACCACGGAAATCTGAAATACATCCGCAATCGGTTGAAACAGGGTAATATCCGGATACCCTCTTCCCGTTTTCCATAGTTAAGGTTATTGCTTCCCCTGCGTACCGCATCCCGACACGCAGGGGGGTTCATTTAATCAATCTTTCCGATAAAGCGGTAGTAGATGTCTACCTTCTGCTTCCGGCAGCCATCCGGGCTTTTTACGGCTTCGTGTACCACGATTTTCTCAATCAGGGTGTTTAAAAGCTCGGTGGTCAGTTCCGTGGGACTGGCGTACTGCTTAATCAGTTCCACCCATTTTTCTGCATCACTTTCCGTCTGCTCCATGGAGCTTAAGGCTTCCTGCAATTCCCGGATTTTCGTTTCCAGTTCCTGTTGCTCCGTCTGAAACCGTTCCGAAAGCATGGTAAAGTTGTATTCGGTTATCTTTCCTAAAGACCAGTCCTCATACATCTTTGTAAACAGTCCGTCTACCTCGGCTTTTCTCTTTGTGGCTTTTTTCAGTTCCACGGCTCTTTGTTTTTTTGCGGCACTGCGTTCCTTGTTCCCGGCATTTAACAACTGCTGTAACAGCTTCTCATCGTCCCGGTGCACCTGCTCCGACCAGTATTGCAGTCTGGAAAGCACATATCCGTAAAGCATATCATAGCGGATATAGTGCATGGAGCATTGTCCCAGTCCCTGCCCGTTTTTGTTGCAGTGATAGTAGCCGTAAGGTGTTTTGTTCTGCCGGTTTTCTGCATAAGAAAGCGTCCATCCGCAGTCAGCACATTTGATAAGCCCTGCAAATATCTGGGTCTGTCCGTTTTTGCA
>JAQXLY010000003.1 GCA_029012365.1 Lachnospiraceae bacterium | reverse complement strand
GTTTCTTCAAAAGAAGAATTAGTGGAACGAATTTACAAATACTTTGATGAGGTAAATGAAACACCTGTTGTATACCATTGGAAATATCGTATGGATGAGTTTTAAATATTGGTCTAGCCAATTAATTTACAAGCTACTAGGTGGTTTCGAGCTTAGTACTGCTACGTTGTTGCATGAGCGAGAGCGGGTTCTCTTTAGAATACTCCGTTGCCACAACGATTACACACTAAAAGGCTGAACTGTTACTAAAAATAATAAAACTTGTTGCAGCACATTGATTTTAGAAAAATTGTGTGTTACACTATCTAATTAGCGCATTACATAGATTCGGGTGTCAGTGCATTGATACCCGGATTTCAATGAATTACGTTTTCGTAAGGAGTGCGCATATAGGTAAAGGAGGTATTAAAATGATAGGTATGCTAAAGAAATTGTCAGGCAGTGTCAGAGAATATAAAAAAGTATCCATTCTGACACCGATTCTCATGATTGGCGAAGTGGTCATGGAATGTCTGATTCCCTTCGTGATTGCGGAGTTAGTGAACCAGATTAAAGCCGGTTGTGAGTTTTCTGTTATTCTGCGCTATGGCCTGATGCTGTTTTTAATGGCGTGTGTATCGTTGGCATTCGGTGGCTTTGCGGGAATGACCGGTTCAACGGCATCCTGTGGTTTTGCAAAGAATCTGCGTCATGATGTGTACTACCGGGTGCAGGAGTTCTCGTTTGAGAACATTGATAAGTTTTCGGCATCTTCTCTGGTGACAAGACTGACGACTGATATTGCGAATGTCCAGATGGCGTATATGATGTTAATACGTATTGCAATCCGTAGCCCGCTTATGTTTGTGTTCGCAATCATAATGTCCTTCATTATGGGAGGAAAGCTGGCGCTTATGTTTGTCGTGGTTGTGCCGATTCTCGGCTTCGGTCTGATTATGGTAGTAAGGAAAGCCATGCCGATGTTCCGCCGCGTATTCAAAAAGTATGATAACCTGAACGCATCCATTCAGGAAAACGTAAAGGGAATGCGTGTGGTAAAGTCTTTTGTACGAGAGGAATATGAAAAAGAAAAGTTTGGAAAGGCTGCTTCCGAGTTACAGATGGATTTTACAAAGGCAGAGCGTATTGTGGCACTGAACGGACCGCTGATGCAGTTTTGTCTTTATGTGGATATGATGGTAGTGCTGTCCTTCGGTTCCTACCTGATTATTTCAAGTAAAGGTGTAGCACTGGACGTAGGACAGTTTTCTGCCATGATAACCTATGGCTTTATGGTGCTCAGTTCCCTTATGATGCTGTCAATGATTTTTGTTATGTTGACAATGGCAAGTGAATCTGCGGAGCGTATTGTGGAAGTGCTGGAAGAGGAGAGCGCATTATCTAATCCGGAGAACCCGGTATTCGAGGTACAGGACGGCTCGGTTACATTTGAGAATGTAAGCTTTAAGTATGCAAAGACAGCGGAGCGGTATGCACTGTCGGATATCAATCTTACGATTCAGTCGGGAGAAACCGTTGGTATTCTCGGCGGAACAGGCTCTTCAAAAACATCTCTTATCCAGCTGATTTCCCGTCTCTATGATGTGACCGAGGGAGTTGTAAAGGTAGGCGGCAGAAATGTGAAGGAGTATGATTTGGATACTCTGCGAAATCAGGTAGCTGTGGTACTTCAGAAAAACGTATTGTTCTCCGGTACCATTAAGGAAAATCTTCGCTGGGGAAATGCAGAGGCTACGGATGAGGAGCTTATGGAGGCATGTCGTCTGGCGCAGGCGGATGAATTTATAAGAAGCTTTCCGGAAGGTTATGATACCTATATAGAGCAGGGCGGAGCCAATGTATCCGGCGGACAGAAACAGCGGCTTTGTATTGCCAGAGCACTGTTAAAGAAACCAAAGATTTTGATTCTGGATGATTCCACCAGTGCTGTGGACACACGGACGGATGCCCTGATTCGTAAGGCATTCCGTGAGTATATTCCGGAGACGACAAAGATTATTATTGCACAGCGTGTTTCCTCCGTGCAGGACGCAGATAAGATAGTTGTAATGGATAAAGGACATATTCTTGCGGTAGGAACGCATGAGGAGCTGTTAGCATCCAACGAGATTTATCAAGAGGTATACACCTCACAGAATAAGGGAGGTGACGACGATGCCGAATAATAAGGTTAGTAATGAAGAACTGTCAAAGGATACAATGTCAGGAAACGGAAAGCCGCAGGGCGGTCGTCCGAAGATGAAAAAGGGAATGCTGAAGCGTCTGATAACAATGCTGTTTCAGTTTTATCCGGTGTTATTGCCGGTCGTAATCGTCTGCATTATTTTTTCCGCGGTGGTGAGCTCCGTTCCGTCACTGTTTATGCAGAATGTCATTGCGGTGATTGAAAAATATTACAAATCCGGTGACTGGAATGCGGCAAAGGGCGAGATTATGACATGGGTAATACGGCTTGGATTTTTCTATGTGCTGTCCCTCATTTCCGCATTTGCGTATACCCAGCTTGGAGCGGTGATTACGCAGGGCTTTTTGAAGAAGCTTCGCTGCAGGATGTTTGACGGTATGCAGAATTTGCCTGTGAAATACTTTGACAGAAATAATCACGGCGATATCATGAGCTATTATACCAATGACGTGGATACGCTGCGTCAGCTTGTTTCCCAGTCTCTTCCGAACCTGATTATTTCCGGAATTACGGTTGTGACGGTATTCTCTATTATGCTGTATTTCAGTATATGGATGGCTCTGATTGTAGTGGGTGGTGTTGTTACAATGACGGTTGTAACAAAGAAAATCGGCGGAAATTCCGCAAAGTATTTCTTACGCCAGCAGAAGGCAATCGGTAAAACGGAAGGCTTTGTGGAAGAAATGATGAACGGGCAGAAGGTAGTTAAGGTGTTCTGCCATGAGGAGCAGAGCGGAAAAGAGTTTGATGCCATAAACGAGGCTCTTTACGAGGACGCAAAGAAGGCAAACCAATATGCAAATATGCTCATGCCGATTTTAAATAATATCGGAAATGTCCTCTATGTTGTAGTAGCGCTTGCAGGAGGATTGTTCCTGTTAAATGATGTGCCGAATGTGGGATTTTCCGGTATGGCGTTCTCCATCAGTATCATTGTACCGTTCCTTAATATGACGAAGCAGTTTACCGGGAATATCAGTCAGGTATCCCAGCAGCTGAACTCCGTTATTATGGGTATGGCGGGCGCGGAACGTATCTTTGACCTGCTTGACCAGAAGCCGGAGGTGGATGACGGTTATGTTACTCTGGTGAATGCGGTGGTTGCACCGGACGGTACGATTACAGAGAGTGAAAAGCGTACCGGTACATGGGCGTGGAAGCATCCGCATCAGGCAGACGGAAGTGTAACCTATACGCTGCTTCGGGGAGATGTACGGCTAAATGACGTAGATTTCGGCTATGAGGAAGATAAGATGGTGCTGCATAATGTTACCGTTTTTGCCGAGCCGGGCCAGAAGGTGGCATTTGTAGGCGCGACCGGTGCCGGAAAGACGACCATTACGAACCTCATTAACCGTTTCTATGATATCGCGGACGGTAAAATCCGTTATGACGGCATTAATATCAATAAAATAAAGAAGGCTGATTTAAGACGTTCTCTCGGTATTGTATTGCAGGAGACAAATCTGTTTACCGGCACGGTAATGGAGAATATCCGTTACGGAAAGCTGGATGCGACGGATGAGGAATGTATTGCGGCAGCAAGACTTGCCGGTGCGGATGATTTCATCACCCGTTTGCCGGAAGGGTATCAGACGCTGTTAACCGGGAACGGCGCAAACCTGTCCCAGGGGCAGCGGCAGCTTCTTGCAATCGCAAGGGCAGCGGTTGCGGACCCGCCGGTAATGATTCTGGATGAGGCAACGTCTTCCATTGATACAAGAACGGAGGCGATTGTACAAAAGGGTATGGATTCTTTGATGGAAGGACGTACCGTATTTGTCATTGCACACCGGTTATCTACGGTAAAGAATTCGGATGTAATTATGGTACTTGACCACGGCTCTATTATTGAGAGGGGCAATCATGAGAAGCTGATTGCGGAAAAGGGTACGTATTACCGCCTTTATACAGGAGCATTTGAACTGGAATAAATGTTTAGCCGAAGAGGGGCTGTCGCACAAAGTACAAATGGCGCGATTCCCGCTCTTGCGATATGGTTTATAAATAATAAAGATGCCACCTCCTTATCATTTTTCTCAAAGCGCAACGCTTCGTCGAACTTCCTCTAACTGGTTCTAAACGTCTCTCGGGAGCAACCTCGAGACTTAGAACCAGTAAGAGGCGATTTTGACTCAGCTAAAAACGCGGCCCTTCGGGCAAATTCAAAAAATGATAAGGGGGTGGCATCTTTTATCTCTTTACACATCAAAAATCGCAAGAGCTCGCCACGCCCGAGCCATCGCGCACATTTGTACTTTGTGCGATGGCCCCTCTTTTGATTATTTGGATGGATTCATCCACTCGTCCTTTAATAAGCTGTACATACAGGCATCTACAATGCCTTTATTGCTAAAATCAGCCTGCCTTAAAGTACCTTCGTATTTTAACCCGCATTTCTTCATAACATTACCTGAATGCGGGTTATGAGGGTCGTGCTGTGATTCTATTCTGTTTGCCCCGACCTCTTGAAACAAATAAGGAATAATTGCTGCAAAAGCTTCACTGGTTATCCCCTGATGCCACCATTTACTGCCGATACAGTAGCCAATGTGCAGTATATTCAGGGAATCATTTCTATCAACAACCGATATTGTCCCAATGGGTTCGTTTAGTTCCTTTAGCTCGATTGCCCACTGATAAAAATCATCCTTTTCGCTTTTCGTAACCCAGTCCTTGATTACTCGTTCCGTTACGGACAGGTCTGTGTGCGTTGGCCACCGCAAATATTCGGTAACCTTATCATCGGAGGTCCAGTTATGAAATGCAGCCTTAGCATCTTCATTAGTGAATTTCCTTAAAATCAATCGTTCTGTTTCTATTGTCTTTGTTCCTTTATGTACCATAGTTGATTTCCTCCATACAAAACAGATGAGATGTTCTGATTTACTGCTAATGATAACATGAATCTGTGGAAAAGTAAATTGTTTCATTCAATGTAGAAAAGATATGAAGTATGATTGGTTAAATAATAACAAAAAACAATGTTGAAAAGAGGGAAAAATATACATATTGCTCGGTTTAAGGAAGGAAGAATACATGAAAGTTGTAAAGTGTCATAAAAAAGTAACAAAAAATTGCAAGCTTTTCAAAAAATACCTTACATATTGTACAAAAAGTGCTAACCTTATAATGCGAGAAAGGAGGTATTTTTGCTATGGGCAAAAAAACTAAAGGGTTTACTGTTAGCATTAGTAGTATGCTTACAGGCAGTTGTGCCGGTTGTAAAGGCAGATGCCGCAACCGTATTGTACAACAACGCAACCGGTAGCGAGGGGAGCTACAATTACGAGTTGTGGAAAGATTACGGCGACACCAGCATGACGTTGAAGGGCAACGGTCTTTTCGAATGCTGGTGGGAGAACATCGGAAATGCACTTTTCCGTAAGGGAATTTACACGTGTAAATCAGCCGTCTATCGACGGAAATACTACATTCCAGCAGTACTGGAGTGTACGTACATCCAAGCATACGAGCAGAACGATTTCCGTAACCGAGCACTTCAAGGCTTGGGAACGCATGGGTATGCAGATGGGTCAGATTTATGAGACTGCGCTTACGGTAGAGGGGTACCAGAGCAGCGGTTGGGCTGATGTTTATAAGCTTGTTGTTACCGCAGATGACGGACAGTGGGATGCTTATATTGACAGTCTGACGATTAGCGCAGCAGGCTCCGTAAGCCCCAGCAACGGAAGCAGTAGTAGCGGAAATAGTGGAAGCAGCATTAATCCGAACGGAAAGATTATACCGGTCAGACACCGAAGTTTTTCCGCCCTCCGTACATCTCTGTAAACAGTACGATGTACAGCGCAATCGATATGGCATTCATTCAGGGTAGCATGTGTAACGACTGGGGAAACAGCACCTCTGCAAGTCAGAGAGCCAATACTGTATTACAGAATGCATGCGACGGTCAAATCATTCTTCTTCATGATTTCAACGGGAACAACAATACCGTTCAGGCTCTTCCGACAATTATCGAGGGCTTAAAGAATCAGGGATACCAGTTTGTAACACTGAGCGAATTATTCCAGTACAAGGGAAAGAATGCAAATGTAGATAATAAGATCTGGTCCAACGTATACGACTAAAACAAATAGGCAGTGTCGCATGAAGTGCGGATGGCATCGTTTATTATCTATGTGTCGATTTTTGTGTTACACATCTGTAATCGTAAGAACTGCCTTTAGCTAAGTTTATGTATAAACAGTCCGCTCCGAAGCTTCGGCTCGAACCAGGTGGATTTCGGAGGCATGAGCCGTCCGGCATCCGATACCGCAAAAAGCTCTCCGATGGAGGTCGGATACATGGAAAACGCCACGGTCATATCCGTAGAAACGCGACGTTCCAGCTCCTTCAATCCGCGAATACCGCCGATAAAGTCAATGCGTTTATCGGTACGCGGGTCTCCGATACCGAGTACGGGTGCAAGCAGGTAGTCCTGTAGCAGTGAAACATCCAGCGAATCTACCGGGTCGGTAATCTTTTTTAGCGCATCGTTAGCACTCAGACAATACCATGTTCCGTCAAGATACATGCCGAAGGTCCCTTTACAGGCCGGGGCAAAAGCCTCTTTTCCGTGTTCGGTTACAGTGAAGTCCTTTGCAATACGGGAAAGAAAGGCCTCCTTTGTCAGACCGTTTAAATCTTTTACAACACGGTTATACGGTAAAATCATCAGCTCGTCTTCCGGAAACAATACGGAAAGAAAATAGTTAAATTCTTCCGTTCCGTCGTAACCGGGATGCTCCGAACGGCGTTTTAATCCGACCTTTACCGCTGAAGCGGCGCGATGATGGCCATCTGCTATGTAGATGCTGTCAACAGTGGCGAAGGCATTTGAAACAGCGGTGACGAGTTCCGGAGAATCAATTAGGAAAACGCGGTGGATAATGCCGTCGTCGGCAGTAAAATCGTAGAGCGGAGTTCCTTTTTTGACGTTTTCCACGATTGCATGAATGGTATCGTTTTTACGGTAGGCTAAGAAAATCGGACCGGTTTGCGCATTACAGGTATCAACGTGGCGAATGCGGTCGATTTCTTTATCGGCGCGGGTGTTCTCGTGCTTTTTGATTATGTTATTCAGATAATCATCAATCGAGGCACATGCAACGATACCGGTCTGCGTGCGTCCGTCCATGGTGAGCTCATAAACATAGTAATTTCTGGTGGAATCCGTTACAAATGTGCCATCGGCGATACGTGCGTTTAACAATTCGGCTGCTTTTTCATACACACAGTCCGCATAAGTATCAATGTCATCGGGAAACTGAGTTTCCGCACGGTCGATGTTTAAAAAGGACAGTGAATCTTTTGCGGCGACTGTTTTGGCCTCGCTGCGGTTATAAACATCATAAGGCAGGGCGGCAACGCGGGACGCAAGGTCTGCTGCCGGATGAATACAATAAAACGGTTTTATGGTTGACATAATGGAGTCCTTTCCGGTAAAATACCTGTTCTTTTTAGAAAAGTATACATGGTTTCCATAGAAAGTGCAAGGTTATAAAGAAAAAATGAAAATTTGTTAATCATATTATATTTTTATGGAAATTTGAGGAGAAACATTGTATAATAGAATAAGCTAGGCAAAATTGCCTAGTACATATGTAAAGGGGGCATTTGATGGTAGGCTATTTATTAGGCAACTACATGGTAGACGAGGGTATTATGACCGCGGAGCAGTTGTCACAGGTTATCTCCAAACAGGAAGAAATCAGAGTTAAGCTTGGTTTGATTGCAGTTTCGGAAGGAATGCTGACGTTGGATCAGGCAGATGCAATTAACCGGATGCAGCAGGTGATGGACAAACGTTTCGGCGATATTGCAGTGGAAAAGGGATATTTGACGGAGTCGCAGGTAGGAAGTCTTTTGAAAATGCAGGGGAATGAGTACCTGACCTTTGCACAGACTCTGGTAGACGAAGGAATTGTTACAATGGATAAGCTCCAGACAATTCTGAAAAATTATCAGGTAGAGAACGGTTTTACAAATACGGAGCTGGAAGCAGTTAAGAGCGGAGATGCCGATAAGATTGTACCGTTATTTTTACCGCGTGGTGCAGAGGAATATCAGGAGGTTGTTACTGTGGCGTTAAAAACGCTTGTACGCTGTATCGACCGCCATGCATATCCGATGTGCGGTAAGTTAGCGAATGTATTTGATTTGGAAAAGCCGGTGTCACAGGAGTTAATCGGTAAGGAGAGCTGGAAGGTCGGTTTTGCTGACGAAGAGGGCGGCTTGTGCAGCCTGGCCTCCATGTTTGCAAAGGAAGAATTTGTTGTGGTAAATGAGGATGTGCAGGATGCGGTGGGTGAGCTTTTGAACTGCATCAGCGGATTGTTTGCGACAGCAGAGGGAAATAAAGGGATTGTACTTGAGCTAATGCCTCCGGAGCTCGGAGAAAGCGGACCGGTATCCGGTAACGATATTCTTGTAATGCCGTTTGGTATCTGTAATACAACGGTAAATTTTGTTGTTACAAATAAGAAAGGCTGGAGGTAGAAATATGGCAGTTACGGTATTAGTAGTAGATGATTCCAAAACTTCGAGAAAAATGCTTAAGGATTCCCTGACAAGAATGGGACTTGAGGTAGTCGGTGAAGCAGTAAACGGTGAGGACGGCTTCCTTAAATATAAAGAGCTGAAGCCGGACATCGTAACAATGGATATCACCATGCCGGTAATGAACGGACTTGAATCGCTGCTTTTGATTAAACACGAGAATGCGGACGCAAAAGTAGTTATGATTACCGCAGCGGGACAAAAGAGTAATTTGATGCAGGCCGTAAAGGCGGGTGCGGAGGAATTTCTGACAAAGCCGTTAGAGGAAGAGGAAATTCATCGCGTTATCGGTGAGATTGTAAAGAAGCTGGAAAATAAATAAAAGTTAAGCAAAAGGGGACTGCCGCATGATGATGTATCAGTTCCCCTTTTTATCGAATAGGATTCTTTACAGAGCTGAAAAATACGGAACAAGCTTTTCGGCAAAGCGGTGCCATGTCAGATGCTCACCTGCGTAGCTTTTAGCGCGGTCCGCAATTTTCTGCATGGTATCGGGATGCCGAAGCAGGTGTGTTACCGTGGAAGGAAGGGCGGACAGATGCTTTAAATCGTAATAGCACAGCATATCATTGTCTTTAAAATGTTCCGAAAGATAGCTGCTTTTATCGGTAACGCAGACGGCACCGTTTATCATGGAGCTGTAAATGCGGTCATGGGCTCCGCGTTTAAACCACGGCATGACATTTAGAGAAATCCGGGCTTCTGAAATTGCTTTCAGACAGACTGCCGTGTCCGAATACGGTGTATGGGTAAGTATGTCCTTTTTACCGGCAGAAAGGGTTTCCCAGCCCGCGCCGATGCAATGTACCGGGATATCTGCGTCCAACAGGGTTTGGATAACTCTGCCCCGGAAAGTGAATCTAATCCATAAGTCCAGAAAAATCATTTTATTCATTACATTTTTTAATTCTTCCTCGGTTAGCTCCGGCAGTTCACGGTTTAAGTGACGCAGATAAACCGTATGAATACACTGGTCGGGGTCTGCCAGTAAATCATCCAGAATATCATGATAGAAGGCATCATATTCGGCACCGTTTCGTTTCATATACGGTAAAAAAAAGTCCGGCTGCGTAAAACACCCTGTAAATACTACGTCTGTAGAACGTTTGAAGACGGGCGTTTGTGAGAGGGATTCGTTACGTGCATCCGGAAGATAACCGGCCGGGTCGATGACATCCTCCTCCGGAGAAAAGGTGCTGTGCGGAAAAAAGGTGTGACGATAGTCACAGCCCGCCAGAGGCATCGGCTCACCGCAGAGAATGTCAGGATAAAAGCGCTTCATGTAGTCATTATGGTCGCCGTCGATACAAATCTGAAGATAGCGTTTCGGCAGATATTGCAGCTCTTCGTAGTAGTAGAAGGGATGGTCTACAATGATATTGATACAGGCAACATCGTAAAGCTCCCAGAGCAGGATGCCTTCCTTTGTATGAAATATAGCTTCCCGCTGAATGCCGTGAAAGTTGAAGGTAATCATAATTGTTTCGTGAGGGATGATAAAGTCACATAACTCATTAAGATGACGGAATGGTTCATGAATACGTACCAGACGTACTTCATAGCCCATGGAGACAAACTCCTCCGCCAGTCGGTCAGAGAAGAAACGCAGGGTTTCCACACTTGATTCAAACAGTAAAAGTCGTTTCATAGTTACCCTCCCGGATTACAATAGTTCAGTACCTTTATCCTATCATAGTGCCGCCGAAAACACAAGCTGTGAAGTTACCCTTGCATATCGGTGGGAAATCATGTAAAATAAAGTGATGTGCCCCGTTGGGGCAGGGGGGTACGGAAAAGAGTGTGCCAAAGGGCACCTGAAGTATTTGAAAGAAAAGCAGGAGGCAGCCATGAATTACGGTGATGAGATAAAAAAGAGACGGACATTTGCGATTATTTCCCATCCGGATGCAGGTAAGACGACATTGACGGAAAAGCTTTTGTTATACGGAGGCGCAATTAATCTGGCGGGTTCGGTAAAGGCAAAAAAAACGGCAAGACATGCGGTTTCGGACTGGATGGAAATCGAAAAGCAGAGAGGTATTTCGGTAACCTCCTCTGTTATGCAGTTTAATTACGAAGGGTATTGCATTAATATTCTGGATACTCCGGGACATCAGGATTTCTCGGAGGATACGTATCGTACCCTGATGGCGGCGGACTCTGCGGTTATGGTCATAGATGCGTCAAAGGGTGTTGAGGCGCAGACAATCAAGCTGTTTAAGGTCTGTGTGATGCGCCATATTCCGATATTCACTTTTGTGAACAAGCTGGACCGTGAGGCAAGGGATACCTTTGAGCTTCTGGATGAAATCGAGAATGTACTCGGTATCCGGACCTGTCCGATGAACTGGCCGATTGGCTCAGGTAAGAATTTTAAAGGAGTTTATCAGAGGGATACAGAAACCATTACCCGATTTTTTGCGGCAAATAACGGTCAGAACGAGGTTGAAAAAATAGAGGCAAAATTGGGTGACTCGAATTTGGATGAAATCATCGGCAGAGAGAATCACCAAATTCTGATGGACGAGATTGAGCTTTTGGACGGGGCAAGCAGTGAGTTTGATTTGGAAAGGGTAAGTGCGGGAGAATTAACGCCGGTATTTTTCGGTTCCGCACTGACTAATTTCGGTGTGGAGACGTTTTTGGAGCATTTTCTTTCCATGACTACCCCGCCGCTTCCGAGAAATGCGAAGGAGGGTGTGATTGAGCCGCTTACCCATGATTTTTCGGCATTTGTATTTAAGATTCAGGCAAATATGAACAAGGCTCATCGCGACAGAATCGCTTTCATGCGTATTTGTTCGGGAAGGTTTGAGGCCGGTATGGAGGTAAACCATGTGCAGGGCGGTAAAAAGCTCCGTCTTTCCCAGCCTCAGCAGATGATGGCGCAGGACAGAAAAATTGTTGAGGAAGCCTATGCTGGTGATATTATCGGTGTATTTGATCCGGGTATCTTTTCTATCGGAGATACGGTCTGTGCACCGTCGGAGCAGATAGAATACGAAGGAATTCCGACCTTCGCACCGGAGCATTTCGCAAAAATCAGACAGGTAGATACCATGAAGCGGAAGCAGTTTATAAAGGGGGTTTCCCAAATTGCACAGGAGGGTGCTATTCAGATTTTCCAGGAATTCAACACAGGTATGGAGGAGATTATTGTCGGTGTTGTGGGAGTGCTGCAGTTTGATGTATTAAAATTCAGGCTGGAGTCCGAGTATGGTGTGGAAATCCGCATGGACCCGCTTCCGTATGAGTATATCCGCTGGATAGCAAATGACGGTATTGATGTGGGCAGACTGAATATTACCACGGATTCAAAACGTGTTAAGGATTTAAAGGAGCGTCCGTTGTTACTTTTTACCCATGAGTGGAGTATAAAGACAGTCCTTGAAAGAAACGAGGGACTAAAGTTAACGGAATTTGCAAAGAATTAGTAAAAAACGGAACCAAAAGGATGTGCGATTCGTCTTTCTTATAGGGGGTAACGTATGAACAAAAAGGCAGGTCGGGAACTTTGCCGGCCACATACCGGTGAAACAGAAGAAAGCTATGACCTGGAGTTCCTGATGCGGACATACGGGAATGATGTACTCCGTATGGCCTACTGCTACGTGAAGGATTATGATACAGCGGAAGATATTTTTCAGGAAGTGTTTATTAAGGTCAACGGAAATCTGGCGGGATTTCGCGGGGAAAGCTCGGTGAAAACGTGGCTTTTACGTATTACGGTCAATACATGTAAAGATTATTTAAAGAGCGCATACAATCGTCGGGTTACCATGCTTTCCGAGGAAGAGGAGGCGAAGCTGCCTGCCGCGGATATGATTGATGAGATAGAACGCAGGCAGGACGGAGAACGTATTAAGAAAGCTTTACTGAAGCTTCCGGAAAAGTACAGGGAAGTGCTGCTCTGTCTCTACTTTGAAGAACGTTCGGTGGCAGAAACGGCAAAGGTGCTTGAAATCAGCGAGGGAACGGTGAAAAGCAGACTGTCGAGAGCCAGAGAAAAGTTCCGCGTTATTCTGGAAGGAGAATGGAAAGGAGGTGCATAGGATGAATAGGGAAGTACAAAATGGCAGGGAAATGTCGGAAGATGAAATCTATGCACTTTTAGATCAGGCAATGTCGGATGAGAGACTCCGGGTGAAGGAAGAGCTGATTCAAAGGACATTGGACCGGATAAAGGAAGAAGACGTAACTGTAACAGCTTCGCACCGTAAACCGCACAAAAGGTTTGGTTACACACTGAAATATATTTGTGCAGCGGCTGCGGCAGTGCTTATATTTGTGATTGGGGGACGGGCAATCGGTACTGGTTTCATAAGCGACAATGAAGTGAAAGATGCTGCACCGGAGGATAAGGTACGACGTATGCAAAACAATAACAGCAGTAATACGGCGAGCGATTACTATTCAAAGTCGGATGAAGACGGGATGAATGAGCTATCGGATGCTTATTTGTCACAGACGGTTGTATTCCCGACAGCGGCTGAGGGCGATTGCAGCGCAGAGTCGGAAGAAAACATAGACACGTGCTTTTTTAGTCCTTCTAGGATAGCTGTACCGGAGGAATTGCGGGAAGTGCTTACGGCTTCCGGGTATGCTCCGTCGGGGACTGAGGCGGAATACTGGGAATATGTACACGAAGATACGGACCGGATAACGGAGCTTATAAGTTGTTTGAAGGAAAAACAGCAGATAGAATCAAAAAGACCGGAGAAAGGTGCATATGTTTATTCTCTTTTAACCGCAACGGGAATTACGGAGCAGGTATTTTCGGAAGAACCGTTAGAGTTTATTCTGCATATTGAAACAGAGCATGGCGGGATATGGTGTTTCTTTGGAAATACGTTGCGGATGTATGTAGAATAAGGCATTGTATTCTGTGTGATACAGCATAAAAACAGGATGTTGTATATGAGACCGATTACAGTCATATACAACATCCTGTTTTATTACTCCGCGTCGGTGTCGTCGGCAGCTTCTGATGCGTCGGAATCCTCTTCCTCTTCTTCCTCGGTTTCATCGGTAGTAATGTTGATGGATACATATTCGCGGGAGGAGGAATCGTCCTCATCAGCGAAGCTGTCATCAAAATCGAAATCATCTTCTTCTTTTGAAAAGAAGTTTTTATAAACGAGATATGCACCGCCGGCAACCGCTGCGAGTGACGCTATTGCAGCGAAAAATTTAAATACTTTTTTCATGAAAAAACTCCTTTCTGTGATGCTGATTCTATTATACGGTGTTTTTCATAAAAAGAAAAGCACATTTTAAAAAAAGTTTGGAAATATCTTCATTTTTTTATGCAGAGTATAATAACCTGTCTATTTTATGTCTTGAACTTTCGGACAGAATAGAGTATAATTTATAATAGATTGGGATTGAGATACATAAAGAGATGGGGCAGAACGGCAGAGTACTATAATTATGAACAGCACCGGATACCGAATAAGGCGAGGAGGCTTAAAAAATGAAAAAGGATCGGGATTTACAGGATTTTCTGCGTGCGGAAGAACGGGCAGAAAAAAAGAAGGACAAAAAGGAAAAAGCGCCGAAAGAGCCTAAGGCACCGAAGGTCAGAAAGGCACCGAAGGAGAAGACGGTGAAGGAGAAGGTAAAGGCGGTAAAGCCGAAAAAGGAAAAGGCACCGAAGGAAAAGAAGAAGGGAGCCGTTAAGCTTCCGGCGATAAAGCTGCCTGAGCTTCTGACCGGAAAGAGGAACGGAAAAAAGAAGATGAAAAGTATACGGACACAGTTAATTGCCATGTTCTGTGTGCCGTTGGTTTTTATCATTGCGCTCGGTGCGATTTGTACTTCCAGTGCCTCGAACGCACTGCAGAAAAATTACGAGCAGGCTGCCGGTTCTACCATAAACGCTAAGGCAGAGCATCTTGCTTTGGTTTTATCAACGGTAGAGTCAAAGATGAGCCAGCTGAACTCAAAAAGTGACGTATCACTGTATTACAGCGAATCTTATACTGTGGATTCAAAGGATGAGAAAAGAGCCAAGAGAGCGATTGAGGCGGACATTGAAACATTGGGAGGAGAGACGGAGTCCATTATCGGCAATATTGCGTTAATGTCCTATTACGGAGAGTCTTATGCCTCCGACGGTGAGTTTAAGGAAGGGGACCGTGCAACCGCATTCGAGCAGAGCAAAGACGGAGCGGAGTATCTTTCCAGCGGTGAAGAATACTATTGGACGGCACGCCATAATTTCGTGGACAGCGAGCTGGGACTTTCCGGCAACAGCTACTTTTTATCAGTTACAACGAAGCTAAAAAGTACACTCGGAAAAGATATCGGTTATATTTCCGCGGATATCAGGATGTCTTTGATTGCGGATACGCTTCTCGGCATTGATCTTGCGGAAGGAAGTATTTTCGGTATCGTTTCGCCGGACGGGATTGAAGCGACACCGGACGGAGTTTCCGAAACCCCGTACTTTATCGGAAAATCCGAATACAATGACGCGGTCAGCACAAGAACAACGGCAAGCGGATACGCAAAGATTAACGGAGACAAGTATCTGGTTATCTGTACGCCGATAGGCGATAGCGGTGCTTTCCTCTGTGGTGCGATTCCGAGAAACGAAATTATTTCCAGTGCCAATGCCATCTGGTTCCTTGCGATTGTGGTTGTTCTTATCTCAGCTGCATGTTCCGTATTGCTGGGCGTGTGGGTTGCAACCTCCTATGCAAAGGCAATGAAACGTACCATGGCAGGACTCGACAAGGTAGCGAAGGGTGATTTGACCGCGAAGATGCGGACAAAGCGTAAAGATGAATTCGGTGCGCTGGTTGCCTGTGCCAATAAAACAGTGGTGAACATGAAGGGTATGGTAATGCAGACTTCGGTAGCTGCGGATAATGTAGGAAGCTCGGCAGTCGGGGTAGGAGATACATCGGCAAAGCTCCTGACAGCAACACAAAATATAACGGCATCGATTACGGAAATCCGTAACGGTATCGTACAGCAGGCAGAAGATTCTGAGCGTTGTCTGGTACAAAGCGAGGAGCTTGGTGAACGGATTAATGAAGTAAAGGCAGATGCCCATGCGATTGATGAGCTTGCACAGAATGCAAAAGCATCGGTAGAAAACGGTATGAATGCAATCGGCATACTGGAGAAGAAGGGAGAGGAAACGGCTTCGATTACAAAGCGGATTACGGTAGATATGGATGCGCTTGCGGAGGAGTCTCACTCTATCGGAAAGATTATCGGTGTAATTAATGATATTGCGGAACAGACCAATCTGCTTTCACTGAATGCATCGATTGAGGCAGCACGGGCAGGAGAGGCCGGACGCGGTTTTGCGGTTGTTGCGGATGAGATTCGCAGACTGGCTGAGCAGTCCGTTGAGGCTGCAAATGAGATTGCGGGTATCGTAAACGGTATTAAAGCACAGACAGAGGGAACGGCACAGACGGTAGCACAGGCGGAAGAGATTGTAGCTTCCCAGAGTGTAGCATTACAAAATGCGATTGCCCTGTTTAGAAATATCGGTGATAATGTTGAGGAAATGACGGAACGTCTGGAGAATATATCCAACGGTGTTGAACGCATCGGTCAGGCGCAGACCGTAACGGTGGATGCAATCAGCAGCATTTCCGCAGTTTCCGAGCAGACATCGGCTGCTTCGGAGGAGGTACAAAATATGGTTGACCTTCAGCTCAAGGCAGTGGAAGATTTGTCGGATGCTTCCAACGTATTAAACGATGAAGCAAGAAAATTGCAGGAGGCGTTACAGGCATTTCGCTATTAGTGTATCGGAATGATGAGGTGTCCCAGAAGTCCTTGTGACTTTTGGGGCATTTCCTTATTAGATTAGGGTGTCGGCAGATTTTGCCGTAGGATAATTTTAAATGACATCTTATTTTTGGGATATAGGAGGCATAAATGGGTCGAAGATGTGTGATACGTGCAGCGGTCATAATCGGAATGGTATGTCTGGCCGCGGGCTGCGAAAGAGAAAAGACAGATGATGGGAATAATCTGCCGGGAACAGTGACAGTGTCTCCGAATATGGATGAAAAGGATAACGGGAATCATGAGGCTATATCGTCTCCAAACGGTTATACGGAGTATCAGGAGTCTCCAGTGTGGCAGGAGGGTGTTGCAAAGGGGGAGCTACAGGTAGCCGAAAAGCGTCTTCCGAAACAGGAGGATGTAATGGAGCTTAGCCTGCCGCAGATAGGAGTTTACGGAGGGGAAGCACAGTTTGCCGCAGTGAATGCGGATACAGTAACAAGAGAGCTTGTGTCGGAAGGCTTATTTTGTTATGCCGCAGACGGTACGGTTGCTCCGAATATAGCGAAAGCATACAGGGTTAATTCGGATTTCACAGAGTATACCATTTATTTGAGAGAGGGAATGCGATGGTCTGACGGCGTATTGTTTACTTCGGATGATTGTATCTTTTTTTACGAAAAGCTGTGTCTGCCGGAGGTGTTCGGTGAAGCTTTATGGAGCTGTTTTATTTCAAAGGATGCGTCGGGAAGAACGGAGAAAGCAGTATTTACAAAACTGGACAGATACAGCTTCAGGATAAATTTTTCGTCTTCAAAGCCGGAATTTTTGTCTGAGCTTCTGGCTCAGGGAGGCATCTGCTTTGCACCGGAGCACTATTTTGTGAATCTTCTGCCGGAATATATGGGAGAGGATGCCGCTGCAGCCAAAGCAAAGGATATGGGGTATACCGACACGGACATGATGCTTAAGGAAACAGTTTCCAATGCATGGAATACGCCCGGTGTTCCCACGCTGAATCCTTTCTGTATCTCGACGGAAGAAGGAAAGGGTGATGTCAGAGGCAGCTCATATGAATTTGTAAGGAATCCGTATTACTGGAAAACGGATGAAGCAGGGAAGCAGCTTCCGTACTTAGATAAACTGGTTTTTACCAGAATATCCGGAGAAACCCAGAAAATGCTTTTAACAACCGAAGGATATCTGACTGTCAGTGCTTTGCACGGTGAGCAGGTAGGAGAGGCGCGTTCCATGACAGACAGAGGAAACTACCGCCTCATTACATGGCAGAATTTTTCGGATTATGCAGTGAAGAACGGACTAAAAAATTTTCCGGAAGGCTGTCCGTATGAGGCACGGGTAAGGGGAATCGGTGCGGCACATGTGGAAGGCTGGTATATGGAATAAGGGGGAAGATGATTTGGAAGAACATATTCCTGAAGTGTTGAAGGAGCTTAATCTTGTTTCCGTAACAACAAGACTGATGCTGTCACTTGTGTGTGGCGGCATACTCGGTGTGGAGCGCGGAAGAAAAAAGCGTCCCGCAGGGTTTCGGACCTATATGCTGGTTTGCATGGGGTCAGCCCTGGTGATGCTTACAAATCAGTATATAACAGAGGTTTACGGCGGAACGGACCCGGCACGAATGGGTGCACAGGTGATTTCCGGAATCGGTTTTTTGGGAGCGGGTACAATTATTGTAACAGGCCGTAACCGGGTAAAGGGTCTTACCACGGCAGCCGGATTATGGGCTGCGGCCTGTGTCGGTCTTTCTCTCGGAATCGGGTTCTATACGGGAGCTCTGGCAGGGTGCGTTTTGATTTTTGTTGTAATGGCAATGCTGCACAGACTGGATGACTGGGTAATGGCTTCGACAAAGGTGATTAACCTTTATGTGGAGTTTGAGCAGATGGCGGATGTAGGGCTTTTTATCCGTTTTGCAAAGGAGCAGGGCTTCCGTATCAGCGATTTGGAAATGACGCGGGCTAACAGTGTGGGCGACAGTGGTACAGCGGTTCTTTGTACATTGCGGCTCCCAAAGAAAAAGCCTCATGCGGAGATTTTGCAGATGCTGAGCACGGTGGAACGTGTTAAATATGTGGAAGAGCTATAGTGTTAAAGGAGTCGTGCATGAAATTGTGCGTTTCCGGAGGACTTTACAGAGCTTTGAATGCTTCGGTACATAAAACGGGGCTGTCACATTTTCGGTTTTTCAATCGAAGATGTGACAGCCCCGTTTCTTAGTGCTTCTTATAAAATTGAAAACAATCTGTCCCGGATAACGACCGATTACTGTTCCATAGCAGGTAAATTGCCGTGAGGATCGGAAATCTCGTAGTTCGCGGAGAGAGTATTTACATACTCTGTTACTGCGCTGTTGGTCAGGGTTTGCTTGATATTGCTTAAAACAGTATCGCCCATATAACGCTTTTCGAAGGAAAGAACATAGCAGGTATAGTCATCTTCATCGGTGAAAAGAGTGGTATCTCCGTCTTTACGTGATGCATCAAATAACCAGTCCATATACGGTACATAAGAGGAAGAGGCTGTAGCACCGGTTACAAGGGATTTATCGGTCTCGGAATCCGCATATTCGGTACGTTCCTCTTCCGGAGCATATGTTGCACACAGTGTCTCAAAATCTTCCCCTGCATTGACTTTGTCTAACATTTCCTGAGCGCGTGCAGTCATGGCATCCATAGCTGATGTAATCTCTTCCTCAGCGGATTCGTCCGTAACGTCGGCTGCAAATTCTAATACACGATAGTCAACAGAGTCATAGTCATCTTTATTTTCTTCATATTCAGCCTGTGCTTCTTCATCACTTGCCTCCATGGTCTGAGTCAGGTACTGGTAATAGAGAATCGCAGTAATGTCATTTTTGATGATATCCTTCATTGTCTTCTCGGATGCACCGGTACCGAAGAGAGAAACAAAGTAACTGTTAAGACTCATACCCGCCTCTTTGGCCTCAGTCTTTATTTGATTCATGTAGGTGTTATACTCATTTTCTACATCAAGCGAAACCTTCTTTGCTGCGGCATCATCTACCATTGCCCTGTTTTCCTGTATGGACAGTGCGGCCTGTTCGTTGAAAAAGTCAGCCCATGTGGCACCTGTCTCAGAATCGTAAACCTGCTCACTGAGCGGCTTAGAGGTATCTACTCCGAAGTACGGCAAAATCTGGGAGTAGCTGTTGATGGTATTTGCTCTGTGATAGTTAAATTCTAATTGCGATACGGAAACATCACCTACCTTGATGTACTCCTTTAATACTTTCCTGTTTTTTACCATCGGTACAACTACAATTAATGCAATGATACAGACGATAATGGCAGCCGTAGAGATAATTCCGAGTATCCTTTTCTTTTTTTCACGCCTTGCGGCTGCTTCTCTTGCCAAGACCTTACGGTCATATTTGGTCATTTTCTTTTCCGTTTTTTGTTCCATTTCTCTTGTATCGCGGGAAAATCCGATGAATTATTTCCGGCGACAAACCCTCCTTTAAAATTTAGTCTGTCCTTATTTTACACTATTTCGGGATAAGAATAAAGAGTTTTTGAGGAAATTCATAAAAAACTCACATTTTTTTCTCTTGAATTTTTTTCTGTGTTGGTATATGATAGGAAAGTAAAAATTTAATAAAGCGGAAGTAAGTGTCCGCGAACGGAGGTAGTATTATGAAAAAGAAAGCAGTATTTCTTACACTACTATTTTCCCTCACCGCACTTTGCGCATGCAACGGCGGCAGTTCGGGAAAGAAAGGTTCGGAGGATGACTTTTCCGCGGTAGTAGGAATAACACAGGATTTGGACAGTCTTGACCCTCACAAAGCAGTGGCGGCGGGAACCGATGAAGTCTTGTTTAACGTCTTTGAAGGACTGGTAAAGCCTTCTGCAGACGGAACATTGGTTCCTGCGGTAGCAAAGGATTATACGATTGCCCCGGACGGGATGTCGTATACCTTCCCCTTACGAGAAAATGTGAAATTTCATAACGGTAAGGTAGTTACTGCGGATGATGTGGTTTATTCGATCAAGCGTTGCGCCGGTTTACTTGACGATCCGGATCCTGAGGTCGTCGTGGAATCGGCGCTTTCTGTTATTTCCGCCGTGGAGAAGGTCGGAGAGGATACCGTTGTAATCAGACTTTCCGAGCCGAATACGGAGTTACTTGGTTTCCTCACCTGCTTCATTATTCCGGAGGATTATACGGAGCAGGAAAGTGCACCGGTAGGAACGGGACCGTTTCAGTTTGTCTCCTACACACCTTTGACAAGCTTTGTAGTGGAGCGGTTTGAGGACTATTACGGAGAAAAGCCGTATCTGGAAAAGGTAACCTTTAAGATTTGTGCCAGCAATGACGCGGCATTTATGGAGCTGCTTGCCGGAAGCATTGACATATTCCCGTATTTGACGGATGAACAGGCATCCCAGCTGCCGGATGACTATGATTTAGAGGTTGGGGCAAGTAATCTGGTGCAGGCAATGTTTTTAAACAATAAGTTTGAGCCGTTTACGGATATAAGGGTACGTCAGGCACTCTGCTATGCGGTTGATAAGGAGGAATTGCTTAACATTGTCTCCGGAGGAAGAGGTCATATTATCGGCAGCAATATGTTCCCGAACTTTGGCGTATACTACGATGAAACGCTGGAAAACTATTATTCTTATCAGCCGGAGAAGGCAAAGGAGCTGCTTGCCGATGCGGGCTATAATGAGAATAACCCGTTAAGCTTCGTATTAAAGGTGCCATCCAACTATGATTTCCATGTGGCAACGGCACAGGTGCTGGTAGAGCAATACAGAAAACTCGGTGTTAATGCGGAAATTCAGCTGATAGAGTGGTCTGCATGGCTTAGCGATGTCTATAAAGGGAGAGACTATGAGGCAACGATTGTCGGTCTTGATTCAGCTTTGGCTCCGAGTGATGTGTTAAAGCGTTATATGTCTACCGCGAAGAATAATTTTGTTAATTATGAGAATCCGCAATTTGACGAATTGTTTACGAAAGCTCTTGCAAGTATCAAAGAAAGCGAAAAGGTGACGCTTTATAAGGAAATTCAGCAGCTGCTGACAAGAGATGCGGCCAGTGTTTATTTACAGGACGGAGCGAAGCTGGTTGCTGTAAATAAGCGGTTTACAAATTATCTGTTCTATCCGGTGTATGTACAGGATATGGCCGCACTAAGGCCGGCTGAGTAGAGACATTTACCGTAAGGTAATCGGACTCGTAAGTAACAATGGAGAAAGGAGGGAGAGAATGCGGTATTGGGTAAGAAAGACGCTTGCATTATTTATTACCTTACTGGCTGCAGCGCTTTTGACGTTTTTAGCTTTTGAAGTAATTCCGTCTGATGCAGCTATGGCAAAGCTCGGTATGGATGCGACCGAAGAAGAGATTGAGGCATTGCGGGAGGCTATGGGACTGAACCGGTCACTGCCGGTACGCTACGGCGATTTTTTGATTAGCGCGCTTCGCGGAGATTTCGGTAACTCCATTCAATATGGAATACCGGTAGCTGAACTGTTACATGAGCGTTTCGAGGTCACTGTCAGTCTCGCCCTGCTCTCGTTTGTACTGATAACAGGGATTTCAATACCCTTAGGTATTCTGGCTGCAAGGGCAAAAACAAAAACAGGCGAAGGAGCTGCAGCCTTTCTTACCCAGCTTATGATGGCTGTTCCTCCTTTCTTCTTAGGAATGTTAATGACACTTTTTTTTGGTGTTATACTCAGATGGTTTACTCCGGGAGCATATGTATCTGCAAATGAGAATTTTCTCGGCTTTTTGCGATTTATGATATTTCCGGCTATGGCGGTGGCAATACCGAAAATCGGAATGTCCGTGAGATTTTTGCAAAGCTCCCTGAAAGAACAGACGCAGGCGGATTATGTGCGTACCGCAAAAAGTAAAGGCTGCAAAAGAGGCAGGGTACTATGGAAGCATGTACTTCGAAATGCCCTGGTGCCGGTGGTGACATTTCTCGCCATGGTGATGGCAGAGATTTTAGCCGGAAGTATCGTGATTGAGCAGGTGTTTAATTTATCCGGTATCGGAAGGCTTCTTGCAGTGTCCATATCGGGACGGGATTATCCGGTAGTGCGTGCAATCGTGCTGTATACTACGGCTATCGTGGTGATTTTGAACTATGGTGCAGATTTGATATGCAGATATCTGGATCCGAGAATCAGGGAGCTGTAGGTGTTTGTAAGAAAGGAGGGCGGACATGGGAGCCTTCGGGTGGATGAGAAAAAACGGTAAACTGAATATAAACCGGAGTATCGGGTTCGTGCTGGTGTTGTTTGCTGTGCTGGTTTCATTTATCGGTTGTTTTTTTACGCCCTATGACCCGAATGCAATGAATGCCGAGCTGAAAAATGCGGCCCCATCCTTTTTACACTGGTTTGGCACGGACAATTTCGGAAGAGATGTATTTTCGCGTGTGATGAAAGGAGCGGGAACTACTTTTCTTGTCGGACTTTCCGTTGTAGCAATCGGTGCGGTGGGCGGCTGCCTGCTCGGTGCTTTTACCGGATATTTCGGAGGAAAAGCAGATTTGATTCTGATGCGCATAAACGATGCGGTGGCTGCAATTCCGAGTATTTTATTGGCGCTCGTATTTGTAAGTGTTTTCGGGAGCGGTACGTGGCAGCTCATTGCGGCGTTAGGGATTTTATTTATACCAAGCTTTGCACGTGTGGTGCGCAGCGGTTTTCTGGTACAGAAGGAGTTGGATTATGTAAAGAATGCGAGGCTGATGGGAGCGGGACATCTGCGGATTATGTTTGTGTACATTTTGCCGAACATAAGGGGAAGCCTTCTTTCTGCCCTTGCAATCGGATTTAACAATGCTGTTCTTTCCGAGGCGGCGATGAGCTATTTAAGTCTTGGTGTGCAGCCGCCGGATGCAAGTCTCGGACGGATGCTTTCCGAGGCACAGCCTTATATTTTCCGCGCACAGTGGAGTGCCGTCGCACCGGGGATGATGATTTTGATTAGTGTGCTTGGCGTAGGTTTGCTTAGTCTGGAGGGAGGGGAGAAGCATGGATAAAAAGCATGATTCATCGGAAGATAACGGGTGTTTGACAGTGAAGACGGAAACCGTGGGTGCCTGCAGGGAATTATTAAGGGTGAAAAATCTTTCGATTTCCTTTCCGATGCCGACGGGAGGAAGGAAAACAGTGGTAGATGGAGTTTCCTATTCGTTGACGGAAGGAGAAATTCTTGGTATTGCGGGAGAATCCGGTTCCGGAAAAAGCATGTCGGCACTTGCGGTAATGGGACTTTTGCCTGAGAACGCACTAAGAACCTGTGACGGAATTTTTTTTGACGGAACAAATCTATGCGGGAGAAGTAAAAAAGAAAAAAAAGCAGAGGAGATATTCCGCAGCGTTATATCAGGCAAGGATATCTCCATGATTTTTCAGGAACCTCTGACCAGCCTCAATCCTGTGCTGACGATAAAAAAGCAGATGGAAGAACCTCTTTTGCTGCATACCGGTCTGTCCGGCGAGGAGCGCAATAAGGTTATAATAGAGGCACTTTCCCAGGCTGAATTAAAGAACGGTGAGCAGCTGTTACATCTGTACCCTCATCATCTTTCGGGTGGGATGCGCCAGCGGGTTATGATTGCCATGGCAATGATAAATAAGCCGCGTCTTTTGATTGCGGATGAGCCGACCACAGCTCTGGATGCGGTTACGGAACGGGAGATTGTGGCACTGATTAAACGTATTGCGAGAGAAAATCATACGGCGGTTATTTTTATTTCCCACGACCTCGGAGTACTGAAAGAGCTCTGTGACCGGCTGATTATTATGAAGGATGGCAGAATTGTGGAGCAGGGGACGAAGGCACAGATTTTTGAGGCACCCCGTGAGGCGTATACGAGGAGACTGCTGCAGGCAACGGTAAAAGGACCGAAAGAGAGGGAAAATACCCGGACGGCAAACGGAAACGGGGAATCTTCGGAGACAACAGTTCTTTCCGTGGATCATGTATCGGTAGCATACAAAAGGAACCCCGGATTGTTAAAAAAGACAGAGAAAAAGCAGGCCGTTTCTGAGGTTTCTTTTTCTGTGCGGCAGGGCGAAATTTTTGGTATCGTAGGGGAGAGCGGATGCGGAAAGTCAACGCTTTTAAAGGTGATTTCCGGATTGCTTCCGGAGCACGACGGAAAGGTCACATGCGGTTCCGGAAAAAAGGCAGGGATACAAATGGTATTTCAGGACCCGTATACAAGTCTGAATCCGGCAAAACGGGTCGGTTGGATTCTTGAGGAACCGCTGCGTTTAAATACAGCGCTTACCAAAGAAGAACGTCATGCAAGAGTGTGTGAGATGCTAAAGGAGACGGAGCTTGCGGAAGATGTGATAAACAGGTATGTGGCGGAGCTGTCAGGCGGACAGCGCCAGCGCGTGGCGATTGCGGCGGCACTGATTATGAAGCCTGAGCTGGTGCTCCTGGATGAGCCGGTGTCGGCACTGGATGTTACGGTACAGGCTCAGATTCTGAATCTCCTGCTTCGGTTACAGCGGGAGCATGGGCTGACTTATGTTTTTGTATCGCATGATATGGCGGTGGTGCGGAAAATCTGTGACCGTGTTATGGTAATGAAAAAGGGATGTATGGTGGAGTGCGGAGCAACGGAGGATTTATTTTTACGACCGAAAGAGGAATATACAAAGAAGCTGTTAGGGATTGAATGAGAATTCGGCGAAAACGGAAATTGACAAAAACACAAAAAATCTGTTGACAAGACAAGACTTCTGGTATATTCTATGGATATACAATATGGTATTGTGATAGAGGCGCATTGATTATCAGTACACTACGGGATATGTCAGGACATAGGAGAACGTGGCGGAAAGGATGAGATGCCGAAGCTTGCAGTTGCCTGAAGGCTGCATGCTGGGGCCGGGGTTAACAGCTCCGGAACTGTCATCATTTATTTGATGGAGGGCTATCGAAGAAAAGCACCGCACCGTGGAAGTTTTGGCGCGGTCGGCTGCCTAATTATGGTATTCTTCGAGAACCCTCGTCAGAGGGTTCTTTTTCCGTGCAGGCAAAGTGAGCCTACTTGCCGGTTCCGGAAGCTTGCTTCCAGGGAACGGCAAGTAGGCGAACGCGCCCACGACCGAGCGACGAAGGTCGCGAGGGTGCACAAGGTCCGGTGGACCTTGGTTATGCACCGACCGGAACGAAGTGTAGTCATGGGGGAGTGCGGAGCACGAGCCTGCACGGATAAACATAGCATTCAATTATAAAACGGAGGTGCAATTATGGCATTATTTACAGGTGCAGGTGTTGCAATTGTTACACCTATGAAGGCAAACGGAGAAGTAAATTATGAGAAGCTCGGCGAACTGCTGGAGTTTCAGATTGCGGGAGGTACGGATTCCATTATTATTTGCGGAACTACGGGGGAAGCTTCCACGTTAAGTCATGAAGAACATTTGGAGTGTATCCGCTACGCTGTTTCTAAGGTGGCGAAGCGTATTCCGGTAATTGCGGGAACAGGTTCCAACTGTACGGAGACAGCCGTTTACCTGTCTAAAGAGGCTGAGAAAGCGGGAGCGGATGGACTCCTTTTAGTAACCCCGTATTATAACAAGGCAACGCAGAACGGTCTTATTGCCCACTTCACCGAAACAGCTAAGGCTGTAAATATTCCGGCTATTCTTTACAATGTACCGAGCCGTACCGGTTGTAATATACTTCCGGAAACGGTAGCAGGTCTGGTAAAAAATGTAGATAACATTATCGGTGTTAAAGATGCTACGGGTAATATCAGTCAGACAATGCAGACAATGCAGCTGTGCCAGGGGGATATTGACCTGTATTCCGGTAACGACGACCAGATTGTTCCGGTATTATCCGTTGGAGGAAAGGGTGTTATTTCCGTACTTTCCAATGTGGTGCCGCAAGAAACCCATGATATCTGTGCTAAGTTTTTTGACGGAGATGTAAAGGGCAGCCTGGAGCTTCAGTTAAAGTATCTGCCGTTAGTCAACAATTTGTTCAGCGAGGTAAATCCGATTCCGGTGAAGGCGGCATTAAATCTTATGGGTATGGAGGTCGGCCCGCTTCGTCTTCCGCTTACTGAAATGGAGGAGGCACACAAGGCAAAGCTTGCGGCTGTAATGCGTGAGCTCGGAGTGATTAAATAGGAGCATAGTATTTCAGGGCAATGTTATACTTCTTTGATGTGTGGTTCATGGAAGGAACAGATAAGTACGGACAGGAGGAATTTGAATGGTACGCATTATTATGTGCGGTTGTAACGGGAAAATGGGACGTGTGATTTCTGATTTGGCAGCAGAAGATACACAGGCTACAATTGTTGCCGGGATTGATTTTAATACGGAACAGCATTATGATTATCCGGTTTTTGCAAGCCCTGCGGGATGTAATGTTGAGGCAGATGTGATGATAGACTTTTCATCTCCGCAGAAACTGGCAGAGCGTCTTGCTATGGCTATTGAAAGAAAAATGCCGATTGTATTTTGTACCACGGGTCTTTCCGAGGAAGAGTTTGCACAGGTAAACGAGGCATCAAAGAAGATTGCGATTCTTCGTTCCGCAAATATGTCTCTCGGTGTGAATACTTTGTTGAAGCTGGCGGCAGCAGCGGCAAAAGTATTCGCGGCAGCGGATTTCGATATTGAAATTGTAGAAAAGCATCATAATCGTAAGGTGGACGCTCCGTCCGGTACAGCCCTTGCCATTGCGGATGCCATGAATGAGGTACTAAAGAACGAGTATACGTATAAGTATGATCGTTCGAAGGAACGTAAGGCGCGGGATAAGAAGGAAATCGGAATTTCCGCTGTCAGAGGCGGGACAATCGTCGGTGAGCATGAGGTGATTTTTGCCGGTGCGGATGAAGTGATTGAGATAAAGCATACGGCATATTCAAAGGCAATTTTCGGAAACGGAGCCCTGCAGGCAGCAAAATATCTTGTGGGAAAGCCTGCGGGAATGTACCGGATGAGTGATGTAATCGGTTAATACAAACAGAAAAAAAGGGACTGTCGAATGTACCGGCAGTCCCTTTTAGCTTGTGCGAAAGATTTACTGTGCTGTAACAGTATCCGTATTCTCGGAGGTATTATCACCGCTTGTAAGGTTTTCGTTTAATTTAATCAGAAATTCGGCAAAGGTTACATCAGGCTCAAAGGAAGCCTCTGCAACGGCATCGTCTGCCGCAGTTACTGTGATACAACAAGCACCGAACTGACCATTGCCAATCTGCGCAAATATGTAAGCAGTACCTTCCGATTTTGCCGTAATTACTCCACCGGCACTTACCGATGCAATTTCCGGGGCAGAGCTGGAAAACTTAGGCACCTCAACAGTATTCATCGGGGAAACCAACCAATACATCAAAGCACGCTGTCCAACAATCATTTCTGCCTCCTGACGGGCTAATGTAATAAAAATCGCAGGAGGTCCGACGGTGATTTTGCACTGTAAACTTACCGGTACATCGGAAGAGGAATCTTCAATGACCGCAGTGATTAACGCTGTGCCGACGGAAAGAGCGGTTACAACTCCTTCTTCATCCACCGATGCAATCTTCGGCGAATCCGAGGTGAAAGTAACGGTCTGTGTGTCTGTCAAATTATAAACCTTAAGGGCATAATCCTTACCTTTTACAATAGCTTTAGATTTTACATTCAGCTTCGGCGCTGCTGTGTTTGCATACGCTGTAGCAGGGTTTGCAAACAACGAAAAGAAGCCGATACAAAGTAAAAAGACAAGGGTAACGATACCTTTAGAGAAACATTTTTGTTTCATGGCATTGCCCTCCAAAAAATTACTACGGAAATCCTTGCGTCACATCCTATAGTGTATCGTATCACCACTTTTTGTCAGAATGATGTCAAATCTTAATAATTTTATAAGATTTTTCCGTAAGATTCTTTGAAATTCGACTTGTGTAACGGGGGGAAAAAAAGTATAATGGAAACAGGGGAAAACACGTTTACCGACAGGCGAGGAGGAATGAGGATGCAGTACATTTTGATAGCGGATGATAATACGGACATTACGGATGTGTTGGAAGCATATGTAAAAAAAGAAGGATATGAGCCGATTGTTGCGGCAGACGGGGAAGAAGCACTGCGACTGTTCAGAAAGTATAATCCGGTGGCGGTTCTTCTGGATGTTATGATGCCGAAAGAAGACGGATACGAAGTATGCCGGAAAATCAGGGCGGTTTCGGATACACCGGTGATTTTGATTACGGCCAGAGGTGAGGATTTCGAGCGGGTGATGGGACTGGATATCGGAGCGGATGATTACATTGTAAAGCCATTTTCACCTAACGAAGTAATGGCGAGGCTGCGTGCGGTTCTGCGTCGGATGACACGGGCTGAGCGTGAGAAAATCAGTGAAAAGAACGAGAACATATTAAAGATTGCGGATTTGGAAATTAATTTGGAGGAATATACCCTTCATATCGGCGGTAAGCGGGTTGCACTGACAAAAAAGGAAATTGAGACCATGTGGACACTTGCCAGCAATCCCAAAAAGGTATTTACAAGAGATAATCTGTTAGACAGTCTCTGGGGATATGATTATATCGGTGATACCAGAACGGTGGATTCCCATGTAAAGCGGTTGCGTGCCAAAATTGATAAAGTGGAACATCCGGGCTGGGATATTGCGACTGTATGGGGGCTCGGATATAAGTTTGAATTGACCGATGCGAAAGAGTAGCGCGTATAAGGATAGTACGGAAAACAGAATGTAAGGGGCATACATGGATAAACAAGGAAAAAGAAGAAAGTTTCATAATGTTTTATTTGTAAAGACATGTCTCGGCTTTGCTGCGCTGATTCTTCTGTTTGCGCTTATTCTGGGAGTGGTCTATATGCGCTTATACGAAGAAGCAACAATGAAGAATTACCGTGAACAGATGAAGGTGAAGGCTGAAAGTGTTGCAAAACGGTGTTCGGATTACTTCTTAAACGGCGACGTGAGAGGCTGGAAGGAATATCTGATTTTACTGAGTGAAATCGAGAAAATGGATGTCTGGGTGATTTCAAACGAATCCGCGGTGAAACCTTTGACTCCGGCGTTTGCACTGGATCTCGAATCATTCTCTTCCTTAGTATCGTATCAGAGCGGCTATACGGATATCATTAATAATGTATTTCATAATATCCCGATGGCGCGTACCAGCTTCAGTGAGGTACATCAGGTCAATATTGTTACCGTGGGTATGCCTGTTCAGGGTGCGGGCGGAGAGGTCGCGGGATGTATTCTGATGAACTCGTTAGTGGAGAATCAGCGGGAAATTGTTGACAGCAGCTGGCGGCTTATGATTATCAGTGCGGTAATCGCCCTTTGCGTGGCGATTGTTACGGCAACACTTTATGTACGTGCATTGTTGAATCCGATTTTAAAAATACGCAGGATGGCGCTTGAACTTGCAGACAATAACTATGAGGTGACTACCGGTGTAAAAAGAGGTGATGAAATCGGTGATTTGGCACTGGCAATGGATTTTCTTTCCGTAAAACTGAAGGAAAATGAAATCGAACGAAAGAATCTTGACCAGATGCGTCTTGATTTTTTTGCAAATGTATCCCATGAGCTTCGTACGCCGATTACCGTTATTCGTGCATACACCGAAAGTCTTGTGGACGGTGTAGTGACCGACCCGGAGAAGGTGCAGCACTATTTCGAGAGAATGCTTGGTGAATGTAAGGGGATGGAACGTCTGGTAGGAGATCTTCTGCTTCTTTCAAAGATGCAGAACCCGGACTTTGAGGTGGAGAAGGAACCGGTTAATCTGGTACAGATTTTTGAGGAATTAAAAAAGAATGCATGGGCAATCGGCAAAGACAAAAATATCACGGTTGAGCTGTATACCGAGCTTCCGGTGATTATGATGTCGGGTGATTATGACAGGTTACGCCAGATGTTCTGGGTTATTCTTGATAATGCGGTTAAGTTTTCACCGGAAAATTCGGTAGTTCATATTCGTGTTACCTGTGAGGAACAGATAATTATTTCCATTCGTGATGAAGGAATCGGTATCGGAGAAGAGGAACAGAAATATATTTTTGAAAAGTTTTATAAATCAAGACTTCGCCAGAATGCAAAGGGCTCCGGTCTGGGGCTTGCCATTGCAAAGCAGATTGCAATAAAGCATGGCGGAACAATAGAAATAAAAAGTGAAGTCGGGAAGGGAACAGAGGTGACATTCTCATTTCCCGAAGCGGAAGAAAATTTTGAGATGTAAGGCAAACGGGGCTGTCGCAGAGTGCGCGGCCCCGTTCTTTTGCAAAAAGGTACGTCTTTGTAACAGGCGCGATTTTAATAACAAATACATGTAACATTTTCCTTAAAATAGGGTGTTATAAGTGAAACAGGTGATGAACTGTTTTGTTCGCGAACGAGAAGCTGTGGAAAGGAGAGGTTCTATGACCCCGGAGGACGTGATACGAAGGTACTCCGATATGGTGTACCGGATTGCTTTTGCCAGAACAGGGACGAAGGCGGATGCGGATGACATCTATCAGGAAGTGTTCCTTCGATATATAAAAAAGATGCCGGACTTTAACGGAGAAGAGCATGCGAAGGCATGGTTTATTAAAGTGGCCGTGAATTGTTCCAGAAAGTTTTTGGGGGCAAAGTGCAGAAGGCATGAAGTGTCTGAAGAGACGGGGACAGAGACCGGGCAAAGTGATTCCAAACAAGAATACGGCAATACATACCGTTCACCGGAGGAGAGATTCTGTGCGGATGAACGGAAAAAACAGTTGTACCGGGAACTTATGAAATTATCTCCGGATGCCAGACTTTTGATTCATCTTTTTTATTTTGAGGAACTGAAAACGGGAGAGATAGCGAGGCTGCTGCACCGGAAGGAGTCGACGGTCAGAGTGCAGCTCTTAAGAGCAAGAGAACAACTGCGGAACCGGTATGAAGAAGACGGAATGCCGGATTTTTTGAGTGTATGAACGGAGGTAGAGCATATGTTACAAGAGGAATATAAGAGTTTTATGAATGAAATAAAGCCGGAGGATGGTCTTGTAGAGGCTATGGTAGAACGGCAGAACCGCGGAAGACGGGGATTTGCTCTGTCAAAGGCAATGAAAGTGGCGGTAGCTGTGATGTGTGGACTTGTTGTTCTGGCAGGTGGCACCGTTGTGGTGGATGCGGCAACCGGCGGTGCAGTTCGGAGGTTGTTTGGGTTTCAGGATTCCATCGCAGTCGGAGCGGATGAAGTGAAATTAATACACAGAGAGAAAAAGCGGGGAGAGAACTCTCTTGTGGTAGGCACGCGCGTGGATAAGGACGGAAAGGTATTTATGATTATCAAATCAGATAAGGATGTGCCTGTGTTTTCCTGCCATATCGGTATCGATGGGGGGGAGCTGTTAGATGGTAACTTTTATTATCAACTAGGGTATCCTCTGTCGTATTGTGAGAAAAAGGAGGATTATGCCTGGACCGTATACTATATTCTCATGGGAGTTGTGCATGTATGCAAAGAAATCAGGGAAAATGAGTATATGTATGAGCAATTTATTCTGGAACTGGAGCGTATCAAAACTGAAATCGGAACCGGAGATGATTTGAAAGACGGGTGTGCTATGGGAGTCCAGTACACGATAGATGAGCTTAGGGCAAATGTAGGAAAAAATATCGAAGTTCTGCAGTTTAATGTTTTGGATTATGAGGACGAAGATGGTGACGGAGATTGTTTGGAGACGATCGGATATTCCTATGCAAGAGTAGATACAGCTGCCTGGAAGAAGGAATCGGAAGAGACCGGAAAAATGGAGTTTGAGGTCGAAGCCATGGGGGGGATTCCAGGAAAATATCTTGTTACGGTGAAGGGGTATGGATTCCAAAATCTGTATTTTAGTGCAGAACCGATAAAATGATATAGGGGCAAAGGTAAGAAATCATCCCTGCCCGTGGGATAAGTGTTCTGCTGCATCAGAGAAATTATCTTGCGACATAGGAAAAATCATGGTAAACTGTCTACAGAAGAAAGCTGCAGGCAGGAAGGAGTAACGGAATGAATCTTTTAGTCGGTGATATTATTAAGATGAAGAAACCGCATCCGTGCGGAAGTAAGGAATGGGAGCTTTTGCGTGTTGGAATGGATTTTCGTATGAAGTGTATGGGGTGCGGACATCAGGTTATGTTACCCCGTGTGCAGGCGGAGAAAAACATACGCGGAATTCTGCGAAACGGAGAGGCACTGACTCCGGCCCGGCTAAAGGGAGAAGCTTCCGGAGGAACGGAATAATATGCAGCAGTATGTAAGAGACAGCTATGACAAAGGTGCGGTTGGGGGAGAGCTAAAACAGAAGCCGGTATCAGACGGACAGAGTGTGTCGGGGAATGAGAGCGGACACGGTTCCGAAGCCGCACCGCCCAGATTTTGCAGAAAGTGTTTCCTAAGAGAAATGATGCAGCAGGGGGCATTGGAGGAAAGCTACCGCAGTATGCTGGAGCGCATCGAGATGATGGATCCGGAGCTGCGTTGCACGGGAGCGGAATATGATGCAAGACTGGCGCAATGTAAAAAGTGTGAGAATCTGGCGGAGGGTATGTGCCGGCTTTGCGGATGCTTCGTGGAGCTGCGGGCGGCAGTAAAGAAGAATTCATGTCCGGCGACACCGAAACTGTGGGAAGCCTCGGAATAAAAAAAGAAAATATTGCAGAAAATACTTGACAGACCGCTTTGCCCTATGCTATATTAAACTAGCTATGGAAGCGGTCTTTTTTTTATGCCTAAAAACAGACTTAGCCATTAGAGCTAAAAAATTTTACGGAGGTGGATTGTCGTGCGAGTAAAAATTACCTTAGCGTGCACTGAGTGCAAACAGCGTAATTACAACACCATGAAGGAAAAGAAAAATCATCCTGACAGAATGGAAACGAAGAAGTACTGCAAGTTCTGTAAGTCACACACGCTGCACAAGGAAACCAAGTAATTCGGTCAAATCGTGTTTTGTCCGTAGATACGGATAAGGCGGCAGACAGGAAGGAAAGTGAAACATGGGAGAGACTACAGCAAACGCTACACAGGAAAAGGCTCCGAAGAAGAGCTGGTATAAGGGTCTGAAATCCGAGTTTAAGAAGATTGTATGGCCTGACAAGGAATCCCTTGTAAAGGAGTCGGCAGCTGTTATCGCCATTACCGTTGTTCTGGGCTTTGTCATTGCATTATTGGACATGGCGATAGAGTATGGCGTAAACTTAATAATCTGATTTAGGACAAGGTGATGATATGGCAGAGGCAAGATGGTATGTTGTGCATACTTATTCCGGATATGAGAATAAGGTGAAGGCAAACATTGAAAAAACAATCGAAAACAGAAAGCTCCAGGACCAGATTCTTGAAGTCTCCGTTCCGCTTGAGGATGTAATCGAGGTAAAGAACGGAAAAGAGAAGACGGTGCAAAGAAAAATGTTTCCGGGCTATGTGTTACTTAACATGTATATGAATGATGACACATGGTATGTGGTGCGGAACACCAGAGGCGTAACGGGCTTTGTAGGTCCGGGAAGCAAGCCGGTGCCGCTCACGGAAGAAGAAATGCAGAACATGGGACTGAAACGCGATCAGGAGGTTGTTTATGAATTTGAGGTAGGTGATACCGTACAGGTTGCGTCCGGTGTGTGGGCAAATACAGAGGGCGTTGTACGTTTAATCAACCACGAAAAGAAGAGCCTCACCATCAGTATCGATATGTTCGGTAGAGAAACACCTGTTGAGATTGGATTTGCAGACGTAAGAGTCGATAGTTAAAACAAAAGCGGAAAGGTTCCGCAGTGGGAGGAATCAGCCAAGAGCCAAAGGCTGAGGGCACAAAAGCGGTCATAGACTGTCTGAGGCAGTGCCTAACCCCGATAACACCACATTTTAGGAGGTATACAACAATGGCAAAAAAGGTTACAGGTTACATTAAGTTACAGATTCCTGCCGGCAAGGCAACTCCGGCACCGCCGGTTGGACCTGCACTTGGTCAGCACGGTGTAAATATCGTACAGTTTACGAAGGAATTCAACGCAAGAACCGCAGATCAGGGAGATATGATTATCCCGGTTGTTATTACGGTATATGCTGACAGAAGCTTCAGCTTCATTACGAAGACTCCGCCGGCTCCGGTTCTTTTAAAGAAGGCTTGCAACTTAAAGAGCGCTTCTGCGGCACCGAATAAGACAAAGGTTGCTACAATTAAGAAGAGCGAAGTAAGAAAGATTGCAGAGCTTAAGATGCCTGACTTAAATGCAGCAAACATTGATTCTGCAATGAGCATGATTGCAGGTACTGCAAGAAGCATGGGTATCACGGTTGTTGATGACTAAGTCCCTGTAAGGGTGCGGATGTATTATCCGCGGATTGTAAGATGATGTGGGAGGAATTTCTCATATAGGGTACAAGCGAGTTCGTATGGAGAGCTGACAATAAAACCCATGCAAAAACAGGTTGTATCAGGCTGTATGAGTACCTCATTCCGCAAATACCACTAGGAGGTTAATTCAATGAAAAGAGGAAAAAAGTATACCGATGCTGTGAAGGCTTTCGATAAGTCAGCACAGTATGATACAAACGAAGCAATTGCTTTAGTAAAGAAGTCCGCTACCGCAAAGTTTGATGAGACCGTTGAGGCTCATATCCGTCTGGGCGTTGATTCCCGTCACGCTGATCAGCAGGTGCGCGGTGCTGTTGTTCTGCCCAATGGTACCGGTAAATCCGTTCGCGTACTGGTTTTCTGCAAGGAGGACAAGTACGAGGCTGCCCAAGCTGCTGGTGCTGAGTATGTCGGCGGTTTGGACTATGTAGAGAAGATCACCAAAGAGGGCTGGATGGACTTCGATGTTGTCATCGCTTCCCCTGATATGATGGGCGTTGTGGGCCGTCTGGGTAAGGTGCTTGGTCCCCGTGGTCTG
>JAQXLY010000002.1 GCA_029012365.1 Lachnospiraceae bacterium | reverse complement strand
ATAGCCAAGCTAGGATATACATCCATGCTTGACTATTACCTGGTAGTCTGTGAAAACTAAAGAACCGCCGTATACGGAACCGTACGTACGGTGGTGTGGGAGGTCGGTAGATAAAATAATTATCTACCCCCTACCCGATTATCCTTCGGGTCGTCGAGCTTGTAGCGAGGAAAGAACACGGGATTTTGGACAGGGGCCACGACGTCCAGTGGACGTTGGTTCTGGGCCGACCGGAGCGAAGCGGAGACTGACTCTCCGAGGATTTTTGCTTGTTAGAAGTTATGTTTGTGTGATATAATAAAAGTGTACACATGAAGTTTGTTGAGAAATTTATATTGAAGAGCAATATAAGGAATAGAAGATAGTAAGTATAAGGAATGAAAGAGCATAAAGGAGAGGCAAATTATATGTTGGTAAATAGAATAAGTGTTTTGCAGAAGGAGCTTAAAGAGATTTATATGACCAATATCAATATTAAGGGAGAAGAACAAAGAAGGGCAGTATATTTTATTCATAAGGATAATGTGTCAAATCGTCGTGGAAATGTAATTTTAGAAGTGTGGGAAACAAAAGAGGACGGAGTTTTTGATTTATATTTTAAGCGGGAGTTATTGAACGAAAAAGAGTATGAAGAAGCTAAGAAACATTATAGAACAACTAGTGGAAGAGGTGTAATTAAAAGAAATTTTACGGATATGGAATTGGTTAGATACATAAAAGAGAAGTTAAGCAGAGTTTGATTGCTTAGCATATGAAGAGATGTGTTTGTTTACAAAGGAGGTATATCATGCAAGAAATTAAATGTCCTAAGTGTGGGGAAGTTTTTCTGGTTGATGAAAAGGATTACAACCAAATTGCAAACCAGGTACGTGATAAGGAGTTCACAAAAGAACTGGAGCGGCGTGAACAAGAACTGGAGGCTAAGCGCGAACAAGAACTTCAGTTAATTCGTTTGGAAGAGGAAAAAGAATACACAGCAAATATTACGAAAAAAGAGGCGGAAATCGCAGAAAAGGAACGTAGGATTGCAGAATTGCAGGCTAAATTAGATGCCAGTGAAACAATGAAAAGTCTTGCTGTGTCTGAAGCACTGGAGAAGAGGAATGAAGAGTATTCTAAAGACGCAAAGGTGCATTCAGAAAATCTCATGCAGAAGGAAGCGGAGATATCAACCAGAGACAAAAAAATAGCAGAGTTGCAAACTAAATTAGAGGGTAGCGAGACGGAAAAGAAACTTGCCGTTGCCCAGGCGGTAGAAGAAAAGACTGCAGAGTTAAACAATAAAATTATGGAGATTGCGAATCTTAAAGGAGAGCTAAAAAACAAGGAAGCTGAAAATCGCTTGAGTGAGCAGTTGTTGAAAGAACAATATGAAGACAAACTTAAGCTTAAGGATGAGCAAATAGAGTACTACAAGGACTTTAAGGCACGTCAATCGACCAAAATGATTGGTGAGAGTCTGGAGCAACATTGCCTTACTCAGTTCAATTCTATACGTATGACAGCGTTTCCGAATGCTTATTTTGAGAAAGATAACGATGCGAGAAGCGGAAGTAAAGGAGATTTTATTTATAGAGAGCGTGGGGAGGACGGTACGGAGTTTATTTCTATTATGTTTGAGATGAAGAACGAAGCCGATACTACTGCTACAAAACATAAAAACGAGGACTTTTTTAAAGAGCTGGACAAGGACCGTAATGAAAAGGGGTGTGAGTACGCAATTCTTGTTTCATTGCTTGAAATTGACAATGAATTATACAACAATGGTATTGTAGATGTTTCCTATAGATATCCGAAGATGTATGTGATTCGTCCACAGTTCTTTATTCCAATGATTACTTTGTTACGGAATGCAGCACTAAATTCTTTGCAGTATCGACAAGAACTGCAAATAGTAAAAAATCAGCAAGTGGATATTATTCATTTCGAAGAAAATATGAATGCCTTTAAAGAGGGATTCGCGCGTAACTATCGTTTGGCAAGTGAGAAATTTGCAACGGCGATAGATGAGATTGACAAGACGATAGACCATCTTCAAAAGACAAAAGCGGCACTTCTTTCTTCTGAAAATAATCTTCGTCTTGCAAATAATAAAGCAGATGAGCTGAGTATTAAGAAACTTACGAAGAACGCACCGTCGGTGAAAGCTATGTTTGATGAACTTAAACAGGATGAGTAAGAGAAACAATTCTCGCGCGAAGCTAGAGAAAGTTTTAGAGTAGATGTAAGATGTATGAACAGGAAATCTGCGGGTGCGCAATGTGCCTGCAGATTTTTGCTTATAATATAAATAGCATTTCTAAGAAATAGGTTGAAAACATCCTAGAATTCGTATATAATATAATTAGACGAGGAGGTGTTTCTATGACGATTGATACGAATACGATGGTTTCCATTACGGAGGCAAATCAGAATTTCTCAAAGGTGACCCGTATGGTGGACGAAAAGGGTTCTGCGGTTATTTTAAAGAATAATGTTCCGAGATATCTCGTTATCGATTTCGGAAAAGCAGAGCAGGAGATGCTTGCGTCGGATGCGGATGTGCTTAGTGTGTCACAGAGATTACTTGCAAAAAATAAGGAAGCTTACGAGGTACTTGCCAGATGATAAAACTGAGTACAAAGCAAATTCTTATGCTTCATACTCAGCTGCTAGAACAAACCGGTGGGAGTAACGGCGTAAGAGATTATAATTTATTAGAATCGGCAGTGGAGACGCCGTTTCAGTCATTCGGAGGAATTGAGTTATATCCTTCAATACAGGCAAAAGCAGTGCGACTCGGATACGGCTTGATAAAGAACCATCCGATGATTGACGGAAATAAAAGAATCGGAACTCATGCGATGTTGGTCCTGCTGGCACTGAATGGGATAGAACTCGTATATACCCAGAAGGAACTTTATGAGATGATTCTGGATGTCGCTGAAGGAAAGCAGGGATATGAAGAACTGCTGCACTGGGTATTGGAACATCAAAATTAAAGCCGGGGAAATGAACGAGAAAAATGTAAAGTTTGAAAAAAGCTGGGGTAAAACCGGGGTACACCAAAAACAATATCCCTACAAACCGCATAATACAAGGCTTCTGAGTGTTTGCCCAAAGTATCGACTCCCCGACGGATTTTGATTGTTAGCGGTTATGCTTGTATGTTAAAATGGAAAAGGTACTATATTACATTGACGAGCATATATGTGAAGAACTGACCTATGAGCGTTTGGCAGAGGTGTTTGGTTATTCTTCCTTTCATTTTCACAAGATTTTTTCGTCAGTAACAGAATTGAGTATAACAGAGTATATCCGAAAACGCCGTCTTACCATGGCACATAAAAAGCTATGTGAGACAACAGAGACGGTTGCTGATATTTGTTACAGTGTTGGCTTTAACGGCATTCAGACGTTTAACCGAGTGTTTAAGGATACTTTCGGAATGCAACCGCTTGTAGCAAGAGAATGTCAGGCGAAAATAACATATCGTAGTGTGGAAGAAATCATTACAGGATATTTGAAACGCATTGAGGTAGAGGGTGTATTTTCTATAAAACCACGTTTTGAAGAAAGAGAAGAATTTGTAATTGCTGGATATAGAAAGCACACCAAAGATGGTTTTAATGTCATAGGAGAAACGTGGTGTGAGCTAAAGAGTAATCTCGATGTCATTGAAAGGAAAAACAAGCATACAATGTACGGTTTTGAAGATTATTCGGAAGAATTCTGTTCTGAACCATTGTTGTTTTACTATATGGCTGGAGTGGAAGTGGACAAAGATACCCCCCTTCCGGAAGGTATGTATCGCAAGGTGGTGCAAAAGGCAAAGTATGCGGTGTTTACGGTGAATGGCAATAATACCAACGGAGAAATTTGGAAGGCATTCCGCTATATTTATTTAGTATGGTTTCCAAATTCGGAGTATTGTATTGATGAAGATATGTTATTGGATTTTGAATATTATGATGAGCGTTGGGACTGTCAGTTTGGAGCAGCGCAGATGGATATTTATGTCCCGGTTAGAAGAATGGAGGATTAGTTATGGCATTTAGTGATTTGTTTAAAGAGTTCATTCCAATTCGGGTGGATGAGGATATTTATCTCCGGCAGCATGAACCGGAAAAAGACGCCAGACCGTTTTGGGAAATATATTATGATGAAGAGAATTTTACATATTTCGGTGGTTATAGAAGACCTCAAGATTGGAATGAAGAAGGCGAGATTCGAGTACAAGCAAGTCGCGTAAAGGGATTTAAGGGCAAACGGGAATATTCGTGGGTTGTGACATATCAGGGAAATGTCATCGGCCAGATACAGTTGTTCAATTTTTTTAATCATAATACTTGTGCAGAGGTAGGTTATTTCATCAAAAAAACGTATTGGAACCGTGGAATCAATACAAACGTGTTAAAGGCGGTGTGCAGATTTGGGATAGAAACGATGGGCTTGGAAAGGATAGAAGCGTTTGCTCATGTGGATAATATCGGATCTAACAGAACATTGCAAAAAGCAGGTTTTGTGAAGGAAGGAATGCTACGAAAAAGGTTTGAAGTAAAAGGCGAATTGTTTGACTGTAATGTGTATTCATTTGTGAAGGATAATTTGAAAAAGTAGATAACCTTTCATTTTTCTGTAGAAGCCTGAACGAAAAAACAGGGGTAAAACCTGGGTACGCCAAAAACAAAACCCTTGGAAACCGCACAATACAAGGCTTCTGGGAGAATGACTTAGTACTCGACTCCCCTCTGTTTCTATTGAACATATAAAGGAATTCTTTTTTACTATGAGTACGTTTGATTGACCTTAAAGGAATACAATGGTATAATAATTTAATAAGTACAAGTATTGTCTGCACAGGAAATATTACTTTCACGGAGGGAAAATAAATGAGTGAAAACAAGCTATACGCCCTTCACATGGGCAAGGCAAAATGCGCCGTAGATTTAGGTGACGGTTCCGAACGTGGTGAATATGTGAATCAGGATTATATTTTACATACTCTGGGAAGGCCACATAGAAGTATCTCTTTAATGTATTGTTATTATCCGTTGGATGAAGGGTGGCCCGGCAGAGCAAGTGTCGTGCATGCGAAACCCGACGTATCATTTGCATGGGACTATCCATATGATGACTATTTTACCTATAAGGGCGGTCTTGGCGGTAATACCGGGGGAGAGCCGTTTATTTACATGAGGGAGATACGAAAACACGGACAGGATGTAACGCTCACCATGACGATTGACCCACATGTTTCGGACGAGCACTTAATTGCCATAGCAAAGGATTTAAGACCATTTGGCCGTATGATGCTTCGTATCAACCACGAGTGCACCGGTGACTGGTTCAGCTTTAACAAGCGTTGCACCTATAAGGAAATAGGCGAATTTTTTTGCCGTGCACATCGTATCATCAAGGAGTATGCACCTAATGTGCAGACCATTTTGTGCACCGGTGGGATAGAGCCGGGCAAGGAAACCATTGAAAAAGAAGAGGATTTTGCAGATGCAGTCCGCTGCACGGATATGTGGTCGATTGACAAGTATTTTGCTCTTCACTGGGGCTGGCCGTATGATGTGGCAGAACGCGGCGGCAGCTCTCATAACAGAGGAAACATCGGCGATATTTACGATTATACAAAGAAATCTTATGAACGCTTTTCGGAGCTTTGCGGTGGTGTAAAAAAGCCAATGATGATGAGTGAGTTAAATGCAGACGGTGATGTTACGGGGCCTTACGAGCAGGCTGCTATGGTAAAGGAATTTTGTGACCGTTTGAAAAAGGACAATGCCACCTGGTTCACCAGCTTTTCTATGTACCAGTTCCGTGACAGAGGACGTCTTGGTTTGGAAATCGAGGATCCAAACAATCCGGATGTTGGTATTGCACAGCCGCTTATGGATACCTACAAGGAAATCATACATGATGATTATTTTCTACCGGAAATGTCTATTGGGGAAGAAGTAAATCTTCCGATTACTCTCCGTTGGGGTGGTGCGGAAGATGCAGAAGGTATTGCGATTCCGCTTTACTTTGAGGGAAATCCTCATTTTTGTGAGGCGGTGTTTGAGGACGACTTAAACCTGATGTTAGAAATCAACGGTACATGGTTCTACAAGTCTCCAAAAGCAAAGACGATAGATATGATGAGTGCTTTTTATAAAAAACCTCTTGAGGGACCGTGCTGCTTAAATCTGAAGATTTTTGCACCGCCGGCAAGCGGTGCAAACGATATTACCACCGAGGATGGCTTATACAATTATTACACAAGGATTGACAAATTGCCAAAGCTTAGACTGAGATTTGAACCGATAGAGATGGCAAAGTAAGTATATGTGAAAGAGGCTGTTGGCAGTTTGACAACAAAGATATTTCGATGTATGATATTACTATGATGAAAATGTAGTTGTCTATGCTTACGAAAATCTATAAAGTCATAGCTATGAGGAGGTTTTTGATGGAAGTAAATTTTCATTTACCGGGATTACGTAGAAATTACCCTCTTAATGTAACCTTTGTCCGTTTATATCATGAACACCCGGAGTATTTCAGGGAAGGGGTTAAATTCGGTTCCTTTTACGGAGAGTTTCCGCCGTCCTTGTGGAATGGTGGAAGAGTTTCACATCCTGATATGTGTGATAGCAAGTTTATTAATATGTGTATTAATCAGATGAATGAGTGGGGTATTCCAATCAGATATACATACACTAATATGTTGCTGGAAGAAAAGGATTTACAGGATCCGTATTGCAACTATTGTTTACAGGCAGCACATAACGGGATGAATGGCGTTATTCTTGTTTCTCCGATTTTAGAGGAGTATGTGCGTAAAAATTATCCAAAGATGAAGATTATCAGCTCCACCTGCAAATGTATCAGGGGAATAGACGACGTAAATGCAGAGCTTAGTAAGGACTACGCTCTGGTTGTGCTGGACTATAATTTTAATAACAGGTTTGATGAGCTGGAAAGGATTACGGATAAAGGCAGATGTGAGATATTGGTGAATGCGCTGTGTCAGCCCAATTGTCCGGCAAGAGCCGCGCACTATAGAAATATTTCGGAAAATCAGAAGATAATCGCTAAAAGTGTGAAGCTTCCGAAAGAACAGGCGATTCCGTTGATACCGTGGGAATATAAAGGATGTAAAGGTGTGCAAAACATCTATACCATCAGAGATTTTTGTACATATGTTTCTCCGGAGGATATTTGGGAGAAGTATGTTCCGATGGGATTTAAAAACTTTAAGATTGAAGGACGAACCGATCATCTTTTGGTCGTAATAGAGGCATATTGTCATTATATGATTAAACCGGAATTTCAGGGAAAGGTACGTTTCATGTTATATGAGAAAATGGAAAAATTAAAGATTATTCAGGTAAATATGCCGTAAGCATTTGCTTCTATATTAAATCCGGTATTACAGGGTTTGCCCTGTAATGCCGGATTTTTGTCGTTGCGTGTGAGAAATCACACCGGATAAGTGCAGATATAATGTCGGATTGGGCACCAAAAGAGTATAGGTAAGATTTGTGGATAACAGTCCGGAAGACAACAGACCTGATGCAGCATAGTCAGGCTGACGGAGAGAATGTGTGTGTTGGAAAGCCTTGAAAAAGCGTTTTACGAGGATGCGCTCTCACTTGATTTTTTTGATAAATGTTTAAAAATATTATCATAATTGCAACGGGCTATTGATTTTTATTTTTATCTTAGTATAATAATATTCGTGCTTACAGAATCCATGTCGGAATGCCGGAAAATGCACTGATGAAAAGAGGTACGGGAATCCGCAAAGGAATTAAAGGAGGATGAAAATGGAAGCGAAGAAACGGTCAAAGATGGCCTGGCTATGGGAAAATATGAAGGGCTACAGGGTCATTTATATCGTAGGCATTTTAGGAACGCTTGTATACAATGTTATGCAGTTGACAGTTCCGTATTTTACGCAGAAGATTATCGATTTGTTTCTAACCGGTGAAGAAGCTACGGCAAATCTGGTAAACAAGAGGGCTCTTTTTTTTCAGTTAATCATCACAATGATTGTTTTGACCTTTGTGAGAACCCTGATTGTATATCTCGTTTGTATGGATGTGGAACATGTGTCCCAGAAGGTACTGTATCGTATCAGAGTTCATCTGTTTGATAAAATCGAACGACAGGATATGCAGTTTTATAATACATATCGTACCGGTGACCTGATGACACGTGTAACCGGTGACCTGGATGCGGTACGCCATATGATAGCATGGGTAATCCGGAGTATTGTAGAGGCTTTTGCTCTTTTGTTTGCTACGGCTGCTTATTTCTTCTATATGGATTGGCATCTGGCAATATCGATTCTGGCAATCGCACCGTTTATTATGGTTATTATTGTGCTGTTCCGAAATAAGGTGGCACCGAGGCATAAGGCACTTCGTGAGAAGCTGTCCCATCTGAATACCGCAGCACAGGAAAATATCTCCGGTAACCGTGTGGTAAAGGCATTTGCAAGAGAGGACTATGAGATAAAAAAGTTTGATACATGCAGCGTTGAATATTCAAAAACCAATAAGAAGACGGCAATGACATGGCTGAACTATTTCCCATATATAGAAGCCTTTGCAAACCTGATGCCTGTTGTACTTTTGGTAGTAGGCGGTCTTTTCATTATTAACGGTCGGATTACCATGGGGGAATATGTGGCTTTCTCCAGTTTAATCTGGGCGGTACAGAATCCGATGCGAATGCTTGGAAATATTATGAATGAATTTCAGAGATTTTCGGCAGCATCCGATAAGGTTATGGAAATCTACTATTCCGAGCCTCATATTGTTGACAAGGAAAATGCCGTTGATTTACCGGAACGTTTCAGGGGTAAGGTGGAATTTAAAAACGTAAGCTTCCGGTATGAAGACGGAAATCTTCCGGTGCTTCACAATATATCCTTTGTGGCAAATCCGGGAGAAACTATAGCGATTATGGGAGAAACCGGCTGTGGTAAAACCTCCCTGATTCAGCTTATTCCGAGGTTTTATGAGCCTACGGAGGGTGAGGTGCTGGTGGATGATATTAATGTGAACGATATGAAGCTGGCACAGCTTCGAAAGAATATCGGTCTGGCAACGCAGGATGTTTTGTTATACTCGGATACCATAGACGGTAACATTGCTTACGGAGACAGCAGTCTTACGAAGGAAGAAGTAGAGAAGTTTGCAAAATATTCGGCGGCGGCAAAGTTTATTACGAAAATGCCGGAGGGATATGATACCATCGTAGGTGAGCGAGGTGTAGGCTTGTCCGGCGGACAGAAGCAGCGTATATCCTTAGCAAGAGCTCTGGCGGTAAAGCCTGCAATTCTGATTCTGGACGATACGACATCGGCTGTGGATATGGAGACGGAAAAGCAGATTCAGCATAGCTTAAATGAGCTGGATTTCCCATGCACGAAGATAATAATCGCGCAGAGAGTGTCCACGACGAAGTTTGCGGATAAGATATTGATTATCAGGGACGGAAGAATTACCGAATCGGGTACACATGAGGAATTGGTTGCAAAGAAGGGCTACTACCATAGTCTGGTTCAGTTACAGACCGGAGAGGAGGTATAAGCATGGCTAGGAGAAATACATACAGAGAAGACGAAGTATTGGAGACACCGTTTGACTACCGCCATCTTTTAAGGGCATCTGTTTATATTAAGAAGTATCTGGGAAAGATGATTTTTGCACTGGTGCTTAGTGCCATCGGTGGTATCACCGGCTTGTTCGGTCCAATGATTACACAGAAAGCATTGGATGAAGCTATTCCGAATAAGGATGTCCGCATGCTGTTTACGATGGTGGCATTATTATGTATTTCCTTTATCATGAGTATTATTTTTACTACCGTTCGCTCCAGAATCATGGTGAACGTGAGTCAGGATATTATTTATGATATCCGAAAGGATGTATTTAAGCATTTACAGGAGCTTCCTTTTCAGTATTATGATGACAGACCGCACGGAAAGATATTGATTCGTGTGGTAAATTATGTAAACTCGGTTTCCGATATGCTTTCCAACGGTTTGATTAATGTTGTATTGGAAATCATGAACCTTGTGTTCATCATCATTTTTATGTTTTGCGTGGATATAAAGCTTTCCCTTGTGGTAATGGCCGGTGTGCCGATATTGGCGTTTTTCATGTTCTGGATTAAGAACAGACAAAGAAAGGCATGGCAGCAGGTCTCAAACAAAGGCTCTAACCTGAATGCATATCTTCAGGAGAATATTGTAGGTGCCAGAATAACACAGATGTTTGCCAGAGAAGAGGAAAATGCAGAGACCTTTGCAACATTATGTGAGCGTTGCCGAACCACATGGCTCAAGGCCGTAATGTACAGTAACATGGTATGGCCTGGAATCGATAACATAGCTGTCTGGGTAAGAGCGGCAGTATTTATCGTAGGCCTGATTTTTATGGGACAGGGACAGGTAAGTCTGGGTGTTATTGTAGCGATTACGTCTTATGCGTCACGGTTCTGGCAGCCGATTATGAACCTTGGTAATATTTTTAACAACTTCATCAATAACATTGCGTATCTGGAGCGAATTTTTGAAACGCTGGATGAGCCGGTTACCGTAAAAGATGCAGAAGATGCAACGGAAATGCCGGATATCAAGGGTGACGTTACTTTTGAAAATGTTACATTTGCTTACGAAGAAGGCAAGGATGTATTAAAGGATGTTTCCTTTACGGTCAAAGCAGGAGAAAGTGTTGCTCTCGTAGGACCGACCGGTGCGGGAAAGAGCACTATTGTAAATCTGATTTCCAGATTCTATAATGTAGAAAAGGGTCGTGTTCTGATTGACGGACAGGACATTGCAAAGGTGAAATTACATTCCCTTCGCTCTCAGATGGGCATTATGTTACAGGATAGTTTTATCTTTTCCGGAACCATTGAGGATAATATCCGTTACGGTAAATTGGATGCAACTACGGAAGAAATTATAAAGGCAAGTAAGACCGTATGCGCGGATGATTTTATTTCCAGATTCCGGGACGGTTATCAGACGGAAGTAAAGGAAAGAGGTTCCCTGTTGTCGCAGGGACAGAAGCAGCTGATTTCCTTTGCAAGAACCCTACTTTCAAATCCTGCGATTCTGGTGCTTGATGAGGCGACCTCCAGTATTGATGTGCAGACGGAAAAGGCATTACAGCAGGGATTAAATGCGATGCTTCAGGGCAGAACCTCTTTCATCATTGCACATCGGCTTTCTACGATTAAAAACTGCGATAAGATTATGTATGTGGACCAGGGCGGTATTGTGGAATGCGGCAGCCATGAGGAACTGATGGCGAAAAAAGGATATTATTACCGCTTGTATACTGCACAAATGGATGATATTGCGTAGGATGAATGTATCAGAAAATGATGTGAGAGACCTAAAAGAAGGCATCCATAAGCAAGAAGCTGAATGGATTACATAACCAAAGACTGCTGTATTGTGAAGAAAGCTATAATACAGCAGTTTTTTCTTGTTTTAGAGTGTGAAGTATGCTAGAATTTATGATGGTAGCGGCTACCACCATTAAGCGCCTGTGCCGTGCGGCTATTGACTTTTTTACAAGTGTCTGTTATACTAAGTAGAAAATTGCAGCTTTAGCACGATAAAGTGATAATTTGTGGCGCTTGGCCGCGAAAATTGGAAATTAATCTGAAGAAAGGTGGAATCACTTATGAAGAGTGACGCAGTGAAGAAGGGCGCAACACAGGCACCGCATCGGTCTCTGTTTAACGCACTTGGTTTAACGAAGGAAGAAATGGATAAGCCGTTAATCGGTATTGTCAGCTCCTACAATGAGATTGTGCCGGGTCATATGAACCTTGACAAGATTGTGGAGGCGGTGAAGCTGGGTGTGGCAATGGCAGGCGGTGTACCGCGGGTCTTCCCGGCAATTGCGGTTTGTGACGGTATCGCCATGGGTCACGTCGGCATGAAGTATTCCCTTGTAACAAGAGATTTGATAGCAGATTCTACGGAGGCAATGGCTTTGGCACATCAGTTTGATGCCCTTGTTATGGTTCCGAATTGTGATAAAAATGTACCGGGGCTTTTGATGGCAGCGGCAAGGCTCAATATACCGACGATTTTTGTCAGCGGAGGCCCGATGCTTGCCGGTCATGTACATGGAAGTAAAACCAGTCTTTCCAGTATGTTTGAGGCTGTCGGCGCCCATGCGGCGGGGAAGATGAGCGAGGAGGAGCTGGATTATTATGTAGAGAAGGTGTGTCCGACCTGTGGTTCCTGTTCCGGTATGTATACCGCTAATTCCATGAACTGTCTGACAGAGGTGCTCGGTATGGGATTACAGGGGAATGGTACGATTCCTGCGGTTTATTCAGAGCGCATCCGTCTTGCAAAGCATGCCGGAATGAAGATTATGGAGCTGCTTGAAAAGAATATCCGTCCTTGTGACATTATGACCGAGAAGGCGTTTATGAACGCTCTTACCGTAGATATGGCGCTCGGCTGTTCTACCAACAGTATGCTTCATCTGCCTGCAATCGCACATGAGGCAGGTGTTGAGCTTAATGTAGATATAGCAAATTCCATCAGTGCAAAGACTCCGAATCTGTGTCATCTGGCACCGGCAGGGCATGCTTACATTGAGGAATTGAATGAAGCCGGCGGTGTGTATGCCGTAATGAACGAGTTGAGCAAGAAGAATTTATTAAATCTTGATTGCATGACCGTTACCGGCAAGACCGTGGGTGAGAATATTGCTCCGGTAAAGAACACAAATCCTGACATCATCCGTCCGATTGAAAAACCGTATAGTGAGACCGGCGGTATTGCCGTATTAAAGGGTAATCTGGCTCCGGATTCCTGTGTTGTAAAGCGTTCTGCGGTTGTACCGGAAATGCTTAAGCATGAAGGTCCGGCAAGAGTGTTTGACTGTGAGGAGGATGCGATTGCAGCAATTCTCGGCGGAAAGATTCAGGCAGGCGATGTCGTAGTTATCCGTTACGAAGGTCCAAAGGGCGGTCCGGGTATGAGAGAGATGCTGAATCCGACTTCCGCAATCGCAGGTATGGGACTCGGCTCTACCGTAGCGCTCATTACCGACGGCAGATTTTCCGGCGCAAGCCGTGGTGCTTCCATCGGTCATGTTTGTCCGGAAGCGGCAGTGGGCGGACCGATTGCATTGGTAGAGGATGGCGATATTATTTCCATCGATATTAATGCGAATGCGATTAACGTAAAAATCAGTGACGAAGAAATGCAGGCAAGACGCGAAAAGTGGCAGCCGAGAGAACCGAAGGTAACGACAGGATATCTTGCAAGATATGCTTCTATGGTTTCGGCAGCATGTAAGGGTGCCGTGCTTGAAATGAAGTAAAATAAAGGAGAGTTACAATGGAATTAAACGGTTCTCAGATTGTATTAGAGTGTCTGCTGGAGCAGGGAGTGGATACCGTATTCGGCTATCCGGGCGGTGCGATTTTAAATATTTATGATGCACTTTATGAGTATCAGGATAAGATTCATCATGTTTTAACTTCTCATGAGCAGGGCGCGGCACATGCAGCGGACGGTTATGCAAGGGCAACGGGCAAGGTCGGCGTGTGTATGGCAACCAGCGGCCCGGGGGCAACGAATCTTGTTACCGGTATTGCGACAGCATATATGGATTCTGTTCCGGTGGTAGCTATTACCTGTAATGTAGGTGTCTCTTTGTTGGGAAGAGACAGTTTTCAGGAGATTGATATTGCGGGTGTAGTCATGCCGATTACAAAGCACAGCTTTATTGTGAAGGATATTACAAAGCTTGCGGATACAATTCGTCGTGCATTCAGAATTGCACAGAGCGGCAGACCGGGACCGGTTCTTGTGGATATTACAAAGGATGTAACCGCTGCCATGTATGAGTATGAGGCAGTCAAGCCGGAGCCGGTGAAACGTGTAAAGGATACTATTACGGAAGAGGATTTGGCGAGGGCGGTAAAGTTAATCAAAAAGTCAGAGCGTCCTATGATTTTAGTCGGAGGAGGCGCTGTTATTTCCGGTGCCAGCAGAGAACTGGCTGAATTTGTGGTAAAGCTTGATGCTCCGGTGGCGGATACACTGATGGGTAAGGGAGCTTATGACGGTACGAAGGAAAATTATACCGGCATGGTCGGAATGCATGGTACAAAGGCTTCCAACTATGCGGTGACGGAATGTGACTTATTAGTTGCAATCGGTGTGAGATTTTCGGACCGCGTGACCGGGAATGCAAAGAAGTTTGCAAAGGACGCGAAGATTCTGCACATTGATATCGACCCGGCAGAAATCAACAAAAATGTATTGACGGACGCTTCAATCATCGGAGACATTAAGGAAGTATTAAAGGTTCTCAATACGCGTTTTGAGAAAAAGGAAAACACAGAGTGGATTAAGCATATTGTAGAATATAAGGAGAAGTTCCCGTTAGTTATCCCGGAAGGACTCTCCGGACCGTATGTAGTAAATCGCCTATATCAGGAGACCAAGGGAGATGCGATTATTGTAACCGAGGTCGGACAGCATCAGATGTGGGCGGCGCAGTTCTATTCTTACAAAAAGCCGCGTACCTTACTTACATCGGGAGGATTGGGAACCATGGGCTACGGCTTCGGAGCTGCGATGGGTGCCAAGACCGGTATGCCGGGGAAACGTGTCATTAATATTGCCGGAGACGGTTGTTTCCGTATGAACATCAACGAGCTTGCTTCCGCAGCAAGAAACCGGATTCCGATGATTCAGGTAGTCATCAATAACCACGTGCTCGGTATGGTTCGTCAGTGGCAGACGCTGTTTTACGGGAAACGTTATTCTAATACGACCTTGCAGGACGGAATGGACTTTGTTAAGGTTGCAGAGGGTATGGGTGCAGAAGGAATGACGGTTACTACGAGAGAGGAGCTTGATGTTGCCATAAAGAAGGCATTTGCGGCAGAGGGACCGTTTGTCATTGATTGTCGGATTGACAGTGATGAGAAGGTTTGGCCGATGGTTGCACCGGGAGCTCCGATTCAGGAGGTATTTACCGAGGAAGACTTAGAAAAAGAAAAATAATGTCAAATTAATAACAAAAAGCGATTGACGCATGGGATTGTTTGCATTATAATATTGTTAATAGTTTGCCGTGATAAAGCGACAAAATATATGAATGGAGGATAAAGAAATGGGAAGAGTGTATAATTTTTCCGCAGGTCCGGCAGTATTACCGGAGGAAGTATTAAAAGAGGCAGCTGACGAGATGCTGGATTATAAGGGAACCGGCATGTCCGTTATGGAGATGAGCCATCGTTCCAAGGCTTATGAGGAAATCATCAAGACCGCAGAGCAGGATTTAAGAGATTTGATGAACATTCCGGATAATTACAAGGTATTGTTCTTACAGGGCGGTGCTTCCCAGCAGTTCGCAATGATTCCGATGAACCTGATGAAGAATAAGGTTGCCGACTACATCATTACCGGTCAGTGGGCAAAGAAGGCTTATCAGGAAGCACAGATTTACGGTAAGGCAAATGCGATTGCTTCTTCGGCAGATAAGACTTTCTCCTACATTCCGGATTGCTCCGACCTTCCGATCAGTGAGGATGCGGATTATGTATATATCTGTGAGAATAACACCATTTACGGTACAAAGTTTAAGACTCTGCCGAATACCAAGGGTAAGACTTTGGTAGCGGATGTTTCTTCCTGCTTCCTTTCCGAGCCGGTAGATGTAACCAAGTACGGTGTAATCTACGGCGGCGTTCAGAAGAATGTCGGACCGGCAGGCGTTGTTATCGTTATTATCCGTGAGGACTTAATCACCGAGGATACCCTTCCGGGCACTCCTACCATGTTAAAGTATAAGGTTCATGCCGACAACGGTTCTCTTTACAATACTCCGCCGGCATACGGTATCTATATCTGCGGTAAGGTATTTAAGTGGCTCAAGAAGATGGGCGGCTTAGAGGTTATGAAGCAGCGTAACGAGGAGAAGGCTAAGATTCTTTATGATTTCCTTGACGAGAGCAAGATGTTTAAGGGTACCGTTCGTAAGGAAGACCGTTCTCTTATGAATGTTCCGTTTGTAACCGGCGACGAGGAGCTGGATGCAAAGTTTGTTAAGGAAGCAAAGGCAGCAGGCTTTGAGAACTTAAAGGGTCACAGAACCGTAGGCGGTATGCGCGCAAGTATCTACAACGCTATGCCGAAGGAAGGTGTTGAGGCTCTGGTTGAGTTCATGAAGAAGTTCGAGGCTGAAAATACGAAGTAATCAGGAGGGTATTTCTATGTATCAGTATCATTGCTTAAATCCGATTGCAGCAGTCGGTCTTAATAATTTTACCGCAGACTACGCAAAGACCGAGAATGCGGCAGATGCAGAGGCATTCTTGGTTCGTTCCGCAGTTATGCATGAGATGGAGTTTTCCGATAAGCTTCTTTGCGTAGCAAGAGCAGGTGCGGGTGTAAACAATATTCCGCTTGCAAAGTGCGCTGAGCAGGGTATTGTTGTATTTAATACACCGGGTGCAAATGCAAATGGTGTAAAGGAGCTTGCAATCGCAGGTATGCTTATGGCTTCCAGAGATATTGTAGGCGGTATCAACTGGGTTCAGACCGTAAAGGATGATGAGAATGTTGCAAAGCTCGTAGAAAAGGGCAAAGCAAAGTTTGCCGGTAAGGAAATTAAGGGAAAGAAGCTCGGTATCATCGGTCTCGGTGCAATCGGCGGACCGCTTGCAAATGCGGCTGTCAGCCTCGGTATGGAAGTATACGGTTGTGACCCGTATCTTTCCGTAGATGCGGCATGGAATATTTCCAGTGCGGTTCATCGTGTAAAGACCCGTGAGGAAATCTTCTCTGTATGTGATTACATTTCCGTACATACCCCGCTTGTTGAGAATGAGGACCCGAATGTAAACACAAAGAAGATGATTAACAAGGATACCATTGCTATGATGAAGGACGGCGTTATCATCCTCAACTTCGCAAGAGACCTTCTGGTTGATGATGAGGCGATGGAGGAGGCTCTTGCTTCCGGTAAGGTTGCAAAGTATGTAACCGACTTCCCGAATGCAAAGAGTGCAGGCATGGCAGGTGTTATTGCTATTCCGCATCTCGGTGCTTCCACCGAAGAGTCCGAGGATAACTGTGCGGTAATGGCAGTGAACGAAATCAGAGAGTACATTGAGAACGGTAATATTATCAACTCCGTAAACTATCCGGCATGTGATGCAGGTGTTTGCAAGACCGTAGCTCGTGTAACGATCTGCCACAAGAACATTCCGAATATGCTGACCCAGTTCACCGGTGCTTTCTCCGCTGAGAACATCAACATTGAGAACATGGTAAACAAGAGCAGAGGAGAGTTTGCTTATACTGTGCTTGATGTAGCGGCAAAGGTTGCTGATGGTGTAGTTGAAAAGTTAAATGCAATTGACGGCGTATTGAAGGTACGTGTACTGTAATATTTTTACAAAACAGCAAAGGGCTTCCGCCTCACTGGCGGGAGCCCTTGCTGTATAGATGCGCGGATTCGGCACATACATTTTTATTTTATGGGAGATATACATTTGAAAAATGTAAAAACCTTACAAGTGTCACATACAAAGGTGAAACTTATTCGTATTCCAATATTGATGAATTGTATGTAGCAATAAACGGCTGATAAAAGCACCCCGGCGTTTTTATGTCGGGGTGCTTTCTGTGATGTGCACGGAGCATCCGCGAAAATTTTGTAGTAGACTATAAAAAGTGTTGAATTTTTTGCTCTTTTTATAGTATACTGTATATGAGGTGATTGTATGGTGTTAAGAAGACAGTATTTGGAAAAGCTGCAAAAACTGCAGAATAAGAAAATTATCAAAGTAGTGACCGGCATTCGCCGTTGTGGAAAGTCCACTCTCTTAGAACAATTCAGAACACTTTTATTGCAGAGTGGAGTTTCAGAAAATCAGATTATCTCTATAAATTTTGAGGATATTTCATTTGAGGATTTGTTGGAGTACCGAAAGCTTTATGCGTATGTGTTGGAGCATATGCAAAAGGATAAAATGAATTATGTTTTTTTGGATGAGGTACAAAATGTTCCGGATTTTCAAAAGGCAGTAGATTCTCTGTTTATCAAAGACAATGTGGATGTATATATTACCGGATCCAATGCCCGTATGTTGTCCGGGGAGCTTGCAACGCTGTTATCCGGCAGGTATGTTGAAATACCGATGCTTCCGCTTTCCTTTGCGGAATATTTTGAGCTGGTTGGCGGAGAGAAAAGAGATGCCTGGAAACAGTATTTTTTATTTGGAGGTTTTCCGTATGCGGCCAAAATTGAAGAGGACGATATTCGAAATGAATACCTGTCCGGAATATACAATACTGTTTTGCTAAAGGATATTGTGGCTAATAAGAAGGTGCAGGATGTCCCTTTGTTGGAAAGTATGATTAAGTTCCTGCTTGATAACGTTGGAAATGTTGTTTCTTCAAAAAAAATAGCAGATAGTCTCACTTCCTACGGAAGGAAAACAACGCCGATTACCGTTGAGAACTATATAAATTATCTGATACAATCCTTTGTTATGTATAAAGCTGAACGATATGATGTGAAAGGAAAACAGTATCTGAAAACTCTTGAGAAATATTATTTGGTTGATGTAGGATTCAGACGGTTATTGTTAAAGGATAGTGGTCGTGATATCGGTCATATTCTGGAAAATATCGTTTATTTGGAACTGATTCGCAGAGGATATACAGTTAGTATTGGAAAAATCGAGGATAAGGAAATAGATTTTATTGCCGAGAAGGCAGGAGAAAAAATGTATTTTCAGGTGGCTGCAAGTGTTTTGGATGAGGGCACTTATAGCAGGGAAATCGCGCCACTAAAAAAGGTGCCTGACCACTATCCGAAATATATCATTTCTATGGACGAGATTCCGATGGGGGAAGATGGGATTCAACAAATTAACGTCATTGACTTTCTATTAGGGTAGGCGCAGAAGCGTACGATGAAACGGAGAGAGAAACTTATGAAACTTGTAAAACTGGAAGAAAAGTACAAAACACAATTATATGATATGTTAGCAGAATGGTACGCATTCGGCGAGAAAATCATTCCGTATGCAATCAGACGTGCAGATTACCATGACTTTGAGAATTATTTGAACAGTCTGGAGGTGAAGGAAGGGACACCGGATAAGGTGCCGGATTCTACCTTTTTTGCACTGGATGAGGAGCGTGATATTTTCCTCGGAGCGGTTAATATCAGACACTATCTGAATGAGTCGCTTTTATTAAACGGCGGTCATATCGGGGACGGTATCAGACCGTCGGAACGCAGAAAGGGATATGCTACGCAGATGATTGGTCTGGCTCTTGAAGAATGCAAAAAGCTCGGAATAGATAAGGTACTGATGGTCTGCGATAAGGAGAATACCGGTTCCGCAAAGAGTATTATGAACAACGGCGGCGTATTGGAAAACGAGGTAGAGGTAGATGGTGTGATTGAACAGAGATATTGGATTCATTTGGCCAAAGAGACAGAAAGGCAGGAGAGGACAATGGCAGTGTTTGACGGAGTAAAAAACTTAGGATTCGGGTTGATGCGTTTACCGCTTCTTGATACGAATGACGGCGGCAGTATTGATTTGGAGCTTGCAAAAAAGATGGTGGATACATATCTCGCAAAGGGCTTTACATATTTTGATACGGCACTGATGTATTGCGGCGGAAAAAGCGAGAGTGCGGTAAAGGAGATTTTGACAAGCCGTTATCCGAGAGAGAGTTTCAGATTGGCAACAAAGCTGCATGCGGGCTTTATCCGGACTTTGGAGGACAGAGACCGTGTGTTTGAGGAACAGTGCGCGAGAACCGGTGTGACATATTTTGATTACTATCTTCTTCATGATATCGGGATTGACCATTATGAGATGTATAACAAGCTTGATTGCTTTACATGGCTTGCGAAAAAGAAAGAGGAAGGGCGCGTAAAGCATATAGGCTTTTCCTTCCATGACAATGCCGAGGTGTTGGACAAGGTACTTACCGAGCACCCGGAGATGGAGTTTGTACAGCTGCAGATTAATTATCTGGACTGGGACAGTGTGGGAATTCAGTCAAGAAAGTGTTATGAGGTAGCGGTAAAGCACAATAAGCCGGTAATCGTCATGGAGCCGGTAAAGGGCGGAACGCTTGCAAGGGTGCCTGAAAAGGTGGAGCAGGAATTCAAGGCGTATGCACCGAAGATGTCGGTGCCGTCCTGGGCAATCCGGTTTGCGGCAAGTCTTCCGAACGTGAAGCTGGTACTTAGCGGTATGAGTAATATGGAGCAGCTGACGGATAATCTTAGCTATATGGAGTCCTTTGTTCCACTCTGTGAGGAGGAGCAGAAGCTGGTAAGGAGCGCGGTAGATACCATCAATGAGAGCATTGTAGTGCCGTGTACCGGGTGCACGTATTGTGTGGACGGGTGTCCGATGAAGATTGCCATTCCGAAGTATTTTTCTTTGTATAATACGGACTGCCAGGAGCTCCCCGGAAAGGGCTGGACACCGCAGGAGGAGTATTATGACAGATTATGTGTGACCTTCGGAAAGGCGAGCGACTGTATCGGGTGCGGTCAATGTGAGTCGGTATGTCCGCAGCATCTGCCGATAATTTCGTATCTGCAGGATGTGGCGAAACATTTTGAGCATTAATCAGCTTTAAAAGAGGCACAATAACAAGAAAATAGAATGTCATAGAAAGATAATCTTGAAAGGGACAATAGAAAATGAGCAGTGTAGTAGAACGTTTTTTAAGATATGTGCAGATAGATACCCGGTCCGATGACAGGACTGGAACCTCTCCGAGCACAGAAAAACAGCACAATCTGGCAAAGCTCTTAGCAGCAGAATTAAAGGAGCTTGGGATTGCCGATGTGACCTATGATACGGAGCATTGTTATGTCTATGCGCATATTCCGGCAAGTGAAGGTTGCGAAAATGCTCCGGCACTTGGGTTCATCGCGCATATGGATACTTCTCCGGCAGTGACGGGGGAGAATGTAAAACCGCACAGAGTGGCAAACTATGATGGGAAAAATATTTTGTTAAACGAGGAACAGGATATCTGGCTTACTACGGAGGATTTTCCGGAGCTTTTGGAGCTTATAGGACAGGATCTGATTGTAACGGACGGTACGACGTTACTCGGTGCGGATGATAAGGCAGGGGTTGCGGAAATCATGGGGCTCGCCGAATTCCTGATGTCGCATTCGGAATGCCGTCACGGAAAAATCAGTATCGGTTTTACGCCGGATGAAGAGATTGGAAGCGGTACGGATTATTTTGATATTCCGCTCTTTGGTGCAAAGTATGCTTACACGGTAGATGGTGGCGCTTTGGGCGAACTGGAGTATGAGAACTTTAATGCAGCGGGGGCGACGGTACATATTTACGGCAGAAACGTGCATCCGGGCTCTGCAAAGGGAAAAATGAAAAATGCCCTTCTGATTGCGCAGGAGTTACATGGTTTGTTGCCGGTACAGCAAAATCCGATGTATACGGAAGGCTATGAAGGCTTTTTCCATTTGGAGCGTCTCGGCGGTATTGTGGAGGAAGCACAGGCGGAGTATATTATCAGGGATCATGACCGGACCCTTTTTGAGCAGAAGAAAACACTGTTTCTGGATGCGGTGCACTTTCTGAACCGGAAATACGGGGAAGGAACCGTGGTAGTCGAATTGGAGGATTCTTACTATAACATGAAGGAGAAGCTGGCAGACCATATGCATCTGGTGACATTGGCCTGTGAGGCAATGAAGGAGCTTGGAATTGAGCCGAAGGTGATGCCGATTCGCGGCGGCACGGACGGAGCAAGACTGACCTACGAGGGACTTCCGTGTCCGAATCTATGTACCGGAGGAGCAAATTATCACAGTCGCTTTGAGTACGTCAGCGTAGATGCCATGGAGAAAACGAAGGAGCTTTTAGTGCTTCTGGCAGAAAAGTACAGTGCTTATATCGCGAAGTGATATGCGATGTTACGCTTTTCACCCCTTGTCATTCTGTGCCTCCTTTGGTAAAATACATAATAGATTGGGTTAAGAAAGGAAAAGAACATGAGAGCAATTTTATTTGAACTCGGACCGATTAAGGTGTACGGTTATGGCTTGATGATTGCGATTGGCGTGTTTGCTGCCTTTTGCATGGCGGAATACAGGGCAAAGAAAATGGGGCTGGAGCCGGAGCGCATATGGCCTCTGGGAATGTGGTGTGCTGTCGGCGGCTTTCTGGGAGCAAAATTACTCTATGTCATAACAGAGTGGCAGGGAATATTCAAGGGACAGATGACCTTCCGTGATATCATGTACGGATTTGTAGTGTATGGCGGTATTATCGGCGGCATTTTTGCGGGATATCTGTATACAAAGGTAAAGAAGCTTAGCTTTCTAAAGTATTTTGACCTTGTAATGCCGTCTATTGCACTCGCACAGGGCTTCGGGCGAATCGGATGCTTTCTTGCGGGATGCTGTTACGGGAAGGAGACAGATGCCTGGTACGGGATGGAATTTAACCATTCGGTGTATCAGGATATGATTGGCGTAAAGGTTATTCCGACGCAGCTCATTATGTGTGTGGCGAACTTTATACACTTTTTGCTTCTGGTTCTGATAGCAAAGAAAGTAAAGAAGGACGGTGTTGTTGCCGGGTGTTATCTTTTGTTTTACAGCGTGGGGCGGTTCTTAATTGAATTTTTAAGGGACGACCCGCGGGGAGGAGTAGGAATACTTTCTACTTCACAGTTTATTTCACTTTTTATTTTTGCGGCAGGAATAGCAATGGTTCTGTTCTTTGGTCTGCGCAAAATGCGGAAAACGGAGGAGTAAGGTATGGTAGTCAGTAATGTAAAGGTATATGGTCTGGAAAGTGCTGTGCGGGGCAGCAAGTTCCCGATGGCAACCACGGTAGATGAATTAAACGGGGAGATTGTACCGCGTACCTATAAGTTGGCTGCCTGTGAGAGAGGGAGCGGACATGACCAGTTTATGACCGGTATTATCGTGCAGTTTGATTTGACTTTTACGGTGAAGGCATGGACAGAGGCGGAGCGTTATCATTTCTTAGACTTCATTTCCAGTCAGTCCACCATGCACCGGATTGCAAAGTTTGATTTGGACAATCAATACAGTGAATATACGGACAAGCGTATGATTGCCATTATGAATGAGTTAAAGGATAAGTATAATGAAACGCAGGACCCGGAGGATTATCTGCGGCTGCTTTATTCCAATCCGTGCGGTTTTAAGCTGACGGCGGCAATGACGACCAATTACCGCCAGCTAAAGACAATCTATGCACAGCGGAAAAATCACAGACTTCCGGAATGGAGAGAGTTTTGTGCATGGATTGAAACTCTGCCGTATGCGGAGTTTATTACAGGAGGAGAAGGAGTTCCTTCGTGAGTGCGGTAAGCTGCTCCGGTGTTTCTAATAATTCCTTTGTGAGAGGAGTATAGGCATATTTGCTTTTGAAATCGGATAAGAAGCATGGAAGAGAAGCGGAGGCTTTCGTTACCGTACCAAGCGGAACAAAGTCGCCGCTTTTCTTTGTATAGCAGGTGGCGGCGGTTGCTTTTTTCCGGTATTCCTTTTCTACAAAGGACGCTACACTTTTGTGCATGGCGCAGTCTTCGAGGGGAAGATAGTAGTAGTCTGCCGGGTTCGGATAAAAATGCTTCAATTCTCCTTTATATACCGGAAGTGACAGGGTCAGGCATCCGTTTTCCGTAAAAGAAAGTACCGGTTCGGAAGTCTCCCAGGGTAAGACAAAGGAAAAGGCCTTTTTCATTGCGAAAGGCAGCTGATAGGTAATGGTCAGAGCCTCAGTTTGCCCGGAGGCTGTAGCGGCAAAGTCACAGGAGAGCAAGGCATCCTTATTGACAAGGGTGCTTAGATTCCGGAAAAAAAGCAGCACTGTAAGAGACGGAAGGTTTTTTACATCCTCCGCATTATGTAACAGTAAAACATGCCCCAGTGCGGTTTCTTCCTGCTCCTTACTGTTTCCGGTCAGACTGTTTAAATGATGAAGCCCTAAAAACTGTGCGTATACTTCGATTAAGTCACCGCCGGAAAAGATGTCCGTGCGGGTAAAGCCAAAGAATTCTTCTATCGTCTTTAATTTCAGATTCGGCAGGGAAAACAGATGCTTTTTGCTGCGTGCCATATTGTAAAGGTCGAGGCTTTCGAGATACGGAAGAGGGCTGTTCAGACAATGTCTCTTTGCTTTCTTTTCCAGAAAAGGCAGGTCAAATCCTGTTCCGTTGTAATGTATTACAAGGTCATATGCCTTTACCTTGTCGAAAAAAAGGCGCAGTAAGTCCTTTTCTTCCGCCGGTTCGGTACAAAGCCACTGGGAAAGATAATACGTGCCGTCTTCTTCATAAGCACATCCGATTAAATATACATAAGAGCTTTGTGAGGAAAGCCCGGTGGTTTCAATATCAAAATAAATTGCCTTCTTTTCCTGATGATCAGGTAGCAGATAAGGTAAAAATTCCGGCAGAAACGGTGTTTTTAATGTAATCATATGTGCACTTCCTTTACAAACACCTGACGGAGTTGTCCGCAGGCTGATACGATAGTTACAGTGTATCATAAAACAGATAAAAAGAACAGTGGACAATTCAAACGTAACGTGTCGAACTATAGCTGCTAAAATCAGAAAACATATTCCATTCGGGAAAAGAGTATGATATACTAATATCGATAAGCCTGTCTATTCTTTCTGCGAGGTGATTATAATGGATTTTCAAAAAGAAACGGCAGAAACAGAGTGACAGAATATACGCCGGAAATAATTGTATGAAATCAGTAAGAGTAGACAGAAAAGCGAAAAATACTATTCCATATAAGTAACGGATATGCTATACTATATATGTTAAGGTGTACCAAAAGAGAGGTGATTGCATGAAGTTAAGTCAGTGCAAATATTGCGGCAGGATGTTTAAAAGTCCGACTATCCGCGTTACCTGTGATGATTGTAAGGAGATAGATGATGCCCTGTTTAGCCGTATCGAGGACTATTTACTGCAATATCCGAACAGTAATGCAATCCAGATTTCAGAGGGATTGGAGATTTCGGTTTTTGAAGTGGTGAGGTTTATTGATGAAGGCAGACTGCAGTTTTCCAAAGGAAAATTTGAGCCTCTAAAGTAAAGAAATCCTTTTATCGCTATGACAAACAAGAATAGTAAGAGGTGACAGTGTGATTGCATATATACGAGGTATGTTTGCAGAGGCAGACGGCAATATGGTAATAATAGAAACAGCAGGCGGAATTGCCTATGAGGTGGCGGTAATGCAGGCAGATTTGGACAAGCTTCCGGCACCGGGGGAAGAATTAAAGCTATATACTTATCTTCAGGTAAAGGAAGACGGAGTGGCTTTGTTCGGATTTCTTTCAAAGTACGATTTGACATTTTTTAAGCTTTTAATTACCGTCAGCGGCATCGGTCCGAAGCTGGGACTCGGTATTCTGTCCTCCATCGGTGCGGACGAGTTACGTATGGCGGTTATTTCAGAGGATGCGGACAGACTTTCGTCGGCACCGGGTGTCGGAAAAAAGACAGCAGGGCGTCTGGTGATTGAATTAAAGGATAAGATTATGGCACTTACGACTTCCTTCGCAGAAGAATTTGTGGAAAGCAGTACAGAGCCTACGGCTTTTGAACCGGCTGAAAAGAAACAGCTTCGTGAAAACGCATTACAGGTGCTGGTTGCACTCGGTTATGGACAGAAGGAAGCGGCGAGAGCTGTGAAGGAAGTAGAGATTACCGACGGTATGACTGATGACGAGATGGTGCGTCTGAGTTTGCGGAAGCTTTGACAGAGGAACCGTGACAGAAAAAAGCGGAAGGTAGAATGCAGCAATGGCAAAACGATTGATTACGACGGAAGCATTGGGAGAGGAGAAGAAAAGCGAGGCAGGACTTCGTCCCCGGATGCTAAAGGATTATATCGGACAAACAAAAGTCAGAGAGATGTTAAAAATATATATCGAGGCGGCAAAGGAAAGAAACGAAACGCTGGATCATGTACTTTTTTTCGGACCTCCGGGACTTGGAAAAACGACGCTTGCGGGAATTATTGCAAATGAAATGGGAGTCAATATCCGTACCACAGCAGGGCCGGCTATTGAGAAGCCGGGAGACATGGCCTCTATTTTGTATAAGCTTAGTGAGGGTGATGTGCTTTTTATTGATGAGATTCACCGGATTCCGAGACAGGTAGAGGAGTTTTTGTACTCCGCCATGGAGGATTTTTCCATGGATGTGTTAATCGGACAGGGAGCCAGTGCGGTTTCGAAGCATTTTTCCTTACCGCATTTTACACTGGTAGGTGCTACGACCCGTGCCGGGATGCTTACGGCACCGCTCAGAGACCGTTTTGGAGTTGTTACCCGTCTGGAGTTTTACTCGGATGAGGAGTTAAAGCAGATTGTAAAGCGCTCTGCCGGGGTATTGCAGGTGGAAATTGAAGAGCAGGGTGCGCTGGAAATAGCCAGACGTTCCAGAGGAACGCCGCGTCTGGCAAACCGGTTTTTGAAGCGTGTACGTGACTATGCCCAGGTTGTAGGAGACGGTGTCATTACCAAAGAGATTGCGGATAAGGCACTGGATTTGCTGGAGGTGGATAAGGAAGGCTTAGACCATATTGACCGCAGGGTACTTACGACGATGATAGAGAAGTTCCACGGCGGTCCGGTAGGGTTAGAGGCAGTTGCAGTCAGCATCGGAGAGGATTCCGGTACATTAGAGGAAGTATACGAACCTTTTTTGGTCCAGAACGGTTTTGTGGCACGGACACCGCGTGGACGGATTGTTTTATCGAAGGCATATCGCCACATCGGATTGCCGGAGCCTGAGACAGATACGGCAGATTAGTCAGGAGGATGCGCAATGAACAGGAAAAACGGAGTTGAAGTTATTATCAACGGGAAAAGAATAAGCCTCAGCGGTTATGAAAGTGAAGAGTATCTTCAGCGTGTGGCGTCGTATCTGAATGCAAAATATAATGAGTTAAAGCAGATGGACTCCTATCGTGTACTGGATACGGAAATGAAAAATATGTATTTACAGCTTAATCTGGCGGATGATTATTTTAAGTTAAAAAAGCAGATGGAAGAAACAAGCGGGGATTCCGATGCAAAGAGCGGTGAGATTTTTGACTTAAAGCACGAGGTTATTACGGCACAGACAAAGCTTGAAGCGGCGCAGAGAGAAATCGAAGCGTTAAAGAAAGAAAACTTAGAGGCACAAAAACGAATCATACGGTTAGAAACCGAGTTAGAGGGATATCATGGAAAAGCCTGAGATTCTGGCTCCGGCAGGCAGCATGGAGGCTTTAAAGGCAGCTATCTGTGCAGGCGCGGATGCAGTATATATGGGAGGAAGCAGGTTTGGTGCAAGAGCATATGCGGATAATCCGGATACGGAAGAAATGCTGGAAGCCATCCGGTATGTGCATCTGCGTGGAAAGCGATTATACCTTACTGTAAATACACTGGTAAAGGAGCAGGAATTCGGGGCATTGTATGAGTTTCTGGCTCCTTATTACGAGGCGGGTCTGGATGCGGCCATTGTGCAGGATGTAGGTGTTCTGCATTTTCTGGCGAAGGAATTTCCGGACCTTTCTTTGCATGCCAGTACGCAAATGACGCTGACGGCAGCGGAGGGCATTCGTTTGTTTGACAAATATCCGGTGACCCGTCTGGTACCCGCAAGAGAATTGTCGTTACCGGAGATAAAAGAGATTTGTGATAACAGCGGGAAAGAAGTAGAGATTTTCGTGCATGGTGCTTTGTGCTATTCCTATTCGGGACAGTGTCTGATGAGCAGTTTGATCGGAGGGCGGAGCGGAAACCGCGGACGTTGCGCACAGCCGTGCCGCATGGAGTATGTGAGCGAAGAAAAGGGAAAGAAGTACTGGTTAAGTCCGAAGGATTTGTGCGGGCTGTCCCTTTTGCCGGAATTGATTCAGACCGGAGCCGCTTCCTTTAAAATCGAAGGGCGGATGAAACGTCCGGAGTATGCGGCGGCAGTAACCGCGGCATACAGGAAGTTTACGGATTTGTATCTTTCTCTCGGTGAGAAAGGATACCTTGCATATCTGCAGGAGCATCAGGGGCTGTTAGAAGCGGAAACAGAGTCTCTTTCGGACATTTATAACCGGGGAGGCTTTACAACCGGGTGCTTTTTGCGTCATAACGGGAAAGAACTGATGTCTGTTAGCAGGCCGGGACATTTCGGAATACAGGTGGGCGAGGTGATTTCCGGCAAAAAGGGAGAGGCGGTAATTGAACTGACAAGACCTGTACAGGCCAAAGATGTGCTGGAGCTTCGAAGAGAAGCAGGTGATGCACAGGGGCAGCCCGGATATTATGAATATACACTGGGGACAGGTGCGGATACCGGCAGTAGGCTTAAGGCACGATTGCTCCCTAATTTACAGGCAAGGTCCGGAGATAAGGTATACCGGCTTAGAAATGCGGCATTTTTGGAATACTTGAACGGACAATATGTAAGCAGGGAAAAGCGTGTTCCGGTTACGGGAACATTTTATGCAAAAGCGGGTGAAGTGTGCAGGTTGGAGGTGACGGCGTTGTGTGGTGAAGTGCTGCCTGCTGTGCCTTTTCCGGAGCAGAGGATGAAGGCTTTGTCTGTATGTGCGGAAGGCTTTGTCTGCGAAAGGGCAGGAAAGCTCCCGGCATCCGAGGAAGCGGTAAGAAAGCAGCTTTGTAAAACCGGGAATGAGCCGTTTTATTTTGAAGCGCTGACGATTGTACTGGCAGACGAGGTCTTTTTGCCGAACGGTCTGCTGAATGAGTTGCGCCGGAATACGCTCTCCAAACTGGCCGAAGCAATGAATGAGAGCTACCGGAGAACAGAGTATAAAACACGATCCGAAAAGAAAACGGAGGAAGAGCCGACTGAGGAAAAGACCGATAAAGTGTCCGTCACACATATAGATTGCGTGGTAAGTAACGCGGAACAGGCGGAGGTGGCAGCAAAGAGGGCTGAAATACGGCGAATCTATCTGGATATAAACGAACAGGACACAGACGGGATTTTTGAAACAGCGAGAGAGCTTAAGCAGACAGGAAAAGAAATCTGGCTTTGCTTTCCGAGAATTTGCAGGAAGAAGACGTTGATGCGAATCGAAGCTTCGTTTGAACGGTTTTGGGAATATTTTGACGGATATCTGATTCGAAATTATGAGACTTTGTCGTTGGTAATGCGTCTGGATAAGAATTGGATGTCCAGATGCGCGCTGGATTATAATATGTATGTAATGAACCGGGAAGCGAAAGCCTTTTATATGGATATATTCGGGAACGCAAAAGGGGTGCTTACCGCACCTCAGGAATTATCGTATAAGGAATTAAAGGTGCTTGGAATACAGAATATGACAATGGTAGTATACGGTCGTATTCCGCTTATGGTATCGGTACATTGCATAAAGAAAACATTGGGGCTCTGCAAGGGACAGAAGGCATCAGAGCCGGAGCATGCGGTACTTACGGACCGTGTGGGAAAGAGACTTCCGATAATGCAAAACTGTAATGAGTGTTATAATGTCATATATAATCCTGAATGCTTATACCTGCTTGACCGGATGGATGAGGTAGAAACCTTGCAGCCGACAGCAATCCGGCTGGATTTTACATTTGAGTCGGGAGAAGAAACAGCCCGTATTATTGACAGCATAACCGGAAGGGAACGCGCGGTTATGTGTGACGGTTATACAAGAGGACATTTTAAAAGAGGGGTGGAATAAATGCAGACAGCATTTCTTGCTTTGGTAAACTATATACTGGCGGTACTTTTGCTTGCTTATAATGTGCAGGCATTTCTTTCGGCACGAAAAAAGGAGGAATTACGGGGAAACCGTTTTCAGTGGCTTATGATGCTTGAGGTGCTTGCGGTTTTTACCCTGTGCTTTGTTGTTTTGTATATTAGAAGCAGTGAGGTAAGGTATATATATTTCTTTCTGATTCAGGTGGCGGCATACGGTATCATTACGTTTGTTTATAAAAGGTTATATCCGCGTATGTCCTGTCTTTTGTTTGATAATATGCTGCTGCTGCTCTGTATCGGTTCCGTGATGCTTGCAAGGCTTGATTTTAACGGAGCCGTCAGACAGTTTGTGATAGTGACCGGGGCACTGATGCTTGCTTTATTTATTCCGGCATTTATCCGTGCCATGCACCGTATCGAACGGTATGGGTATGTGTATCTTTGTATCGGAATCGGAGTGCTGCTGCTTGTCTTTTTCTTTGCGGGAGAGCGTCTTGGGGCGCGAATCTGGGTAAAGCTGTTCGGAGTTGCAATGCAGCCGTTTGAGTTTGTGAAGATTTCCTATATTTTCGGCTGTGCAGCTGTGCTCCTGAGGAAAAAAACATGGCGCGGCACATTTTTGGGAAGCGTACTTGCGGGGATACACATTCTTCTGATGGTTGCATCAAAGGATTTGGGCGGTGCTTTGTTGTTTGCGGTTGTTTACTGGGTATTGCTTTACTGTGCAAGCGGAAAAAAACGGTGGTTTTTCGGCGGAATTGCAGCCGCATGCGGTGCATGCGTGGCTGCGTACCGGTTGTTTTCTCATGTACAGGTGCGTGTGCTTGCATGGAAAAATCCGTTTGCGGTAGTGGACAATGAAGGCTATCAGCTGGCACAGTCGCTGTTTGCCATCGGAAACGGCGGTTTTTTCGGAACAGGGCTGTTAAAGGGTGCACCTGAGCAGATTCCGGTGGTAACGACGGATTACATCTTTTCGGCAGTCTGTGAGGAGCTCGGTGCGCTTTTTGCCCTTGGATTGCTTGGGGTGTATCTTAACTGTATGTTTTTGCTTATCCGTATGGCGGCAAAATTTTCAGAGGATTATTACAGGCTGGTGTTTACCGGATTTACGGCACTTTTTACAACGCAGGTTGTACTGAATGTAGGTGGTGTCACAAGAATGCTTCCGTCAACGGGAGTACCGCTTCCTTTTGTGAGTGCGGGAGGAAGTTCCGCTGCAAGTATGGTACTTATGTTTATGTTAATTCAGGGAATGCAGGAGCAAAACAGCGGGGAAGTGACTTTGCGTGTCTATAAGGACGGCTTTTTACCCGCGGTATTGCCCGAAAAGGCACGGCATGCAATCAGACAGTGTTCCGCGGCATTTCTGATTGCACTGGTTTGCGTATCTGTTTATTTCACGATATTTATATGTACCGAGGCACGTACAGTGATTTTTCATTCGTATAACCGCCGACAGGCAAAGCTGGAGGAGCAAAATGCAAGAGGTACGATTTATGATGCCTCCGGGAATCCTTTGGCATTTACGATGCTTTCGGACGGAGAGGAGCTGCGGAAGTACCCGTACAATAATCTGTATTCCCATGTGGTAGGACAGGTACAAAACGGTTCCAGCGGTCTGGAAGCGGTAAAGGAAATCGATTTGTTGTCTTCCTCTGCAAGTGAGCTGATAAAGCTTTTATATCGGATGAAGGATGCACAGATACCGGGGAACAATTTGTTTACTACGTTGAGAACTGATTTGCAGCAGGTACTGTATCAGGCTGCCTACGGGAGAAGCGGGGCTGCCTGTATAACGGATTTGACAACCGGAAGCCTGCTTGCGGCAGTGTCTTTGCCGGATTTTTTGCCTGAGCATGCCTCAGAATATGAGGAAGCGGAGGGTGCGCCGTTATTTAACCGTGCATTTTACGGAAAATATCCGGTGGGGGAAGCAACCGAAATTTTCCGGAGAGCATCCGAAGCATTCAAGGGAAGTATTCCGACACCGTTTGAAGAAACAGTGACCGTGGAAGAAGATGCACTTACTCCGTTCGGGGCAGCTTTGTTCGCAGGAGCCTGTGCAAATGGCGGAGAGTATAGAACTCCTCATGTAACAGAGAAGCTGGCAGATGCTTCCGGTAAGGTGATTTACCGGACCGAAACAACGATAAGACGGCTTATGACGAAGGAACAGGCAGAGAGCTGTCTGAATGTCTTTCTCGAAAGAGTAACGGAAAACGGGAGGAGTTATCTTTATACAGAAACTAAGGTGCCGTCCGGCACACGCGGAAAATATCATTGTATGGCGATGGCATTGATACCGGCAAATCATCCGGTGACAGCCGTCTGCGTGGTGCTGGAGCAATGCAGGGAAACCGGGAATGATGATTTAACGGAGATTGTTGAAAAAGTGGCAGATAGTTTGGAATAAAAAGGAAGAACACAGGCAAAAAGAGGAAAATGCGGAAAAATTAGAAACCTCTTACGGAACGGTTGCAAAGTTGCCGGAAATGATGTATACTAGTAATCAGTTATTGAAGGCACACCAGCAGGAGGTATTGCAATGGTAGAAGCAACCAGCTGCGGCGGTGTAGTTATATTCAGAGGGAAGATATTACTACTGTACAAGAATTATAAGAACAAGTATGAAGGATGGGTGTTGCCGAAGGGCACCGTAGAGGAAGGCGAAGAGTTTAAGGATACGGCAGTGCGTGAGGTCAGGGAAGAGACCGGTGTAGATGCACAGATTATTAAGTATGTAGGAAAGAGCCAGTATACCTTTAACACGCCGCAGAATACGGTATTAAAAGATGTGCATTGGTATTTAATGATGTCTGACAGCTATTATAGCAAGCCGCAGCGTGAAGAATTTTTCATGGACTCCGGATATTACAAGTTTCATGAAGCATACCATATGTTGAAATTTGCGAATGAGAAGCAGATTTTGGAGCAGGCATATAACGAGTATGTGGACTTGAAAAAAAGTAATCTCTGGGGAAGCAAAAAGTATTTTTAGCAGAAGAAGAGTGACTGTAGAAGCAGTTACTCTTTTTTTCTTTCAGGCAGGAAAATATGATAAATATTTACAGGAAATTCTCCTGTCGTGGGATTCGGTTATAAGGCTGTGTATTGTTGACAATAAACTAATAATGCAGTAAGATATAAGTATATTGTGGGATTTGTAATAATCTTTTGATGTAATACTTAAGGAGGAAAAAATATGACAGAAGAACAGTATAAGAGATCCGGAAAAGTTGCGTATTATGTTGTCATGTCTGCCTGTGGAATGGTGTTGCTTACATTGATTGGTGCATTGCTTTATGAAAAGGTGCATATAAAAATCATACTTCAAATACTTGTTTTAATCGCTGCAATGGTAATAGCAACAGCAACATATCTCAAAGACAATCACACAAAAAAAGGTATGATTATTATTTCAGGTATGGGAGCATTGATGTATCTGGCAATTTCTTTGCTTAATTCACATGAATACACATTTATGTATGGTTTCGTGATTCTTATTTGTTCTATGTCATATTTGAATAAACGACTTGTTCAGGGCGGAAATGCTATTATTGTAATAGGCTTTCTGATTCGATGTGTGCGAATGTATGCCGGGCATTCGCTGGATATTGAATTAGCCGCGCTTGGATTGATTACGATATTACTGTGCTGTTTTGCTTCCATTAAAACAGTCGATTTGCTCCTTAGATATAATGACGAAAATGTAGCTACAATTACGGAAAAGGCAGAGCAGCAGGAAAAGGCTGCTGAAGTCATGACCGGAGTGGCAGAGGAGATAACACGCAGGTTTGGGAAGGCTACGGTTCGTATGGATGAGCTTGACGAGGCATTGCAGGTAAGTGATAAGGCAATTCAGGAAATTGCCGGAAGTATGACCAGTATTTCCCAAAGTATACAGGATGAAGCCGCTATGTGCAATGAGATACAGAAAAATGTTGACAAAGCAGAGCAGGAAACAGAAAAGATGATTTCTTCGTCTGACAGGGTAAAGGAGACTCTTGGTGAAGGTGCCGGAATCGTAAAGAAATTGAAGAGCCAGGCAGATTCGGTTAATGAGACAAACCGGAGCACAGTTGAGGCAATTACAAGACTTGCCGAGAAAGTAGAGCAGGTTGAGAATATTATAAATGCTATTTTAGCGATATCTTCCCAGACAAACCTTTTGGCATTAAATGCTTCTATTGAGGCTGCCAGAGCCGGCGAAGCAGGAAGAGGCTTTTCGGTAGTAGCGGATGAAATCAGAAAGCTGTCAGAGGATACAAGGGAGTCGGCAAACCAGATTACTGGAATTATCGCCGAATTGGTGGCTGATGTTGATGTTACAACATCCAGTATGAATGTTTCAAGCAAAACCATTGACGAACAGGGTGAGATGATTGCTTTAACAAAGGACAAATTCGATTTGATTGAGACGGAAGTTACAGATTTGATTTCTAACATAAGAGAAACCGAGAAGCTTATGCAGGAGATTATTTCAGCTACAGGTGCAATTAATGAAAGCATCAGTGATTTGTCTGCTGTAGGTGAAGAAATAGCGGCATCATCTGAAGAGGGTGCCAGTGTCTCGGCAAATGCTGTCGCGAGTATGAAGGTAGTAAATCATGAATTGCGTCAATTGCGCAAATTGGCAGAGAGGCTGACAGAGGCAAAATAACAAAGAGTTATCGAAGTGTAAAAAGAGCCGGCATTTCTTCAGAAAAAGGAAGACAAGAGGGGATATGTGAGATGAAGAGAAAAGCATTTGGGATAAAGTCTTGTGCCATTATCGGAATGGTAATTGGTTTATTTGTTTTACTGCTTTTTCTGACAAAGGAATACAGACAGGCAATCAGGGGAAGGTCATCTGTACTTTATTTCAATAATAATTCGGTTGCATTGCTCTGGATTATTATTATGACCGGAGTAATTGCTATAGGGCTTCTTATATGGCTGATAAAGATTATTTTTGAAAGAGAGCAGTTATTGACTGAGGCTGCCATGGAAGTTCGAAAGGTGACAAATAATATACATGCCGGTGTTGTGAATTATGTTCCGGAGGGAATCTGCCGGATTGTTTATGCAAGCCGCGGGTATTATGATATTATAGGACTGGACCGTTCCGGGTTATATGAGACCTATCAGAACAGTCTGCTTGGTTTTATACCGCCCGAATATCATGATTTCTTTCTGAATACTGCGGCACTGGAACGGAACGGATATGCCGAAAAGACAATACAGATGCATGACTGTAAAGGTAAGAAATACTGGATGCAGGTAACACTGTCCAAAGGAGTGCATGGAGGAAAGAATACGGTTTCTGCAGTGTTTGTGGATGTTTCCGTATTAAAGGCAACACAGGATAAGCTTATAAAGGAGCAGGAGCGTTACCGGATTGCAACAGAGCTCAGCAATGAGGTTATGTTTGAATACGATTATCCGGCGGATGTTCTGAATCTCTCGGAGCGGTTTACTGAAATATACGGGCAGGATCATATCATTGGGTATTTTAAGAAGGATATTAATGAATATGCAAAGATGATACATCCGGAAGACAGAAGGGACAGCATGGAGCAGATTTTAAGGACAAAGCGGATAGGTGCTAATGATATCCAGCTGCGGCTTATGGATGCACATGGAGAGTATCAGTGGTGTCGTATACTGTACCGTGTAATCTGCGACGAAGCAGGTGTACCTCTGCATGCAATCGGAAAGATTTCCAATATAAGTTTATACAAGCGGGAGATTGAACAGTTAGAGCATGCTTCCATGACAGATTCTCTGACCGGTGCATATAACAAAGCGGCAACAAGGGAAGTAATAGATGCTTATATTAAAAAGCATGAGGACAAGTCACATATGCTTTTGTTAGTGGATGTGGACGATTTTAAAAAGGTAAATGATACATACGGGCATCAGTGCGGTGACGAGGTACTGACCTATGTGATTGACAATCTGAGGAAGTATTATACGTTGGGTGAAGTGATTGGGCGTGTCGGCGGAGATGAGTTTGTTGTTTTTATCGGTGAGGTGAAGGATAAAGAACAACTGCTTCAAAATGCCGGAGTGCTTAGAGAATTGCTACACCGTCCGTATCGCAGAGGAGATGAAGAAGTGCCTGTCAGTGCTTCGATCGGTGTTGCCATGTACCCGGAGGACGGGAAATGCTACGAAGCCCTTATGTATTGTGCCGACAACGCATTGTATGAGGTTAAGGCTTCGAAAAAGGGCAATTTTGCAATCTATTCCAAAATGGAATGACAGGGCTATTCTTTCCAGTCCTCGGTTCGGATTATTTTTCCGAGATATAAAAATGCTACATAAGAAACGCAGTAGATTCCACATATAAAAAAGAGAAGAAGTGTGGAGGAAAGCTGTGTTTCATTTTGCAAAAAGCGGTAGAGCAGTACGAAAGCCGGAGCGGGAACCAGTGCCAGAACAGCCGGGATAACCAGCCACTCCGAAACCGGAGGAAAGGCTTTACAGTATTTCAGTACGAGGACGCTTTCTAATAATGTGCTAACTAACTGACTGACCAGCAGACCGACTAATACACCGTAGATTCCGCTTTTAGGAACAAAAATGACGATTATGGCAAGACGCACCAGAAGTCCGGATACCGTAGTAAAAAAGGAGAGATGAGGCTTTCCGAGTCCGTTTATGACGCTGCTTAGGGTAGTGGATAAGTAGAGTAAGGGACATAACGGAGAAAGGATGCGAAGGTAGTCTCCCGCCAAAGTGTTGTGGTAGACGGCATTTCCGATGTCTCGTCCGAAATAGAAAAACACAGCAGTGGAAAACAGCCCGATAATGACGCTGTATTTTACGGCATTTCCGACACACTGCTGTAAGCGTGGCCGGTTCTTTTCATCCATGTTTTCTGAGACGGAGGGAAGTAAAAGTACGGACAAGGCGTTCGGAATGGCGGAAGGAAACAATATAAACGGAATTGCCATGCCGTTTAGAATGCCGTACAGACTGAGAGCTTCCGAGTTGGTCAATCCGCTTAAACGAAGCATGCCGGGAATAAAGACTGCTTCTATGCTATGTAGGATGTTAATTACTAACCGGTTTAGAGAAAGAGGTACGGAAAGAATGAGAATCCGTTTCATTAAACCGTTTATTTCACAGGGCAGGGCGTGACGGAGTACTTTCGTGCGCTGAAAGCGGTAGGCGATACAGTTAAAAATATTGGAGGCTACTTCTCCGAGAACAAGACCGATAACAGCGGCAAGACATCTGTTTTCTTCACTTTCGAAGGAAGGAAGTGTAACAAGGTAGAGAACAAAGCCGATGCGTACAACTTGTTCTAACAGCTGTGTAAAGGCAGGAACAGCCGTTTTTTTGCATCCTATATAATAGCCGTTAATGCAGGCGGTGACAGCACAGAAGGGAAAAACAAAGGAGAGAATGCGTAGCGAATCGGCTGCCCGTTCCTCCATAAGAAAATATTTTGCGCATGGAGCGGCACCAAGGTATACGAGTACGGAGAGAGCAAGGGCAATCCCAAAGGCAAGAAGCATGGAGCGGCGCATCAGACAGGAGCAAAGGGTTACGTTATTTCGGCTGTTTTCTTCTGCCACCAGTTTGGATACCGCGGTCTGGATACCGGAGGCATAGAGGGTATAACAGATGCCGTATACCGGAAAGACAAGCTGATAGATGCCGAGATATTCCGCACCCAGTGCGTCAGCCAGGCAGATGCGGTAGTAAAACCCGAGAACACGGGTAATCAGTCCGGTAACGGTAAGGAGGATGGTTCCCTTTAATATTGCATTTTTCAAGAGGCTGCCTCCGGGCGTTTTTTATTAGCTTATGAGAATAAGGGGAGAGATATGTTATGAAAAAGAGAGTATTTCGTTTCTATTGGCTTCTGCTTACATCCCAGGAACGATGGCTGAATCAGATGTCGGATGAGGGATATCGATTGCTAAAAACTACAACGGCACATTATGAATTTGAAGAATGTGAGAAGGGGAAGTACCGGTATCGGGTGGAGTATATCGCAAACCTGTCAAAGGAAGGTGCCGGGGAATACGTAAAAGCATTAAAGGATTGCGGCTATCGGGTACTTTTTAAAAATCTCAATATGGATTATTCTGCGGGCAAGGTTGAATATCGTCCGTGGGCAGAAGAAGGAGGGCAAATAGCAACAGAGAAAACTACGTTACATAAAGAGTTATTAATTATTGAAAAAGAAAATGACGGGAAAGCATTTGAATTATGTACCTCTTTTGAAAAGCGGTATCACTCCTACAGCAAATTGAGAATGTGGGGAGTGGCGGGGTTTCTGGTTGCGGCTTTACTGGGAATAGTGGGAAAGAGCATTGTGTGGGGTGTGTTGGCGGTGTTACCGCTCGCGTGGACGATTTTGTTTCATTTGGAAATAGAGAGGTTAAAGAAGGATGAAAGGGAAAAAGAAAGCGGAGAAGTGCTATAAAGATAAGACACAAGGGTTAAACAGATTTTAAGGTATCAATATGTCAGTACACTTGTGTGCTGATTTTGCATAGAATGTAGATATAGTTTTGTGAGGATAATAATATGGAAAAGCGATTCATATATTTGGATAATGCGGCAACCACGCCGATGTGGAAGGAAGCGGTAGAGGCAATGCTTCCGTATTTTTCAGAGCAGTTTGGAAATCCGTCCGGACAGTACAGTCTGGCAAATGTAGGAAAGCGTGCACTTGAGAATGCCAGAAAACAGATTGCGGCAACCATCGGAGCGAGGCCGGAGGAAATCTATTTTACCGGCAGCGGAACCGAAGCGGACAACTGGGCTATTAAGATGGCGGCACGGGCGTATCGCGACAAGGGACGTCATATTATTACGACAAAGATTGAGCATCATGCAGTGCTCCATACGTGTGAAGCACTGGAGCAGGACGGCTACAGGGTGACGTATCTTTCTCCGGATGAGGACGGAGTTATTTCACCGGAAAGCTTAGAGCGTGCATTGACTCCGGCTACGATACTTGTCTCAATTATGGCGGCAAACAATGAAATCGGAACGGTTGAACCGATTGAGAAGCTGGCACGTATGGTAACAAAACGTGGTATCCTGTTCCACACGGACGCCGTACAGGCATACGGAAAGCTTCCGTTATCGGTGGAAAACGGCGAGATAGCCATGCTTTCCGCAAGTGCACATAAAATCGGAGGCCCGAAGGGCGTAGGTTTTTTGTATGTGCGACGGGATGTAAGGCTGCAGTCCTTTTTGCATGGCGGTGCACAGGAGAAACGGCGACGCGCCGGAACGGAAAATGTTCCGGGGATTGTCGGCCTTGCAAAGGCAGCGGAGCTTACCTTTGCGAAAATGAAAGAGACAGAGGCAAGAGAACGGGAGCTGCGGGATTATTTTATCAACCGGGTGCTTTCCGAAATTCCGTATGTCCGGGTGACCGGTTCCATGAAAGAACGTTTGTCGGGTCACGTGAGCTTTTGTTTTCAATTTATTGAGGGGGAGACAGTGCTTATTATGCTGGATTCGGACGGAATCTGTGCGTCAAGCGGTTCGGCGTGTACCACGGGACAGACGGAACCGTCCCATGTATTAACGGCAATCGGGCTGCCGGAGGATGTGGCACACGGTGCGATACGTTTTACTTTGGGGCGTGAGACAACAAAGAGGGATGTGGATTTTACCATAGACCGTATGAAGGAAATCATCGGACGAATACGGGCAATGTCTCCGTATTATGCAAAATTTATCGCCAGGGAAAATGCGGAAAAAGAGATTTGATGATGGCTGGAAAGGTTACGATATGAAAAAGATTGTAGTTGGCTTGTCCGGCGGAGTGGATTCCGCTGTGACGGCATATTTATTAAAGGAACAGGGATATGAGGTAATCGGTGTTACACTTTGCATGCATGGGAATGCCGAAAGGGAAGCGGCGGATGCGGCAGAGGTGGCAGAGCGTATCGGTATCAGACACCGGGTACTGGAGCTTACGGAAAAGTTTAATGAAAACATCATCCGGTATTTCACTGAGTCTTATAAGCAGGGCGAGACTCCGAATCCATGCATGGTGTGTAATCCCATGATGAAGTGGAGTGCTCTTTTATCCATAGCGGAGGAAGAAGGAGCGGAGCAGGTGGCAACGGGACATTATGCGGGAGTAGTACGTCTAATAAACGGCAGATATGCCATCCGCTGTGCACAGTCGGCGGCAAAGGACCAGGCATATGTGTTGTACGGACTCACACAGGAACAGTTATCCCGTACCGTTATGCCACTTGCGTCCTATGAAAAGAAGGAAATAAGAAAAATTGCGGCAGAAATAGGACTGTCGGTAGCAGATAAGGCAGACAGTATGGAAATCTGCTTTTTACCGGAGGGAGAAGTCTATACGGACTATCTGGTACAAAACGAGGGCGTAGAGCCTGTACGTGGCAATTTTGTGGATGAGGACGGCACGGTACTCGGAACACATCAGGGTATTATTTACTATACGGTAGGACAGCGCAAGGGTCTTGGTATAGCGTTCGGGGAACCGCGTTATGTCAGGGAGCTTCGGCCGGAAACAAATGAGGTGGTATTGTCCGGGAATGATGCGTTATGGAGTGATACCGTTTACGCCAGAGACTATAAGGGGATGGCGGTAGAGCAGATAGAGGACGGGATGCGTTTTCTTGCCAAAATCCGCTACAGCCATAAGGGTGCTATGTGTACCGTATATCGTGAGGGGGAGAGACTGCGTCTTGTGTTTGATGAGCCGCAGAGAGCAGCCACGCCGGGACAGGCTGTGGTGTTTTACCGGGAAGAAACGGTTTCCGGGGAGGAGACAGTGACACAGAAGGAGCAGCGGGAGAATGTAGATGTTTTTCGGACGCTTGTGGTTGCAGGCGGCGCGGTGATTTGCAGGGGATGATGGATAGCCCATCCGAGATATTCCCCGCAGAGGCACAAATAAGAAGGAGGATAACAGGATGGATACGGATTTTTTGAAAAACACATTCTCAAAAGTAATCAGTGATTACGATGCGGCAAGACCGGGATATCCGAAAGAGCTGTACGATAAGGTGATTTCTTTTTCGGGTATCGGAGCTGATGCAGAGGTCTTGGAGGTGGGTGCCGGTACGGGACAGGCAACAGATTTGTTTTTGACAGGAGACTTTCGGTATGATTTGCTGGAGGTAAGTGATGAGCAGGTGGCATTTTTACAACAGAAGTACGGAAACAATTCAAAAGTAACGGTGAAGAAAGATTATTTTGAGCAGTATCAAACGGAGAAAAAGTATGACTTGATTTATTCCGCTACGGCATTTCACTGGGTGGACAGCTGGATTGGATACCCGAAGGCATGGGAGATGTTAAAGCCGGGAGGGACGCTGGCAGTATTCTGGCATATGTCCTCGGTGACTTACTATGATAACGGGATATTTGCAGGTTTGAATGCCATAAAGAAGAAATATCTGCCGGAGGAGTCGTTAGGGTTTGATTCGGAAGGTGTTCAGAAGGTAAAAGAGCGTCGAATTGCACAAATACAGTCGGGAGGACATTTCGGAGAGCCGGAGATTTATGAGTATCGGTGGGTAGACACATATGATGTGGATCGTTATGTGACGCTTCTGAATACCTATTCCGGGACGCAGACACTTTCGGAGGAGAAGCGGAAGGAATATTTGGATGAGGTAAGAATGTATATACAGACGAACGGCGGTAAGGTGGAACTGCCGCAGCATGTGATGTTGTATTTAGTGCGAAGGAGAGCAAGTAAGAATAGGATATAAGGTAAAGTAAAAGAATAGTATACTTGACAAAACTGATACTGTGGTATTACAATAAAACCAAAGATGAATTAATACTGTAGTGTTATTTTTGGAGGATGCTTATGAAAAATGAACTTATCTTGTATCACGGTTCACAGCAGATAGTAGAAGTGCCTCGGTACGGCGCAGGAAAGACATATAATGATTACGGGCAGGGCTTTTATTGTACGGAGAGCAGGGAGCTTGCGAAGGAATGGGCGTGTCCGGTGAAGAATGACGGCTATGCGAACCGCTATGTATTGCATACGGAAGGGCTTAATATAATGTATTTGACGCGGGGCGAGCATCATATTCTGAACTGGATGGCGTTACTCCTTCAGAACCGACGGTTTGATATCAATAATAATGTGGGAAGTCGCGGAAGAGAGTACCTGCTTACGCATTTTATGCCGGATACCAGCGAGGTGGATGTGATTATCGGTTATCGGGCGGACGATTCCTATTTCTCCTTTGCCGAGGATTTTGTAAATAATACGATTTCGGTAAGAGATTTGAACAGGGCAATGCAGCTCGGAACACTTGGGGAGCAGGTGGTACTTATTTCGGAACAGGCATTCCGGCAGATTGATTTCGAAGGCTATGAGACGGCGGATTACAGAGAATACTATTACAAACGGACGGAACGGGATACAAAGGCAAGAGCAGCCTATCATATCCAAAAAAAAGAATTAAATACTTTAAAGGATGATTTGTTTATAATTGATATCATACGTGAGGAGATGAGACCGGATGACGAACGCTTACGATGCCATTTATTTGAATAAGGCGGCAAGGAATGTGGGAAATATGCTGCATGATGCGGTTCTGGAATACGGATATGACGGGGAGGAGTTTTTACGCATGTTTTTACAGTCGGGTGTGGCAGAGCAAATTGAGAACGGAAATCCGAAGTATGTTGCCGGACGAAGCGGAGCAGAGCTGTGTGCGGAAGTGGTGGAAACAGTGTATAGGCTGGAAACGGAGCCGATTGTGATAGAAACACAGAGCCGTTCCGATGTGTACTGGACCGGTTGGATACTGGCATATTATCAGTGGTATTCCGGACGAAGCTTCCGTAATATTTTGGAGGAAGTTTCTTACGAAGAACTGTTAGGAAGATATGATACGCTTCATGAGGCTGATGTGCAAAAGGCACTTGAGGTGATGGATGCTCATATGAACCAGAGTGAGAATAGATTAAAGAAGGTTCGTAGACAGTGTGGACTAACTCAGGAGGAGCTTTCGGAGCGTTCGGGAGTATCGTTAAATACTATTCGGGCCTATGAACGAAAGGCAAAGGATATCAGAAAGGCACAGGTGGATATTGTGGTGCGTCTATCCGACGGGTTGCAGTGCCGGATAGAGGATATTCTATAAAAACAGAGTCGTAAAGTGTATGTAGAGTTTCCTGACCGTTCCTACCGTGAAACACATTATTGAGCATACCAATACTGTTGCAGAATATTGGAAGAACCAATCGGGAGAGTGCAAGAGAAATAGGTATGGTGCTGGAGAAGTTTAGAGGAGGCGTTCCATTATCGGTTTTCGCTCTTTATATACCGCATAGTATTTGAAACCGCAGGTTTTCAGAAGCTCTGCGGTTTTCTTTATATCGGCGCCTACATCGGACGGAGTGTGGGCATCGGAGCCGAGGGTAATAAGCTCACCGCCAAGCTCCCGGTAGCGGGTTAGAATTTCAGCTTTTGGGTGCGGAAAGGAAAGCCCTTTTCGAAGACCCGCCGTATTTACCTCAAGCGCCTGCCCGCGGGAAACGAGAGTGCGCAGTGTCTCATCAATTAAATCCATATAGTCCCGTACCGCATAGTCTTTTGTTAAGGAGACGGAGTCCGGTAGATACCGGATAATGTAGTCTAAGTGACCGAGAGAGTCAAAGTTTGTATGCTCTGCTACATTGGTACGGATGTCCTCGAAGTAGCGGAGCAGACGGTCTCCCGGAAGCTCCCAGTATTCTTTATAATAGGGGTCAAGCTCGTCTACTACATGCGTAGAACCTATTACAAAATCAAAGGGATGAGCTGCAAGTAATGTATTCATTCTTTCTCGCAAATCCGGGCGACTCGGCCGAAGCCCCAGCTCAATGCCGAGTAAAAGCTCCGGCAGGGAAGCATCTGTAGTATCGGCAGGAGTGCTTTCTTTTAAAGGAAGCAGTTCGCTGAAGTATTCTTTTGTATCAAAAATAAACAGGGTATTATCTCCCGGAAAATCCAAATCCATGTGGTCGGTAAAGCAAAGGGTGGAAAGTCCTGCTTTCTTTGCGGCAGCAAGCATGTCGGCAGGCTCTGCCTTTGAATCAATGGAAAATCTGGTATGGGTGTGGGTATCTGCTAATTTCATAGGAAATCCTTTCTGTATGCAGGGTAAGTAATTATGCTGGCGGTCGATACAATCCAAACTAATCCGATGGTAAGAGCATGACCATCTTGTAGGAAATATTTTTTAGTCATTTATTTCTGTCAGTCCGGAAATATCCGGCGTTGCCATAAGTGAGTAGTTGGTGTAATAAACCACAAAGCCCGGTTTTGCGCCGTTGGGTTTCTTGACCTGCTTTTTGTCAACATAATCAATCTCGACTTTTCCGGCATCCTTGTTTTTGGAGTAGAAGGCAGCCAAAGCACCCGCATCCTCAAATACGTGATCCGGAATCTCTCTGCCGTCATTCTTTAAAATCACATGGGAACCCGCGCAGTCCTTTGCGTGGAACCACCAGTCGTTTCCGCTTGCAAATTCAAAGGTGAGATAATCATTCTGGTAGTTGTTTTTGCCGACATAAATATCAAAGCCGTCCGTAGTGCGGTAGTGGAGCGGTTTTGCGGTGATGCGAACCTTTTTTTCCTTCTTACCCTTGCCGCCGTTTGCCGCTGCCGTATGCTTTTTCAGATAGCCGTACTCGATAAGCTCTGCCTTAATCTGTACTAAATCCTCCTCATGTCTTGCAATCTCCAGAGAGTTTTTGATGGATTCCAGATGAAGAATCGCAGATCTGGTTTCTTCTACTTGCGTAGTAAGCGCTTCACAGGTGCGCTTCAGCTTTCCGTAACGCTCAAAATAGCGCTTTGCATTGTCAAGGGCGGACATAGTTTCGTCAAGCGGTATGGTAAGAGGCTCGTTCGTATAGTAATTGGTAACGGTAGTTTCCTTTGCACCCGGTTCCACGCCGTAGCCGTAAGCGGTCAGAAGCTCACCGTATACCTTATATCTGTCACGGGATTCTGTGTCTTTTAACTGCCTTAGCTGCAAATCGTATTTCTTTACTTCACGTTCTAAGGCGGATTGGAGCACCCTTCGCAAATCCGAGGAACGCTGGCGGATTCTTGTTACCGTATTTTTCTCGGAATAAAACTCCTGCAATAGAGCGGAAACGGAAGAAAAGTCCTCTGCCTCATAATCATCTCCCTCGTACAGGGTAAGGGTAGTGGCGGAAAAGGCTACCGGTTCGCCGTCCTTTCGAATCAGGTTCGGCAGAAAGTTTCCTGCCTTAATATCCTCCATAAGCTCTGCAAAGACACGGAACAGGTGCCTGATAAAATCCTCGGAAAATTCCGCTGCCGGGAGGTCAGGAGAAAGTCCCGCACGATGGCAGAGCTCGTTTGCGGTTTGCGGAGAAAGTCCGGTAAAGGTAGTATAAAGAGCCTTGTTAAGCAGCATCGGTTTTTCGCGTAGGCTTAAAAACTCCTCAAAAGAAACATTCAGCGGGTCAAGCTTTTCCTGTGTCTGCGGAATGAAGTACGTACGACCCGGAAGTACCTCTCTGACAGAGCTTACCATACCGGAAACACGTTTGATTGCATCTAAAATCATGCCGTTTTCATCGACAAGAATGATATTGCTGTGTTTGCCCATCAGCTCTACCATAATGTGCTTTCTACAGATGTCTCCCAACTCGTTTAAGTGCTCTACCGTAAAATCAACAATACGCTCCAGTCCCGGCTGTGTCACCGAAAGAATACGTGCACTGTTAAAGTGCTTCCTGAGAAGCATACAAAAATTCGGTGCGGAAAGCGGGCTTTGCTTGCTTTCCTCCGTCAGATAGAGAAGCGGCAGGGAAGCGTCCGCGGAAAGTAACAGTTTATAAGTGTCATAGTTTTTTATTTGTAACTGCAGCTCATCCTTTTCCGGCTGGGCAATCTTTACAATGCGTCCGCCGGTCAGGGTGTCGGAAAGCTCTTTAACAAGAGCTGCTGTCATAAGTCCGTCAAAAGCCATGGTAATATCCTTTCTGAGACCGGAAGTGAGCCTCCGGAAAATTTGCAAAAGAATGAAGTACTGAATGAGTCAGTGTCTCCTTAATTTGCTTTTGCGAACAGTATACCATAGTTTTACAGAAAAGAGAACAGGTCATATAAAAAAGTGGGTGTAAGAATTTATATTGCGAACATCATCTGAAAGGACTATAATAAAGCTGCTGTAAGAAAAATGAGGAATCGGTGTTAGAGAGTGGTCACAGGTAAAACAGGTATAACGTTAAAATTGAGTGAGGAGATTGCGATGGAAAAGAAAATACTGATTATTGATGATGATTTACATATCGGAAATGTATTGGAAGAGGTATTAATGAAGGAAGGCTACGGTGTGCTGCGGGCATATTCCGGAACGGAAGCGTTACTTGTACTGGCACAGACGAAGCCTGACCTGATTTTGCTTGATTTAATGCTGCCGGGCTTAAACGGTGAGGAGGTATTGCCAAGGATTCAGGGAATTCCGGTCATTGTGGTAAGTGCAAAGGTGGATGTGGACAGTAAGGTGAATTTGCTACTGGGCGGTGCTGTGGATTATGTGACAAAGCCGTTTCACACAAAGGAGCTTTTAGCACGGATAGCCATACACCTTCGAAATGCCGGTACATCCGGTGTTGGTTCTGTGCTGACATTTGAAGAGATAACGATGGATACGGATACGCATAGTGTGACGGTAGGCACAACAGACATGAGATTAACCAGAACCGAATATGCCATTTTGAAGCTGCTGCTGCAAAATTCGTCGCAGGTCGTAACAAAGTCGGTACTTCTTGACCGGATTGCACAGGATACGCCGGATTGTACGGAAAGCTCGTTGAAAATACACGTGAGCAATCTGCGAAAAAAGCTCAGAGAGGGAAGCGGGAAGGATTATATTGAAGCGGTCTGGGGTATTGGGTTTAAATTACGGGCAGAGTAAATCTTTACCGTTTCTTTACCGCTTTCTTTACCGGTTCCTTTACGAATCCGTGATACACTTCTGACATCATAGAAAAGGAGGATAACGGAATGGAGTACGCTCTGACAACAGATGCATTATGTAAAAGCTATAAAAATTTCAAAGCATTGAACGGACTGTCTATGCATGTCCCGAAGGGAGCAATTTATGGATTTGTAGGGAAAAACGGAGCCGGCAAAACAACACTGATTCGACTGATTTGCGGATTGCAGGAGCCTACATCCGGGGAGTTTACGTTGTACGGAAGAAAGAGTACGGAGAAAGACATGGTAAAATCCCGCAGAAGAATGGGAGCGGTAGTGGAAACACCGTCCATTTATCAGAATATGACAGCAGAGGAGAACCTAAAACAGCAATACAGGATTTTAGGACTTCCGTCATTTGACGGTTTGCAGGACATTTTGCGGCTTGTCGGACTTCCGGATACCGGAAAAAAGAAGGCAAAGCATTTTTCGCTGGGAATGAAACAAAGACTCGGAATCGCGATTGCCCTTTGCGGTGACCCGGATTTTCTGGTTCTGGATGAACCGATTAACGGACTGGATCCACAGGGAATTATTGAAATCAGGGAATTGATTTTAAAGCTGAACAGGGAACGGCAGATTACGGTACTGATTTCCAGCCATATCTTAGACGAGCTCTCCAAGCTTGCAACCCATTACGGCTTTATTGACAGCGGACGAATTGTAAAGGAGCTGAGCGCAGAGGAATTAGAGGCATCCTGCAGAAAGAGTATCCATGTGGAGGTCAGTGATAGTAAGGCACTCGCAAATGTACTTGATGCCGGAGGTACGGAATATAAAATTCTGTCGGAGAGGGAAGCCGATATCTATGGAAAGCAAAGCATCACAAAGCTTGCCCTAGCTCTGGCAGAGAAGAACTGTGAGATTTATTCCGTGACAGAGAGAGATGAGTCTCTGGAGAGCTATTATGTAAATCTGGTAGGAGGTGGGACGAATGAGTAAATTGATTTCTGCAAATTTTTCACGGTTGTTTCATAGTATGATTTTCCGGCTGTGCATGTTGTTTGAGTTTGGGTTTGCGGTATTTGCGGTAGGGACACGGTTTCGCGATTTACTGATTGCACCGGAGTATGCTTTCCATACAGCGGACGGATTATGGTTTGCGGGTGGTATCTATTTTGGTATTATAGCAGCTGTTTTTACCGGCATCTGGGTCGGAACGGATTACAGCGACGGAACAATACGAAATAAGCTGGCGGTAGGACATACCAGAGGAGAAATTTACGGTGCGAACTGGGTGGTTTGCGTATCCGCAGCTCTTATGATGCACGTTGTTTACATTGTAACGATAGCCGGGCTCGGCTGTCTGCTGCTTGAGCCGTTTGAAACGCCGGTGCGGACACTGGTGCTTTGCTCTCTGGCAAGTATTGTAACGGTGGTCGCGATGGTTTCTCTGTTTTTACTCCTTGCCATGCTGATACACAGTAAATCAACGGGAGTGGTTGTGGCAATTCTTACGGCACTGGCACTGACTATGGCAGGAGTGACGGTTTACAGCAAGCTTCAGGCACCGGAGTATATCGAAAGCAGTTTTATAATGAATGAGGAAGGACAGATTGTGCAGGGAGAACCGGTACCGAATCCGAATTATTTAAGGGGAACGAAGCGAAAGGTCTATGAATTTATAATGGATTTTCAACCGTGCAGTCAGATGCTGGAGTATGCCTTCAGTGAGGAACCGCCGAAAAATCTCGCCGTATTACCGGTTTATTCACTTATAGTTACAGTCGGTACCTCCTTGGGCGGCTGGTACTTTTTCAGACGGAAGGATTTGAAGTAAGGTATGGGACAAACGGGAGTAGAAGGTATGTAGGAAAATAGATGCTTACTTGGTAAATTCAAAAAAAGAGTAGTAAGGAGGTAGCTATGGAAGTCTGGTTGTGGACCGTTATCGGTAGTATGGCGGTGATAATTATTGTTCTGATAATAAAAATAGACAGAATGCAAAGGTCGGTAAAGAATATTGCGTCTGACTTTGCCGAACGGCTCATAACCGACACGAATACCTTGATTGATACAGCAAGTCGTGATAAGTATATACGACAACTTACAAACGAGATAAACAGGCAGTTACGTAAGCTGCGGGAACAAAGACATCGCTTTGAACAGGGGGATTCGGAGCTTAAGAATGCGGTTACAAATATTTCCCACGACCTGCGTACACCGCTGACCGCCATCTGGGGGTATCTGGACTTATTGGAAGAAGAGAAAATGTCAGAATCGGTTGCCAAGTACATTGAGATGATTCGGAACAGAGCGGAGTTATTGTCACAGCTGACGGAGGAGCTTTTCCGCTATTCCGTTATTTTGGCGGAAGGAAAAGAACTTACAAAAGAGCCGGTTGTGCTAAACGGAGTATTGGAAGAAAGCATTGCGGCATTTTATGCCGTGCTTACGGAACGTGGAATTACGCCGGAAATCAGGATGCCTCATAAGAAGGTAATCCGCGTGTTGGATTGTTCCGCTTTGTCCAGGGTGTTTTCTAATTTGCTGAATAATGCTCTGAAATACAGTGACGGAGATTTGGAAATCACATTATCGGAGAACGGGGAAATGGATTTTGTAAATCAGGCGTCCGGACTGGATGAGGTACAGGTCGGGAAGCTGTTTGACCGTTTTTATACAGTGGAAGCTGCCAGAAAGTCCACAGGGCTGGGACTTTCCATTGCGAAAACTCTGGTGGAGCAGATGGGGGGAAGTATAACGGCGCAATATGAAAAGGAAAGGCTGAAAATCAGAGTTTATTTTCCGGAGGAAGGAACAGAGTGACGAATGTTCATAGCCTTGTTATAGGTCTAAGGAAGCATTGATTAATTTGGTGCTTTCCTAAGGGCTGTCTAAAAAAGAATCCCTGCCGATTGACAGAACTGTTTGGAAAGTGTAGAATAGGGTAATGATTTAACAAAAAGAAGAAGACAGAAATGTCAGGAGGACGTTCGGATGGAGCTTGCGGTTACGATTCTTTTATTTGCAGTAGGAGTTTTATTTGTCATTAAGGGCGGTGATTTCTTTGTGGATGCGGCGTCATGGATGGCAGAGGTCAGCGGGATTCCGAAGCTGATTGTCGGTGCAACGGTAGTCAGTATCGCCACCACGTTGCCGGAGATGTTAGTGTCTGTCATGGCAGCATCCCAGGGAAAGGTAGATATGGCGGTAGGTAATGCTGTGGGAAGTGTGACGGCAAACGTAGGTCTGATTATGGCGATTTCTCTGGTTTGCATGCCGGGTATAATTAAACGCAGTGATTATCTGATGAAAGGCATTTTGATGTGCCTTGCAGCGCTTCTTATTGTGGGCTGCGGTTTCTTTGGTAAGGTTAATATTGCCTTTTCGGTGATTTTGATTCTTGTTTTTATTGTGTTCTGTGTAGAGAATGTAGGAAGTGCTAAAAAGACGATGGCGCGTGAGGGAAAGGAGGAAAAGGATCCGTCTCTTAAGCAGAAAAAAGTTGTGATTACAAATATCATCAAGTTTGTCATCGGTACAATAGGAATTGTGTGGGGAGCCGATTTATTAGTAGATAACGGAAGTGAACTGGCACGTGTATTTGGTGTATCCGAGCGTATCATCGGAGTGACGCTGGTGGCGGTCGGCACATCTCTTCCGGAGCTGATTACAACGGTTACGGCAATCGTAAAGAAGCAGTCCGCGCTTTCTGTCGGGAATATCCTCGGAGCAAATATTATTGACATGACGCTTATCATGCCGCTGTCTGCCTTAGTGTCAGGAAAGGCGCTTCCATTAGCCGAATCCGCGGCAAGAATCGATTTGCCGGTATGCCTTCTGGTTTGTCTTGTGGCAGTAGTTCCGACAATGATAAAGTCTAAATTCAGCAGATGGCAGGGTGCTTTGTTACTCCTCATATATGCGGCATATCTGGTTGTCACATTGCAATGTGCCTAAGACTTAATGGGATTACCGGGGGAAGTATGAGAAAGTAATGGGAATACGTAATTAAAAAAGAGAAGAGTAATAGAAATAAAAAGGGTGTCTCAAATCGGAAACGACTGAGACACTCTTTTGTTTTATAAAGATTTTTCAATGTGTAATGAAGTACAGCACTTCATTACAGTCTAAGTATTCAAACATGACAGCAACAAAAAAATAATTAACAACCTACATGATTCTATCATACGACCGGATATTTGTCAACTACCCCAGACTTTTTAGTTCAATTTTACTCCGACAGTATAATCGTTTTTCGTGCTCACATTGATTTCTGTTGTACTATTTAATATGTAGTCAAATTCAGTGTCAAAATGAAAGGAGTTCATTATGTCAAGAACAGGTGAAAACATTTTCAGGCGAAAGGACGGACGATGGGAAGCAAGGTATATCCATCATTACGAAGCCGGAAAAGCAAAATATCGTTACCTATACGGTGCTACTTATGAGGAGGTAAAGGAAAAGAGAGACATGGAGCGGGCAAAATTAAAGCAACAGGAGTCCTTAGTTACAAATGACAATGAAAAATTTCTTTATCTGGCGAATTTGTGGCTTTTGGATAGAAAAATGAATGTAAAGGAATCAACCTATACAAGATATCATCGTATTGTGTCAAAATATCTGGCACCGCAGCTCGGAGAATGCCACGTTACAAAGCTTGATTCAAAGACGGTCAGTGACCTGACGGTGTTTTTACTTGAAAAGGGAGGAACATTGGGAGAAGGTCTTTCCCCGAAAACCGTTACGGACATTTTGTGCGTTTTAAAAGCAATTCTGCGATACGGATACGAAAATGGAGTCTCTTGTCAGGTTATTGGAAAAATACGGTATCCGCAGAGAAAGAAAAGAGTGGTAAAAACACTGGAAGACGAAAAACGCATAAAGATGGAACAATGTTTATTAAGCTCTGAAGACACAGTGAGCCTTGGCATTTTGTTATCACTTTTTACGGGGATAAGAATAGGTGAGCTCTGTGGTTTACGTTGGTCTGATATTGATTTTGCAAATTCAACACTTAACATATGCCGTACCGTAGAACGGATTGCAGACCTGAACCCTCATACACCGAACAGAACAAAGGTGATTATCGGAGAGCCGAAGACGGAAAGCTCTGTCCGGACAATTCCGTTACCGGCGTTTTTAGCGAAGCATTTAGAAAAACACAGATGTAGCGGGGATTGTTATATTTTAACGGGAACCACGCACCCTACAGAGCCGCATCAGTACTATGTTCGTTATAGAAAGTATCTTATTAAAAATGCAATAGGAAGCTATTCATTTCATACATTACGTCATACCTTTGCTACCCGTTGTGTGGAGATGGGCTTTGATACCAAATCATTATCGGAAATACTTGGACACTCGGGTATTACAACGACTCTTTCCGTTTATGTTCATCCTTCGATGCAACAAAAAAGAGCACAGATGGAGCGGTTAACACCTAAAAATGCAGTATAGCCGTGTAATGTGCAAGTGGAGCTGTCCGTATGACAGCTCCACCTTTAATAAGTCATATTTTTTCCTGCATTGCCTGATTGTAAAGCGGAAGAATGGTATCCACAGATTCTTCCAGTTCATCTGCAATCTGGGCGAGGGACTTGTTTTTTTCTACTTTTTTACAGACTAGTGAAAACAGAGTTTCAACTTTTCCTTTCTCTCTTCCTTCCTCTCTTCCTTCCTCCCTACCAATCTCCAAGCCTTTTTTAATACCTCTTTCCTCTACCAAATCACTTAAATTACACATTTGTCTAAGGCCTCCTTCCAGCTCTTTCGAAGTATCAATATCATATTTATCGGATAAGATTTTTTCCTTTTCCTCAGGCCGCAGCTTTTCGGATAACAGCGTACTCAGCATGCCGTGCAGTCTGTTTCCGCGGGATGCGGCTTCTTCCCTTCCGAGACAGACCATGACAACTTCCATCAGGTCATACCTAAAGCATTTCTTAGCTTTACCGTAAACATTTTTCTGCCCAAGCTTATAGGATGTAATGGTATACTCCATACTGCGTGGTGCCTCCATGCATATCCAGATAGAATATACCTTTTTCATACTATCATAATCATCACCGGCAAATTCGGTATCCTTTTGTGCTGAGAGCATTCTTGTACAGTAGAAGACACCCCGCGTTACCAAATCATAGCCGGGATTAAAGTCCTTCTGCGCCTCAACATTAATAATTAATTTTATACGTTTTTTGTCAGGCGTTACGGCATAAAATCGTATGTCGTAGGTGATTTGTCCCTCGCCTGGAACTTTGTCAACCGTATCGCTTCCCGTAATCGCCTCCGGCTTCTGTTTTGCCGTATGTCCCGGATAAACGCGGTGGGTTCCTACCTCCGGCTTACCTTCAATACACTCCCTAATCTGCGAAACAGGGGTACTTGCAAATTCTTCGGTAGTGTATTTCAAAATCCATGACAAAATCGTTTTGTCGCTCAGAATCTTCTTGACCTCGGCATCATACCGGTCCTTGCAGTCATTTCCTTCCAATACGTTGGAAATGTGTGTCTTTTGTTTCATTCATACTCCTTTCCTTATGATACAAAAAGTTTAGCAGAAAAAGAGCTACACACATTCCTTTGCCCTTATTATAGTGGGATAGTTAAAAAAATGCAAGGTTCCTATTAAGATTCTAGTTGTTAATAATAGAGAGTTGGGAAAAATCAGCGAAATTCAGCACGGATCTTATGGGGACAGATTCTGCATCACTACAGAAGAGAGCGGCTATACCGTTCCTGATTTTGAACATGTAGCAAATGCTTACGGAATCAAAGCGGCAACATTGGACAGTTACGAAGAACTTGATAGATTCAAAGATTGGCTTGAAGATAACGAACCTTGTCTTTTAAACATCATGCTTCCTTCGCTTACGCTTCTGATTCCCAAAATCAAATGGGAAACATGCACGATTAAGCCAGATCTGGACGAAGCAACATTGGAAATGGTTAATGAGCTTATCGGGGTGTAAGGTGACTATATGATTAAGTACTTGATTTTAGATGTCGACGGTACGTTGACAGATGGAAAAATCTATATGGGACCTAATGGAGAAGCTATGAAAGCTTTCTCTATCAAGGATGGGTACGTTAGCAACTTTATCTTGAAACCTGTCGGCATCGTCCCGGTAATTATCACCGCAATGAATAGCTCGATAGTTCAGCATAGATGTGATGAGCTTGGCATTACCGAAGTGTATCAAGGAAAGATGGATAAGCTAACTGCACTAAAAGAGATTGTTGGAGAAGAAAATATTGGGGCCTGCCCCTATTTTGGAGATGACATTCTTGATCTTAAGTGCATGGCCGCAATCCAGGAAGCTGGTGGTATAGTTGGTTGCCCTTGTGATGCTGTGAAAGAGATTAAAGCGATTGCGGATTATGTATGCGTAAGCAAAGCCGGTGAAGGAGCTCTTCGAGAATTTGCTGAATGGCTTATTGCACCAAAGGTTGATGATGAAGAGATAGCTCGAAGAGTTAACGAGGCAGTTAAATATTTGACTGAGTTAGAGCTTTCTGAAATAGATGCAGGGAAGAAGGTTATTGTAAACGACAAGTTTTTTTACTCAATACAGTCATATGACACAAAGCCTGCAGATGAATGTAAATTGGAATCTCACAGAAAATATATTGATATTCAGGTCATGGCTAACGGGGAAGAAATGATGGATGTTGTTGATATTTCCAAGCTAACCGTTAAAGAAGATTACGACGATGAAAAAGATGTAATTTTCTGGCGAGTACCTAAGAGAATGGCAAGTATGACATTGAGAACAGGAGATTATATCGTTCTATTTCCTGAAAACGCTCATAGGGGAGCAGCTTCAATAAAGAACACGAGTCATGTTCTTAAGATAGTGGGAAAAGTAGCTATCGATTAATTACATTTCTCACTTCAGATTGTCACGCGTCGAATTATAGGCGTTCCGTGAGTACGAGCTTGAGGCGGTGAATGCGGTATTCGGAAGCTCTGGATAGTGTGGTAAAGACTCCGACGGTGAAGGAGGGATTTTACTCCGGCTGGGCACAGTATTCTGTTTTGCTTGATTCGGAGGAACAGAGAAACGGCTTACAGGCGGCACTGAAGGACGGGCATCTGTATATCGTCTGACAACGTAGAATAAGGCGTATGGGAATCATATTCCATGTAAGGTAGTAGTTTCCCATACGCCTCATTTTATTAGATGCGATTAAGCGTTGTTATGATTTTTCAGCAAACGATTGATTTCCGCCTTTTGCTCGGCAATCAATTTTTGCAGGTCTGTAATGGTTCCATCTTTCTCTGCAAGTGCTTCCTTTTGTTCGGCAACAGTCCCCTGCAGCTCGGTAATAGTCCCCTGTTGCTCGGTAATAGTCCCTTGTTGCTCGGTAATAGTTTTCCCCTGCTTTTCTATTTTCTCCCTCATATCGTCTACCATATAGCGGGTAGTATTACGGTCTAACTCGTGCAACATTTCTGAAAACATACCTATCAACTCCTCCGGATTGGCTGCAAACTTTGCCATTTCTTTATAAGCCTCCGAAAGCCACGGGTAAATCTCACAAAGCTTTATCGCATCCTCTGTATTTTCCGTACAGAAGAAGGACAGCCAGGCGTTCAGACGGTCTTTCGGTTTCTTAATCTTAGCATACTCGCTTTTAGCAAATACGTCAAGTGCTATGAGGTAGAATTCCTGTAAGAAATTCAGTTCCAGACCGCTGTCACAGACAGTGGATGCGTGATGTACGAATACTTCGTTGCAGGTTTTGAATTCTGCCGTACTTTTTTCATACAAAATGATTGTGTAGACCTTCTGTAAATCCCTGTAGCTGAAGTCTTTGCCCTTCTTGCTTTTCAAGCTG
>JAQXLY010000001.1 GCA_029012365.1 Lachnospiraceae bacterium | reverse complement strand
ACCAGAGATTTGCCTCCACCTTCCTTCAGATTCGCAGTCACCCACGACACCCTTGGTTTTGGCTGTGTCCTTCCCACTACTAGGGCGAACTAGGGACTTGCACCCTTTAGCGACGTGCGCCGCAAGGCGCACCCAAAAAATCGCTATGAGCGCGAGCTCATAGCGATTTTTCTTTTAAAGAAGTTTTTTTACACTCCCTTCTTTCTTCCACTTACAATAGAGTAATACGTATTGGAGGTTACTTTGTATACCATTGCATAAAACACTCCGAAAGCAACAAAACAAATGACATTTGCCCAAATGACAAGCGGCATATTATACAGCTCGAATAAATTCAGGATTTTCCATACATACGGAAACGCAAAGCCGAGGTGAATCCCTGCAAACACCAGTGGAGAAAAGAACACGGTAAGTACCTGTGAATTAATGCTTTTTCGGATATCCCGCTTTGTCATACCTACCTTCTGCATAATATCAAAGCGGGCACGGTCCTCATACCCCTCTGAAATCTGCTTATAGTAAATAATCAGAACAGCCGCAAGCAAAAATACGATACTTAACATCATTCCAAGGAAAAACAAGCCTCCATACATCTGTATAAATTCTTCCCTGTTCATTTCCCTGCTATCCACGCTATAGTAAAGCATTTCATTTTCATCCGAGTTCTCGGAAATCACCTCATATAGCTTATCACAGGCAGCAATCTCCCTCTCCGGCGTATCCATGTCAAACCCGCAACGCCAATAAAATACCATAACGTCTGAGCCCGTAATTGTTTCATCCGGGGTAAACGCCTCTGTAAACGTTTCAAAATTGTCTGTTACGACATAGATTACAGGGAAAAGAGTTGCCTCATCCTCTAAAAAGAACCGCTCCAATCCCTTTTTTACCCGGTACGGATTACCGTTGTTCACTGAAAACGTGTCTGAACCGTACTCCCTTCCAACTGTATAAATCAGGCATTCCTCCCCGTTCAGACTTTCCGTACACCCACTAATGCGATTGTAATCCGATAACGGTACTACCGAAAGATAACCTATGTCTGACCCGGTAAAGGTATCATCGTCTACACCCTGACTTACAACGCCGTTTTCCACAAACTTCACCGGAACCTCGCCCATCAGATACATGACCGGTTCCGAATCTATCTGAATATTACTCTCTACCTGCCCCCATAATTGTTCAATATAATCCTGTGTAGACGCTCCCGCCCTTTTTAATCTTACCGACAGATTCACTCCTGCCGGATAACGTCCTTTGATTGCATCCTCAACGCCAAAATAAAGACTTGCAGAGGAGGAAATCATTACAAGCACCATCGTCAGAAGAATGCAAATGGATGCAAGCCCTGCCCCGTTTCTCCTCATACGGTATGCCATGGAAGAAACAGACACAAAATGCTTAGGCGTATAGTAATACCTCTTATTCTTCTGAAGAATTCTGCAAAGCACTACCGAACCTGCCATAAATAAAAGGTACGTTGCTATAATAACCAGAAGGACTGCCAAAAAGAACGTATTCATTGCCTTAAGCGGAGTCTTAATGCTGACCGCAAGATAATATGCCGTTCCCAGAAATAACATTCCCACTGCGGCATAGAGCCAGGTACGCTTCGGTGTACGTTCTCCTGCCCGGTTGCTCTGCATGAGTTCAAGCGGCTTCGCCCTTCTCACCCTCACAAAGGAATTCACAAGAAGCAGCAAATAGATAAGTCCATAAGTAAGTATCGTTTTCCAAAGAGCATCTCCGTTTAGACGCAAATCATAATTAACATCCACATAAACCAGATTGAACAGAACGAGCTCCGCTGCCTTTGTAAGCACTATCCCCAAGAAACTGCCGACTCCGATAACAATCCCTGCCACCATGCTTCCTTCCCAAAGCATAAGCTTTCCGATGTTTCGCTTATCCATCCCGAGGATATTATATAGTCCGAATTCCGGATATCTCTGACGAATGATAAAGGAATTGGTGTAAAACAAAAACAGTACCGAAAAAACAGCCATTACTCCGGCACCAAGAGCCAGCACCATAACCATTGACCTTCCGCCGCGCATACTCTCTACAGCCGGAGAGTCCGCCACAAAACGCAGAATATACGACATCATAACCATGACACAGCCGGTCAGGAGATACGGAGCATACATCCGCTTATTCTTTCTGATTCCCTCCCATGCCAGCTTAGGAAAAAAAACTGTTTTCATTATCTCTCACCACCTGTCGCCAGCATTGTAAGTGTATCCGAAATCATCTGATACAGCTGCTCATTTGACTGCTCTCCCCGGTAAATCTGATGAAACACCTCTCCGTCCTTAATAAACAGGACTCTGCCCGCATGGCTTGCAGCCTTTACGGAATGCGTTACCATAAGTACCGTCTGACCGCTCCGGTTAATCTCCGCAAACAGGCGGAGCAGCTCATCCGTTGCTTTAGAATCCAGCGCTCCCGTGGGTTCATCCGCCAGAATCAGCTTCGGATTCGTAATCAGGGCTCTTGCCACCGCCGCGCGCTGCTTCTGCCCGCCGGATACCTCATACGGATACTTCTTCAGAAGCTCCGTAATGCCGAGCTTTGCCGCAATCGGCTCCAGCCTCTTTTTCATCTCGTCATACGGCTTTCCCGCCAGTACAAGCGGCAGATAAATATTGTCCTCAATGGTAAAGGTATCCAGAAGATTAAACTCCTGAAATACAAATCCCAGATTATCCCGGCGGAACTCTGCCACCTCTGACTCCTTAATCTGTGAAAAATCCTTTCCGTCAAGCCATACCGTACCGGAGGTAGGCTTATCCAGTGCAGCTAAAATATTAAGCAGCGTCGTTTTACCGGAACCGGACTCGCCCATGATAGCGACATATTCTCCCTGCTCTACTTCAAAGGAAACCGATTTGAGTGCCTCTACCTTATTTCCTCCGAAGCGTGTCGTATATACCTTTTGTACTCCGTTTACCTTTAAAATACTCATCCTTAAAGTATCTCCCTTCCTGATTTCTGTCCCCATTGTACAATAAAAGGGAGTTGCTTTGCCATAGCTTCGGCTTACAAATCTCCCTTAAAATCTAACAATTCTGTAAGATTTCCTACGAATTTTTCATTATTACCGTTTCGATTACATCTGCCGCGTGCTCACAGGCATCCATACAGCGCTCCAGATAAGAGTAAATGTCACGCCATGCAATTACCTCCAAAGGGTCACAGCCGCCGGTGTGAAGCTCCCGCATTCCTTCAATATACAGGTTGTCACCCTCCTCCTCCAAATCATTAATCCGAATCAGATATTCCCTAAGCTTCGTGGATTTACGGAACTCCGGGAACTCCTCCATTGCTGTTTTTAAAGCCGCACAGGCGGAAATTACAAGCTCCGTCATTGCCACCGCCGTATCCTTAATTGCATCAACATCACAGATATAAATCCGTAAGAAAACATCCTCAATCGTATCCGTAATATCATCCAGATTCTGCGCCAGAGAAATAATATCCTCCCGCTCTATCGGTGTTATAAATGCCTTATTTAGCATATTCATCAATTCATGCTTTTTCACATCGGCCTCATGCTCAATTTCATGAATCTGCTCTCTGACCTGTGTTAATTTACTTCCGGAATAATTTTTTACGGTTTCCCCTAAAAGTGTTGCTGCCAGACAGGAGCACTCCACACACTCAATAAAATTATCAAAATAATACCGGTCACCTTTCTTTGCCATCGTCTGCTCTCCTTTTCCAATCATGATTCTGTGCTGTGTTACAGCATAAACAGCTTTGCCATTAAAAATCCGATAAGCCCGCACCCCGGAAATGTAAGCACCCATGTAAGCACCATTTCACGTACCACCGAGAAATTAATTGCCGAGAGGCGTTTTACCGCCCCGACACCCATAATTGCGGTTGTTTTCGTATGGGTTGTACTTACGGGAATTCCGAATACGGACGATAAAAGCAGGCAGAAGCTCGCCGCAATATCTGCGGAAAAGCCCTGAAATTTTTCCAGTCGCACCATATCCATTCCCACGGATTTTATAATCTTTTTCCCGCCGATGGATGTTCCCAGTCCCATTACCACAGAACAAACAAGCATCATCCAGAACGGCGGCTGTACCGCTGTAGCTGTGTCGGAACCATTGACCAGAAACAATGCAAGCAGCAATACGCCCATAAATTTCTGACCATCCTGCGCCCCGTGCATAAAGGAAGTAGCCGCTCCGCCGACAATCTGTGCTCCCGTAAAAAAACGGTTCGCACTTTTACGTTCCATATTCCTGCAAAGTGCCACGGTAAGCTTAGAAGCCCCGAACCCTGATGCAAAACCCAGAACAGTCGATAACCCCAGCCCGTAAATCACCTTTATCCACTCCGACAAATTGATTCCGGAAAGTCCTCCCTGTAATGAAATCGCAGCTCCGGAAAGCCCTGCAATAAGTGCATGGCTCTCACTGGTCGGGATTCCGAAATACCATGCGGCCACGGCCCATACCACAATGGCAAACATGGCGGCACACAGAGCTATCAATGCCTTCCTGTTATCCCCGTTAAAATTTACCATGTTTTTTATGGTCATTGCCACGGTTGTATTCACAAGGGACATAACAAGCACGCCGAGAAAATTAAATACCGCCGACATAAAAATTGCCGCACCTGCCGGCATACTCCTTGTCGCCACGCAGGTAGCAATCGCATTCGGTGCATCCGTCCAACCGTTTACAAAAATCACTCCGAGCGTCAGAAGTACCGCAAGAAACAGTACGGAATTTTCAAGCATCTGTCCTAAAAAATAGGAAAATGAAATATCCATGTATTACTATCCTCCGAAAGCCGGTCTGCTGCCGGTTTTAATGTCGTTTCCCGTAAATTCCGCGGGTGACAACCTTAGTATACAGGATAATTCCGTTAAAAATCCGTAAAAATCCTTCCAAATTCCGCTAAATATCTATAAAAGTGATGCATAAACAAAACGAAAGGCTATTCAAACCGGAACCACTTAAAATCAAATTCACAGCCCGGCAGGAATACAAAATTCACCGTATTCTTTCCGGTTACCTTTGAAAAATCAAAGGTCTGCTCCACGTAAGTCCCAGAGCCCGTAAATTCCGCAATTTCATTTCTGTCACCGTCTTCTCCGTTGAAGCGGATATGAATGGTGTTCTTCGGCAGACGGCTCCTTCCGCAGATGGTAACCCTTTCGGCACCCCGTTCACCGAAATCCATTCCTTCAAAGACAAGGGTTACGTTATTGCCGATACCGGTAACGGCATCCTCCTCCACGGTGAAGGTGTCTCCGTAAATTGAAGTATTCTCCTTTACCGGAAGCATTGCAAACGCCTTCTCCTGCTTTGTAAAATAAAAGCCCTTGAGATGTATTTTATTCTCCGTAATAAAACTGAGCGCGGTCACTCCTTTTAAGCGAACCGGAAGCTTATAGGTACGCTCCTGATAGGTATTCCAAATCGACGGCACGTGATAAGTCACAGTGTCTACATGCTTACTTCCGGCATCTCCAGGTGCTCCCTCCCAGATTTCGATTTGAACCGCATCCCCGCCAAGCTCAAAAATCGGCAGCGTTATTTCGTCCGAACCGAACTCTCCGAAATCCACATTATCAAAGGTCACCGTCGTTTTTCCTTCTCTTGCGGTTGCCACTCCGCGCTCATTCCCGTTTGTCACCACCCCCTGATGTCTGGTATAAAGGCTGCCGGAAATAAGCTCATACGGGTTCAGATATGCCGTTCCGATTCCCTCGATTACAAAATCCATGTCGGAAATCAGGCGAATCCTTTCCGCACCGTTCTTTCCGTTACAGCGGACACGTACCTCTCCGTCACCGAGTGCGGTTAAAAGTACCCTGTTCCCGTATGCCAGTCCTTCGGACTTACTCATTCCGGAAGCTCCCGATGCTACATCCGTGAGCTTTGCAATATTGGAATCTACACCGCCATTGTTTGTCACACGCCATAATAGATCCCGATAAGTAGCATTTTCCGGATAAATCTTTGCCGTGAGAAGAACTTCTTTCTGTTCGGCATTCAGGCAGTTTCTCCCCTCCGTCACAATATCAATACGGCGTACCGGTACTTCCTCAGCCATACGCTTCTTCCATTGAGCAACGGTCTCTTTACCTGCTTCCTCAGCGCTCTGTTTTGCTGCTTCCGCCGCCTCTCTTAGTGCCAGCCACCTTGCCTCCGCTGCCACATTGTCCTCCGTTGCAGAAACACCCTCCGGCACCGCGCAAGGCTCTGCCCATAAAACAACCGTTTCCTCCGGCAGTCCTACAGAAGCTGCTTTTACCACGATTTCTCCCGGTGTCTGCTTTGCCGCAATCACGGCTAACAGCTTACCGGAAAACAGTCTGCGGCTGGTTGCCTTGTAGTTGTCGTAATCCGTACTGTCACCGTTATCCAGTCCGACCAGACGTCCGGCACCTTCCACCGAAATATGTACCCGGTTTCTCGCATTTTTTACCGGATAACCGTCTTTATCCGCCAGCTCGATTTCCACAAAAATCAAATCCGTGCCGTCTGCCGCAAGGCTCGTGCTTTCCGGCTTTAACAAAATCCTTGCCGGGTCGCCGAAGGAATGCTCGGTATCCCTTGCGATTTCCGTTCCATTTTCATCGTAAGCAACCGCCATAATTTCTCCCGGCACATATGGCACCTTCCAGTGACCGAGAAGCTTTGTCCCATTTGCATGGTTAATCGCGTAATCTCCTTTGGACTCTCCGTTTACAAAAAGCTCTACTCTCGGTGCATTGGAGCATATCCGCACGTCCACCGTCTGTCCTTCGGAAAAATCCCAGTACGGGAAAATATGTACCATCGGCTTTTCCTTGTAGTCCGTCCATTCCGCCTGATAGATATACGCCTGGTCCTTAAAAAAACCTGCAGTATCAATTTGCCCGAAGTAAGAGTTCTTCGTGTGGTACGGGGTCGGCTCCCCGATATAGTCAAACCCGGTCCAGATAAACTGTCCCAAACTGAACTTCGCATCCCTGTCCGTATAGATGCAATACTCCGTAGACTTTGCCCCCCAGCTTGTAGTAGCGTTGCCGAGTGAGGAACACTGCTCGTCATCATCACAGAGTACAGACTGTTCGAGAGGAAAACGGTAAATACCGCGGCTTTGTACCGTTGAGCCGGTTTCACTTCCGTAAATATACCAGTCCGGATGCTCCGCATGGTGTTCCTTATAGCAGGTTTCCCCGTAGTTATAGCCCGCAAACTTCACAAGCTCCGCACACTTTTTTGCATTTTCCCACGGCATATAATTTGAGCCGATAGTAACCGGTGCGTTCAAAAGCGGGTCATGCAGCCTTACCTCCTTCGTCAGATACCTTGTAATATCCTGTCCGTGCTCATCGGCATGGGTATCGTAAATCTCGTTTCCGATACTCCACATAATCACAGACGGGTGATTGCGGTCACGGCGAATCCAGCTTGCCACATCCACCTTATACCAGTCCTTAAAGAATGCGG